>DASZCG010000340.1:0-1679 GCA_035943355.1 Gemmatimonadales bacterium
ACCTTGCGCATGTTCACGCGCTTTTACAGCAGCCCTGTTCCGAAACACTCGGCCTTCCACCGCGCTCATAACCGTCTCACCCCCAAGATGATCGAACGCATCAACGAACTGCTGATTCAGGGCGCTATTCACGACGGCATCGAGAACGGCGTCATGCTGCGCTCCGACACGATGGTCGTCGAGACGAATATCCATTGGCCCACCGACGGCACGTTGTTGTGGGACACGGTCCGTGTTCTCACCCGCCTTGTCCTTCGCCAAAACCTGATCCGACTCGACGAGAGCCGATTCTCTCGTGACGATTCTCTCGCGACAGATCAAGGAACGCCCGGAGAGTCAATCGAGAGTCAAGCCAGAGGGTCGGTGGCAGGCGGCGGCCGGAGGTTGGGATCGTCGGGCCCATCAGGGAAGGACGCGGAGCAGCGGGTGGGGCGGCGAGCGACCTGACGGAACGATGGTCCCGAGCGTGGCGACCGGCTCGGGCTGACTCGACTCAGGCCGCCCGCCGAGCGTAGCGATGGTGCAGGCCACCGACTTCGGGAGTCGCCACAATCGCGCCCACCTCGGGCCGCTGGATGGGTCGCATATCGGGCGCGTCCTTGTCGAGCGAGAGGTGAGTCCGCGCGCCGTGATAGTACGCGAAGTACTGGGTCAGGACGCGGCGGAGGTGCCTCTCGTTCAGCACGAGGACATGATCCAGGCACTCGCGGCGGACCGAACCGATGAGCCGCTCCGCGAAGGGGTTCTGCCAGGGACTTCGGGCGGCGGTCAGCACTTCCTGAATCCGCATGCTCTTGACGCGTCGCCGGAACGAGTCGCCGTAGACTTGGTCGCGATCGCGGAGGAGATACAACGGAGCGGAGTCTTCCGGGAAGGCGTCGACAATCTGCTGCGCTGTCCAGGCGGCGGAGGGATGCTCGGTGACGTTGAAGTGGAGGACGCGCCGGCGATGGTGGGCGAGCACGACCAGGACGAAGAACACGCGCAGGTGCACGGTAGGAACGGTGAAGAAATCGATCGAGACGAGGTCCTGGACGTGGTTGGTCAGGAATGTTCGCCACGTCTGGGAGGGTGGCCTCGACCGCTTTGGCATCAGCCGGGAGACGGTGCGCTCGGCGACGTCGAGGCCCAGCTTCAAGAGTTCGCCATGGATTCTGGGAGCGCCCCAGAGAGGATTGGCCTGAGCGATTCGCAAGACAAGGGCACGGATCTCGCGGGTGACGGGCGGGCGTCCGGCCGAGGGGCGACCGGAGAGTTTGGTCCAGTACAGACGGAAGCGGCGCCGCTGCCACCGCAGGACGGTATCGGGCGACACGATGACGAGGGCCTGCCTCCAGCCGATCCACACCTTGGAGAGTGCGACCCAGAAGAGCCGATCGCTGCTGCGCAACTTCGGCCGGGGCATCGTCCTCTTGTAGACGGAGAGCTGGTGGTGCAAGGCGATGTTCTCCAGGGCGACCTGGCGGTGGCCGCCGCAGAGGAACGGGAACAGTCGAAGGAGGTGGAGCAGCGTGGTCATCATGGAACGATGATGGTCTCCAGATGAGCGGCTAAGAATCAACCACTTGCGTGCCGCACGGAGTTTTGGCGAAGGACAGGACGCATGACGGCGAGCAGGGGCGCGACCACCGAGCGCAAGCGGCCCGGCAGGGACAGGCGCTGGACGCGCTGGATAAAGT
>DASZCG010000341.1:0-14606 GCA_035943355.1 Gemmatimonadales bacterium
GTCGTGCACGACCAGCACGAGCGCTTTCCAGAACGCCACATTCGACAGCCAATCCGGAAGCTTCACGGCGGCCTTCGATGCCACGCCGAACGCTTCGGGAATCGATGCCGTGACCGGCTTGTCACAGAGCGCAGCTGCGGCCTACACGGATTTGGCGGTGATCATCCGCTTCAACTCGAGCGGCACCATCGACGCCCGTAACGGCGGGACGTATGCCGCGGACAACGCGATCCCGTACAGCTCCGGCACGAGCTATCACTTCCGCATCGTCGTCGACCTCTCGAGTCACACCTACTCGGCGTACGTCACGCCGTCGGGCGGCAGCGAGCAGACCATCGGCAGCGGGTACGCGTTCCGCAGCGAGCAAAGCGCCGTGACATCGCTCGGCAACTGGTCGCTGACCGCGCTGTCGGGTGCCCACACCGTTTGCAACTTCGGGCTCAGCGGCTCCGCGCCGCCCGCTCCGGTGGCGACGGTGAGTGTCTCCCCCGCCTCGTCGACCATCAACGAGGGGCAGACGCTGCAACTCACGGCGACGCCCCGGGACTCGAACGGGACGCAGCTCTTCGGCCGGACCGTGACGTGGTCGAGCAACAACACGGCGGCCGCGACGGTGAACAACAGCGGACTCGTGACCGGCGTCGCGGCTGGTTCGGCGACGATCACGGCGACGAGCGAAGGAAAGAGCGGCACGTCGGCGATCACCGTCGTGCATCTGCCCGTCGCGTCGGTGAGCGTGACGCCGGCCTCCGCCAGCGTCTCGACGGGCAGCAGCCTGCAGCTCACGGCCACGCCGCGGGATGCCAACGGCAACGCGCTGGTCGGACGGACCGTGACGTGGTCGAGTAACAACACGGCCGCCGCGACAGTCAACGGCAGCGGTCTCGTCACGGCCGTCGCAGCGGGCTCGGCGACGATTACCGCGACGAGCGAAACAAAGAGCGGCACATCCGCGATCACGGTGACGCCGCCGGGGACCTCGCGCTTCGGCCACGTCTTCGTGGTGACCGAAGAGAACACCGACTACTCGTCGGTCAACAGCTCGAACATGCCGTACCTGATGGGCCTGGCCGCGCAGTACGGGCTAGCGACGCAGTACTACGCCAACACGCATCCGTCCATCGGGAACTACTTCCAGTTGGCGACGGGGCAGATCCTGACGAACGATGACGGCTCCTCGGTAATCGAGAACGTACCGAACATCGTGCGCAGTCTCGTGGCTGGCGGGAAGACGTGGAAGTCCTACAACGAGAGCATTCCCAACGCCTGCTATCTCGGCGGCGATACGGGGAACTACGCCCGCAAGCACAATGTCTTCGCGCTGTTGTCGGACGTGGCGAACGATCCGACGGGCCAGGGGTGCAACAACGTACCATTCACGCAGTTCGCCACCGATCTGGCGAACGGCACCCTGCCCGCGTTCTCGAACATCGTGCCGAACCTCTGCAACGACGCGCACGACTGCTCGTTGACGACGGCCGACAACTGGCTGCGGACGAACATCGGGCCGCTGCTCGCCAACGCCACGTTCCAGAATGATGGTCTCCTGATCGTCGTATTCGACGAGTCGGGCGGCGACAACACGCATGGTGGCGGCCGGGTCGTGTGGGTGGCCGTCAGCTCCAAGTCGAAGGTCGGCTATCAGTCGACGACGCTGTACCAGCACGAAGCCACACTGCGGCTGATCCTGAAGAGCCTGGGCGTCACGAATTACCCAGGCGCGGCCGCGACGGCGCCCGACATGGACGAGTTCTTCAACCCATAACGAATTGGAACGACCATGACCTTCAAGCACAAGCTCTCGTCGCGCCTGGCCCGCCTGTGGCCCCGTCGTGCGCCCGCGGCTGCGGTCATCGCCGTTGCGATTATATTTGGTTGCTTGCGTGTCATACCGACAGATGCCAGCAACCTCGCCAGACTCGTGATTCTCCCGCCGCTCGTGAGCCTCGCGGTCAATCAGTCCACGGATTTCTACGTCTTCGGGATCACCGACGTCAACGATACGGTCGCCGTCGCCGTCGACTGGAGTGCTACGGGCGGGACCATTGCCGACTCCACGGTGAGCAACGGCAACGGCATGCACAAGGGACATTTCCGAGCCGGCGGGCAGGCGGGCCACTACAAAGTCGTCGCGACCGATACCACAAACGGGATGACCGACACCGCGGCGGTCGACGTGACATCTACGGCTGCAGCGATCGCGTCGGTGGTCGTGATTCCGGCGTCCGCGGGCGCGAGCGTCGGGGGCACAATCCAATTTGTCGCCGTGCCGCTCGATTCGACCGGCACCGCGCTGGGTGGCCGTGTCATGTCCTGGTCGAGCTCCAACACGTCGGTCGCGAGCGTGGACGCCAACGGCTTGGCGACCGCGTTGGCTGCCGGCACCGCGACGATCCGAGCGACCAGTGAAGGTGTAACCGGCAGTGCGACTCTTACCGTCAGCGCCACCGTCCTGCCGGTTGCTTCGGTCACCATCAGCCCGGCGTCCGCGACCGTCGTGGCCGGACTCACCTCCCAGCTGACTGCGACGCTGCGGGACGCGAACGGCAACACGCTGACCGGCCGCACCATCACGTGGACCAGTAGCAGTCCGTCCATCGCGACCGTCAGTGGGAGTGGCCTGGTCACGGGCGTCGCCGTCGGTTCGGCAAACGTGATCGCCACGAGTGAAGGGAAGGCGGATACCGCCGCGGTGACCGTCAGCGCCATCCCGGTGGCCTCGGTCGTCATCAGCCCGGCGTCCGCGACCGTCGTGGCCGGACTCACCTCCCAGCTGACCGCGACGCTGCGGGACGCGAACGGCAACACGCTGACCGGCCGGACCATCACGTGGACCAGTAGCAGTGCGTCCATCGCGACCGTCAATGGGAGTGGCCTGGTCACGGGCGTCGCCGTCGGTTCGGCAAACGTGATCGCCACGAGTGAAGGGAAGGCGGATACCGCGGCCGTGACCGTGACGTCCGGCGTGCAGCCGGTGGCCTCGGTCGTCATCAGCCCGGCGTCGGCGACGGTATTCGTCGGACTCACCTCACAGCTGACCGTCACACTCCGGGATGCGAACGGCAACCTGTTGACCGGTCGCACGATCACGTGGGCGAGCAGCAATACGTCCGTCGCCACCGTCAGCGGCAACGGGCTCGTGACCGGCGTGGCCAGCGGTTCGGCAAACGTGAGCGCCACGAGTGAAGGAAAGGCTGATACCGCGGCCATTACAGTGACGACGCCGCCACCGCCCCCGACCGGCGCGTGCCTGTCTCAGCCGGGTCCGAACGTTTCGCTGAGCGGGTTGCGCACCTCGACGTACGACGCGGGGAGTCTCGCCGGGTCCACCAAGATGGACGCGACCACCGCGCAGTTCCTGGTCGATCCATCGGTCAACGTCCCGGTACGCGTGGGTGGCGGGTTTGGCATCTGCTGGTCCGGCGGCGAAATCCTCGGCCAGTACCCGCCGTCGACCGACTGGAGCACGATGCACGACAAGTACGGGATGATCCCCGGCAGCGGGAGCAGCGCGAACGGGATTCGTATCGAGAACCTCACCGTCTTTTCGTACGGAGACGGCATCAGCTTCGATACGCAGCCCGACAGCGGCTGGAGCATTCGCAACGTCCACATCAAGTACAGCCGCGACGACTGCATCGAGGACGATTTCGATAACCCCGGAACGGT
This sequence comes from Gemmatimonadales bacterium, assembly GCA_035943355.1. Classification (GTDB taxonomy): domain Bacteria; phylum Gemmatimonadota; class Gemmatimonadetes; order Gemmatimonadales; family GWC2-71-9; genus 20CM-2-65-7. The sequence goes on from DASZCG010000341.1 coordinate 3,670, forward strand.
CGACTCCACGTTCCTCGACGGCTGCTATGATGCCATGAGCGCGCAGCCGTATTCGGGGAATCCGGACGGAACGGGCAAGATCATCACCATCAGCAACTCGCTGCTGCGCTTGCAGAGCGTCGACGGCGCGTATTCGGGCGTCGTGCCGAATCACAATGCGTTCTGGAAGTGGAGCAGCACCGGACCGAGCCTCGTGCTCATCAACAACGTCTTCCGCACGGACGGCCCGTCCAAGGAAGGGAACGGCGCGCAGATGTGGATGGCGCCGCCCCCCGGCAAGCTGGCGGGTTGCCAGAACAACGTGATGGTGTGGCTGGGCTCCGGGTCGTATCCGGAGACGCTGCCCACCACCTTCAACGGCCAGCCCTGCTTCACGATCATGACGGGGGCCGCGGGTCTGCAGTACTGGAACGATGCGGTGGCCAATTGGCAGGCGCATCACCCCAACCCGTTGCCCGACGTGGCGCCGCCGATCGTGTCCCTGTTCTCACCCGGTATCTCGGGCAGCACGTCGCTGACGGGGACCGTGACGCTCACCGCGACCGCGGTCGACGATCGCGCCGTCGCGAGCGTGCAGTTCCAGCTGAACGGCCAGAACATCGGCGCGCCGGTCACCCAGGATGGTGCGAGCGGCGACGGCATCACCGGTCCCACCAAGTATTGGCTGTCGTGGGATTCGCACGGGGCGGCGAACGGGACCTACACGCTTACGGCGGTCGCGCGGGATGCTGTTGGTCACGCAACGACCTCCGCGGGCGTCACGGTGACCGTAAGCAACTAGACGTCGGCAAGGTGAAAGAACCCATCCCTCCGCTTGGGGGGATGGGTTCTTTTGTCTACGTAACCTTTGCGATGGGTCTTTGGCTCTGCCGCTGCACGTAGTAGCGGTACGGCCCGGGAAGCGCCGCCCGCACGAAGTTTTTGACCCGGCGCACCAGCATCGCCCGGCCCCACCCATTGAACCGCGCCAGCTGAGCGATACGCGCCGCCGGGGTCGTGGTCTTCGGGGAGAACCGTCCGACCGTCCAACAGCCGTCGATCAGCTCGGCGGTGCGGGTCGGCTCGCAGGTGAAGACGTAGCGCAAGCCGGAGGGGCCCGCGGAGGCGAGCACCATGGGCGAGATGTCCCCGCCTGGCACGGCGGCGACGGTGCACGGCTCACCGAGCAGATCGGCCAGGCGGTCGCAGCTGATGCGCCACTCCGTCATCATCTGATCCCAGGTCTGCTCGCGGAAGATATCGGGGTGCGTGTGCGAGTGACTGCCGATGATATGCCCGCAGCCGCGCAGGTAGCGGATCTGCGCCGCATCGAGGAACCCCGGCGCTCCGATTTGCCCGGTGATGATGAAAAAGTGGCCGAGCCATCCGCGGCGGCACAGCTCATCGCCGATCGCGACCGCGCTATGCCCCCCATCGTCAAACGTCAGCAACAGCCGCCGGCCCGGCGTCGTGAAGTCGATTGTCGTGACCAGCTCGGCAGGCAGTGCCGCGCCCGCGAGTGCATCCAGGTGCCGTGCGAAGGTCGCCCAATCGTGTTTGTACACGAGGGCACCGGGACCTAAGAACCCCGAGTCCCGGGGGTCGTCGGTCACGTCGTGATAGGCGAAGGCCGCCGTCAGCGTGACAGCGGGAGACTGGCCGGCCACGCCCGGCGCGATCCTCGCAGGAATTCGATTACGGACCGCAGATAGCCGATGCCGTAACTGAAATGGACGATGGGAAAGACCAGCGCGAGTGTCGCGATGGTCCGGAGGCCCGACTTGCGTGCCGCGCCGATGGCGAATCCGATCGCGCTGACGACGTACGTCACGGCCAGCCCCAGGAGCACCGCACGCGCCGAGTGCATCCAGGGGGTGAGGAGAGCGCCTACCACGAGCGACAGGAGGAAAATCGGCGGGACGAGCTGCCGCAACGTGGGCACGCGGCCCAGTTTTCCGATGACGAGAGGCTTGGAATAGCCGTACTGGTAGTACATGCGCGCGACCTGGCGCAGCGTTTCACGCGCGTAGTAGTACGACACAACCTTGGGAACGAGCAATACACGGCCGCCGTGCTTGATCAAGCGGGCGTTGAACTCACTGTCCTCGTCGCGCTGGTGTTCGTCGAACAGGCCCACTCGCTGGAACGTCTCCCGGCGGCAACAGAAGAACGCCACCGTGTCCACCCAGCGCGATTGGCGCACGCCGATGCGGAAGTAGGCGTTGCCGACGCCAAACGGGTGCGACAGCGCGAACGCGATGGCGCGGCCCACGGCCGTTTCGGTGGCGGGCGTCGTAACGATCACACCGCCCACGTTGTCGGCGCCGGTTTCGACGAGCGCCGCCACCAGGTCCCCGATGTAGTTCTGCGGGTACAGCGCGTGGGCGTCCATGCGCACAATGATCTCGCCGGCCGCGGCCCGAATGCCGACGTTCAGGGCCACCGGCTGAATGCGCCCCGGGTTGTCGAGCACGCGCACCATCGGATAGCGGGTCATGTACTCGGTGAGAATGGCCCGCGTGCCGTCCTCGCTCTCGCCATCCACGACCAGCACTTCCAGGCGATCCCGCGGGTACGTGGTCGAGAGGATGGAGTCGAGGCAGCGCGCAATGAAGCGCTCCTCGTTACGACACGGCACAATCACCGTCACAGTGGGCAGCGGCCCCCCCCCCGCGCGCGTGGTCATGCCTGGGCCACCACGACCGTCTCGGCACCCGGGCTCGACGAGGCCGGGCCAGCCGTGGGCGTGGGCGCCGCCAGGGGCACGGACGGAGGAATGGGCAGGCGTTGCTGCACAGTCGCTCCGCGGTGCGCCAGCCGCTCTCGCACGACGCGACCGAGCTCAGCACCGCCCTGCACCCATTCGCCGACGCTTGGCCACGGGTCGTCCCAACTCCACGTTTCGCTCGCGGTGCCGGGCGGCTGCGGTCCCAGGATTTCCCAGAAGCCTTTCGACCAGCTGGGGTAGGGGACAGGACAACCGGGAGGCGGACCGTCCAGGATGTAGAGCGCGCGCTTCACGTCGCCCCACAGCCATCGCAGCGTGACGCCGGATCTGTAGTCTGCCGGTGCGTGGACGGGCATATCGCCGAGCAGCGCAGTCCACAGCGCCGGGAAATCGACGCCGGCGGCGACGGCGAGCGCTAGCGAGCTCCAGAACCGGCCGTTGACCTCCATGAGGCACGGCTCACCCTCGCCGTCATCGCGGAACTCTACCATGGCGGGTCCATGCCAGCCCATCGCGGCGAGCAGCCGCAGCGACGGCTCGCGCAGGCGGGGCTCCACCGGGATCGACCGCCGGAGACTGCTGCCCGAGCCCGAGGGCCGGACATCGCGGAGCCGCTCGTGCGCGAACCAGACGACGGGTGTGCCGCGGTCGTACAGCGCAAACACGCCCTTGCCGCGGCCGCCCACCACGCCCTGGATCAGCGGCCACAGCGTGCCCTGCCGGCACGCGAGCACGGTCGCGTCGAGATCGGCCTCGGCGCGTACGTATTCCGCGCCGTGCGCCGCTACGTAGCGGTCGCCGTCCCAGTAGTCGCTCAACCGCGGTTTGACGATGCACGGGTATCCCACGGCAGCCGCGGCCGCGCGGGCCTCAGCGAGAGACGTGGGGAACTCCGTGGGTGGGATGCGCACGCCGCACGCTTGCGCGAATGTCAGCGTGCGCGCTTTGTCGAAGGCGCGTAGCAGCATGTCCGTCGGACCGCACCCAAGCCGCATCCCCCAGCGTTCCCAGTCGTGACGCTCGGTGTTCAACATCAGGCAGGTGCGCTCGCGCTGCGGCAAGACGACGTGGACTCCTTGCGCGCGAGCCCACTCGCGCACATCGGCCAGAGCCGCGACGCTGTCGCCGGACTGGTGGAATGAGGCGCGGCAGTAGCGCGACCAGGCGGCGAGGGGGCGGCGCACCGGGCTGGCGACGAACACGGTCGCGCCGGCGCGTCCCAGCGAGCGCGCGCAGGCGAGCGCCTGATTGGTGTGTCCGTCGAGGACGAGGACCCGCCGCTTACGAAATGGCATCGGTGGCATGCATGGCCTGCGTCCAGGGTTGCTGTCGAGTCAGCACGGAACGGTAAATAGCGATCACGTCCTGCGTCAGGCGCCGTTCATCCAATTCCTGGACCGCTTCCCGCCCGGCGACGCGCCGGCGCTGGCGCAGAACGCGCTCCAGTGCACGCGCAATCGTGGCCGGCTGATCGTCGGCGCAGAGCTCGCATCCGGCGATGCGCTGCAGACGCAGCGGCACATCACCCACGGCCACCGAGACCACCGGGAGATCGCAGGCGAGGGCCTCCTTCACGACGTTGGGCGATCCCTCTTGCATGGACGTGAAGACCAGCGCGTCGCACGCGTTCATGTAGAACGGGATGTCCGAGTGCGGCGCTCCCCACGCCACGACCAGCTCGGCACCGAGCGACGGATCCACCAGATCGAGTGCGGCCTTCGCGAGCCAATACCGTTTGCGGGGCAGGGCCGGATCTCCCGCGAACAGCACGAGCCGCTTGTCGGCGGGCAGGGCCAAGTGGCGGCGCGCCTCGTCCTGCGGAATCAGGCGAAACAGGCTCAGGTCGAGTCCCGAGGGAATGACATGCGCACGCACCGGCGGCGGCACGAAGCGCGTCATATGCTCGGACACGACGAGGGTCGCGTCGGCGCGGCGCGCCACGAATTGGGAGGCGAGCTTGAGCAGCCGGCCCCCGATCGTGAGACGCCCGGATGCGTCCTCGATGCCCTGGAGATCGTCGCCGCGGAAGGTGACCACCAGCGGTAGCCGTTTCGGTAATGCCAGCACGCCGCTCTGGCCGAACTGGGCGTGCACGAGGTCATAGTTGCCGCGCCGGACGCGTCGTTTCGCTTCGAGCCACGCCTTGACGTAATTCCACGCTTTGCCGGCGCCCTTGAAGTGGAATACGTCGACGTGAACGCCCGCCGCCTGCAGAAACTCGACCTGGCGTTTGATGAAAAACGTGGTGCGCGGGCGCCCGTCGGGAACGGGCCATTCGCTCGTGATCATCAGCACGCGGATCGGAGCGCCGGCGCGGTCAGGTTGCGCGGCTCCCGTCCGCTCCATCGCAATGCGGCGCAGATCGTCGCGTGCGCTGCCGGGATCGTCATTGCGGAGCTTCACGGCGTTCGGCACCCGTCCGAACACGCGGATGTACGTATTCCAGCGATCACGCAGGTAGGGCAGCGAGTATTCCTGCTTCCGGGCGAAGGCCACTTCGGGACGCGTCTCCACGAGGATCGGCAACGCCGGCGTTGGCGTGAAGAACCTGAGCAGGCGCGTCCAGAGCCGGCCCCAGCGGCTCTCGCTCCAAACGTCCACCAGGGTGTCGTAGTGGTAGCGGTCCATGACGAGAATGCGTCGCTGAATCCCCTCGATGTAGGCGCGATAGCAGAGCAACACGATGACGTCGATCGGGTAGATCAGGCGTCGCAGTACCTTGCTCCAGACGACGGCGTTGCGAATCCGGCGCGCGAGTGATGGGTTCGTGTCTGCCGGTTGCGCAACCGCCGCGCTCACGCCACCGTCGCGCACTTTGCGCAGCGCCGCGTAGACGCCGACGTCGTGGTCGAGGTGCAGGACCGCGACGGGTACACCGCGCTCCTCCAGAGCCGCGCGCAGCCCCTGGATCAGCGTCGACTTCCCAGCCCCATCCAAGCCCGACAAGGTGATCAGCATCCCGTCTTTTCGAGGTCTCCCCACTGCCGCAGAGCAGGACGCGTGCGGACAGTGCTGCGCCGCAACCTCTTGAGCAGCGCACGGTTATGCCGTATACCAGTGTGAGACCGGCGGTCTTTGTAGCAGCTCCGTTACATCTGCGCGGGCGTCACGTTACGCCCGTATAGACCAGTATTGTGCGGTTGGGCGAGGGCTGCGGCGTCTGTGGCGTGGTCTTCACCGGCCTGGGCGTAGGCCAGAGCAAACCAAAAGAGCGGTGTCATGAACCAGTCGCCGCTCATATTCGACGCCATGGCAGTGACGGCGAGGGCCAGCGGCAATGTGCCGTCGGGGCCCTTGCGTGCCCGCCAGGCACTCAGGAAGCAGAGCCAGGTCCCCATCAGAAAGGGAATCGCGGAAACGACGCCCGTGGCGCTCAGTACCTCGAGGACAGAGTTGTGGGTGCCCCGCCGGCGGCGCACGCGCTCCTCCAACCGCCGTCCGAGCTCGTACTTGTTGTTCGCCGGTCCCCATCCGAAGAACGGTCGGTCGATGATCATCCCGACCACGGCGGGATAGATCAGCTCGCGTCCCGTCAGCGTGCCGGTGTGGAGCGTGTCCTCGAACCGGTTCCGCATGACTTCCGAGTTATAGGAGGCGAAGGCGATCGCACCGATGAGCAGAACGGCGAGCGCCAGGTTGCGCACCAGGTGCACAAGTTTGCCGCTCTGGAACAGAAACGCGAGAATCCCGAGCGCGACCGCGAGGAGGCCGCCGCGTGACCCGGTGTTGGCGACCGCGTACGCGAGGAATCCAATGAGTACAGCTCCGATGACGGGCTTGCGCCACCAAGCCTTCCGGTAGTGGCCGAACGCAAGGCCCACCATGACGATCAGGCCCGCTCCCAGAATCATGGCGGCGTGGTTCGAGTTCTGGCCCAGCGCTGAAATCCGCTCGCCGCCGGTTTGGACCTTATGCACCGTGGTGAGAATCCCGAGAAACGGCATCGCCCCGCGCACGATGCAAGCCAGCGCGAATGTGGCGAGCGCCCGTTCCGTCACGGCGCGTGACCGCATCAGATTGCGACCGACACAGAAGATCAACAACAACTCGACCAGCGAGGCAAACATCTTGGAGACTTCGGTCCAGTAGTCCGCGCCGTTGGCAACGGTCGCGACGTGGTCGCGACCGCTGATCGCGGCCGCCACCAGGAATGCATAGAGGTAGAGAAGGAACCAGCGAGCGGCGCGCGTGAAGCGGCCGAAACTCGCGGCGGGTGCGAGGAACGTGGTCGCCAGGAAGAGTGCGCCCACGGCGGTCGGGATCTCGATGGGGAACGACGTCGCGTCGCGATCGGAGAACTCGAATGGGATCGAGAGGATGAACAGATAAAACGCCAGGCAGATAATCGTGGTCGTCACGGATGTGGCGGCCGGCCGCTGTCGAGCGGCTGCCAGCGCCGGCGTCAGCGCGGTGGCGGTCATCGTGACAACCGGGCCAGCTCGCGCACGCGCCCGAGTACGGTACGGCGATACTCCGCCGGCAACCCGCTGAGCACCGCGGCCCCCAGGGTCAACGCGAACGTCGCGGCGACGCCCAGCACCCACACCGCCCAGTGGTCCACGACGAGGTACTGGCCGAGGTAGGCGCACCCCGCGAACAGCAGCGTCAACACGATCAGCGGCCGGATGAACGTCGCGATGCGCGGCGCGTTGGCGCTCTTGAGGCAGGAATGCGCCAGCACCGGGTATGCGATGCTCTGGGTCAGGCGACCGGCGAACATCCCGATACACAGGCCGATCATGCCGAAGCGCCACGTGAGGAGTGTGGCGAGCACGATGGTGATGACAGCGGTCGCCGCGGCCACGATGACGCGCCGGCGCGGCTGCAGGGTCGCGTCGATGATGAACGAGTCACTGCGGATCAGCGCGGTCTGCGTCATGATCAGCACAATGAACAGGTTGACCAGCGGCCCGGCGTAATTCACGGAGCCGACCCACAGCGACAGGAACGACCGGTTCCACAGGAGGATCGTGCCGCCCACGGATGCGGCGAACGCCCACGTGACTGCCAGCAGCTCGTAGCGCAGCCGGGCAGCCTTCTCCATCTGTTGCTTGCCGATGACGCCGCCGATTCCCGGCGTCGCGCCACCCGCCGCGAGCAAGTGCACATTGACGGCCAGCCGGGCGGCATGGCCGGTCAGCACATACGCCGCCACCGCGCCCGGGGAGACGAGGATGCCGAGAATGACGGCGTCACTCGCGAGCAGCAGTTTGGCGATGGCTTCGCCGCCGGAGTACCAGGCCGACAGACCGAGCAGCGAGCGCACATCGGCCTTCGTGGGTCGGGCGACGCCGAACCAGGGAACGTATTTCCGCACCACGTACCAGAAGCAGACGCCGAGCAAGGCGCCGAACACGATCTGCGATCCCGCGGCGCCCGCGATGCCGAGCCCCAGCCCGATAGCGCCGGCCGTCAGCACTCCGCCCAGCACCTCGAGGCCGGCCTGAAGACCCATACGCTTGTAGCCCAGGTTCATTCCTCGCAACACTGACTCGGGGAGCGAGGCGAGATTGGCGCACAACAGGCCGACGACCAGCAACGCCGCCGTGAGGCGCACGCTGGATTGCACGGCGGGATCCACCTTCGTGAGAATGGGAGCGAGCCAGACGACCACGACGCCCGCCGCCAGAATCACCGGGATGAAGAGCAGCCAGACCACGAGCGCGGCGCCGATGTAGCGGCGTTTGGCCTCGTCGTCTTCGCTGCCCTGCAGGTTGGACACGACCAGGCGCAGTGCCTGCGTGGGCCGACCGTCGCCGGCCGTGAGATAGCCCACGAGGCGGCCGAGCATCTCCCACACGCCGTACAGAGAGCGGCCCAGCCCGGCGACCAGGATCGGAATGACGATAAAGTTCACGGCGATTTTCGCGCCGTAGTCGAGCAGCGACGCGGCGACGTTGAGTCCAGCCCGCCGCGTCAGACTCGCTTTGGCGGGGTGCCTGGCTGCCCGCGCGGGGGGGGAGGGGGGGGTCGCGAGACCGGCGATCTCAGTTCCCATTGGCCTCGATCAGATCGCGCACGCGGGTAGACACGCGCTCGGGCGTGTCTCCGTCGCTGCTCAGCGAAATCACCCGGACATGGTGCTCGGCGGTGAGGGCCGAAATCACGCCCGCGTAGGCTGCACGGTAGGTAGCGGTGAAGCGCGCGATCTCTGCGTCGGTCTTGTGCTTCATCGCATGCGGCTTGGCGCGGTCGCGGACTCTGCGCGCGAGGACGGCGTCAGGAGCGTCCAGCACCACGACGACATCGAGCGCGCGTGCCCACTCGCGGGCGGTCTCCTGCCACCACGCGGCCATCGCTGCGTGGCGCAAGCGGTCGCGACCATAGACCTGCAGCCAGGCGAGCGCGAACACAGGGCCTTCATCGAGCAGCACGAGCCGGGTGCCGGCGGCGCGCTGGCGCTGGAGCAATCGGTGCAGCGCGCGCAGCCGGATGATGTGCCGCAAGTCTTCCCACGGGAGCGACCTGGTGCGGAGACACAGGGCCAGGAGCGCGGGAAGCGATTGCAGCGCGCCAATCAGCCACCACGCGCGCGGCAGTCTGAAGATGCTGGCCCGCGTCGCGCCCGGCTGTTGCGAGAGGCGCTCCGTGAGGCTGCTTTTGCCGGCGCCGGCGGGACCAACGAGCTCTGCGACCACGGCTACAGCTCCGCCCAGATGATCGTCTTGAGGTCCGCGATCACGTTCGCCAGGGGCCGACCGGCCTCCACGAAGTGGGCGCCGCTGCCGGACCAATCGGCGGCGTTGATCGAGATGTTCCGCGCCCGCACATAGTCCGCGGGCTCCGTCGTCTTGCGCTGCACCGCCATCTCGGGGTCGATCCGGAGGACGATCAGCACATCGGGCGCGAGGATGTCCTGGTAGTAGCGGTGCTCGCGGTGCAGGAGCAGCCGGCCGAACACATTCCTGGACAACCGGTCGGCGAAGCGATCGAGCCGGGGTCCGGCGAGCTCGTAGTTCTGCGGCATCGGATAACGCTCGCACAACGCGATGCCACCCGAGAGCGCGAAGCGACGAGCGGTGAGGTACAGGCTGTGCCGATCGCGAGCCGTGCACACGTCACGCACGCATTGGAGGTAGCCAGGAAACTCCGTCGGATCCTCCGGCTCGGCCTTGAATCTCCGCCAAACCTTCAGGAGCGCGCCGACGAACAGGGTGAGCAAAGACCGGGGTGGGCGGCCGAGATGCGCGGTCATGACGTCGAGATCGCCGCTGAGCCACGCCGCCAGCTCCTGCGTACAGGTGGACTTGCCCGAGCCATCTCCGCCCAGCAATGCAATCACTGTGCCGCCGTGCGCCAGCCGCTTCTTTGCAGAGCCGCCGCCCAGCCTGCCGCCCAGCGTGAGCAGGGACTGAGCCTTACGCATCAGCCGCTGTGCAGTCGGCGGCCGCTTGGCGTGCGATTGCAGGTGGCGGTGGAGCTGTCGCCGCAGCATCACGCGACCCCACCGGGAGTATCCGGGCCGCAGCGACGCGAGACAGTCGTCCACAAACAGCATCGATATCGTGGGGAGATGCTCTGACATGACGCCGGCCAGGCGATGCAACTCCGCTTTCTTGAGCAGCGCATCCAGCTCTCCTTGGATTGCCTTGAGCCACTGGGGCTCGCCCCGCAGCACATCGCGCCAGCGATGACGCTGCACCATGCGAATCACGAAAATGAGCAGCTCGAACTCCGGTGCCGGGGTCCGGAAGACGTTCCCGTGGGTCGTCGATTGGAGCAGCGCGCGCTCGAGCGGCAGGCGATAGATCGTGGTCCAGAATCCACCAGTCAGCAGCTGGTAGTGGACGTGGACGTGAATCAGCCGCCCGGTGACGGGGTCCAACCCGAAGCAGCTCTCCATTCCCGCAACCCGGGATTGCGGCGGTGGGGTCGCGCGGTGAAAGCCCAGCTCCTCGAGCACGGCCGAGAACAGCGGCTCAGTGCTGCGGTCCACCAGCAAGTCGATGTCCCCCTCACCCGACATCCAGCGCTTCTTCTTCCAGTTGCCCTTCCACTGGCAGCAGTAATTGACGTTACGCCGCTCGAGCGCATCTCCCAGCTCGAGGACCAGAGAGCGGGGAGCCAGGGCGACGCGCGAAGGCGATTGGACCGGGCTGTCAGGCAAGCGCTTCGCCGTCATCAATGGCACGTACCGCTACCTGCGTCCGTCGCAGCCTGCCCAGCGATCGGGATGAACTGCCATGCGTAGGTGCCCACCCCCAGCGACAGTTTCAGCACGCCGTAGACG
>DASZCG010000342.1:0-5773 GCA_035943355.1 Gemmatimonadales bacterium
GGGGGGGGGGTGGGGATTGGACCGGGATGTCGGGCAAGCCCTTCGCCCCCATCAATGGCATGTTCCGGTGCCTGCGTCCGTCGCTGTCTGCCCTGCCACCGGGATGAACTGCCACGCGTAGGTGCCCTCCCCGAGCGACAGTTTCAGCACGCCGTAGACGCCGCTGATCCGGGCCTCGCTGTTTGGGATGATCAGCGTGTTGGGACTATCGAGTCCTTCCCCGCCCGTGCCCACGATGATTTCCCGGATTCCGTTGACGGGATCGGCGGCGCCAGCGGGCGACTGCGGCCCGAAGCGCTCATAATCGCGCATGTGGGCGTTGATAATCAGCTCGGCGCCCGCGGCGTAGAGGTCGTCCCAGAACGGCTTGACCGACGAGGTGGGAGAGAACGAGCTCGACGTCGTCGAGTAGAAGCGCGGGCTGTGCCACATCGCGAGCACGCACTGCTTGGTGTTCGCGGCGAGATCGGCTTTGAGCCACGTCTCCTGTGCCGAGCCCGCGGCGGCCGGAACGAAGCTCGTGTTGCTGTTCAAGACGACGATGTGCCACGCGCCGAGGTCGTAGCCGTAGTAGCCCTTGCCAGGATCGCCACCGGCGGCGCCGAAGTAGCCGACATAACCGGCTGCCGTCGAGCTGGAGTCGTAGTCGTGGTTGCCCGTCGCCGCGTACGTGCGGGCCTTGTGGCGACCCCACGAGGGCGCGTAGCAGTTGTAGTTCGCAGGGGTCCCGTTGGGATAGGCGGCGTCGCCGAGCGCGAAGACGGTGCCCGCAATCGTATCGAGGATCGCCGCCGTCGCCTCGTCATTCGTGCGATCGCAGCGCGCGATGTTGCCCGCGCCCACGAGTGTGACGGCCACCACCGGCGGCGAAATCGTCATCGTTGCCGTGCTGCTGCCCGCCCCGCCATCCTTGTCCGTGACGGTGACGGTAGCGACGAACGTCCCCGCCGCAGTGTAAATGTGCGTCGCCTGGATCGGAGCGGCCGCGGTACTCTTGGTTCCCGTCGTCGGTCCCGTGCCATCACCCCAGTCGATCGAGTACGAGAACGTTGCGTCGTTGATGCCCGGATCACTGAATGTCGCATTGACCGTCAGGGGCGTCCCCGCGGCGGCGGTCTGATTCGCGCCGGCGTTGACGGTCGGTGCGACGTTGGCGATTGTCGCCGTCGTGCCCGTCGGCTGGCTCGACGCGCCGTGCGTATCCGTGACCGTCAGCGTCACTACGAATGTGCCGTTGTCGACATACGTGTGGCTGGGCGCGACGCCACTGCCCGTCGTGCCGTCGCCGAAGGTCCAGGCGTAGGTGAGGGCGTCACCGTCCGGGTCCGAGGAGCCCGCGCCGTTGAAGGCGACGGGGCTGCCCTCGCTCCCCGTGTAGGGTCCACCGGGCGCGGCGGTCGGCACATTGTTGGCGCCCGCGACCGTCACGGTGGCTGTGGCCGAGCCTGCTCCTCCATCCTTATCCGTCACGGCCACCGTCACGCTCTTGGAGCCGGTCGAGGCGTAGGTGTGCGCGGCCGTGATCGGATTGCTCTGGCTCGCGGCGCTGCCGGTCGTCACGCTCGAGCTGTCACCCCAATCGATCGTGTACGACCAGGGGCCGTCGCCCGTCCCCGCATCGCTGAACGTGGCGGTGAAGCTGAAGCCCGCGTCCACACTTGCCGACTGGGGCGCTGCCGCCACAACGGCTGTCGCGTTGGCGACAGTGATCGTGGTCGTCGCCGGTGAGCTGGCGAGCCCGCGCGCGTCGGTCACGGTGAGCGAAACGGTGTAGGTGCCGTTATCGACATACGTGTGGCTCGGCGTGACGCCGGTCCCGCTCGTGCCATCGGCGAACGTCCATGCGTACGTGAGCGCGTCGCCGTCGGAATCCGACGACCCGCTGCCGTTGAACGCCGCACTGGTGCCTTCAGTACCACTGGAGGGCCCGTTCGCCACCGCTACCGGGGCGTGATTGACGACCGATGGCGCATAATGGCACAGCCCGCTGCCCGCATCCATGAACGTCGAGCCGGCAACCGGAATGAATTGCCAGGTGTAGGAGTCCGCATTGAGCGTCAGCTTCAGGACGCCCCACGTGTTGGTGTTGCGCACCTCGCTGTTCGGAACCGCCGGTGGATTGCCGCCGTCGAGGCCGGTGCCGCCCGTTCCCACAACGAAGGACCGCAGGCCGTACAACGTGTCGCGCACCTGCGCGGGCGTCTGCGGCGCGAGGCGCTCGTAACTGTGCTTGTGACCGTTGATGACGACGTCCGCCCCGTACTTGTACAGCGTGTCCCACAGCGTCTGATACTTGGGATTGCTGGTAATCGCCACACCGGAGACGAAGCGCGGCGCATGCCAGTAGGCGAGCGTGCACTTCGCGCTGTGTAGCGCGAGATCGCTCCGCAGCCACTGCACCTCGGCGGAAAGCGGCGTAATATCGACCTCGCCGTTCAATGCGATGATGTGCCAGGCGCCGAGGTCGTAGCTGTAGTAACCCTTCGCCGGATCACCAGCCGCGGCACCGAAATAACCGAAGTACCCGCTGGCTCCAGGCGTTGAGTACTCGTGATTGCCGGGGGTCGGTTTGGTGCGGCTCTTGTGGCGGCCCCAAGTCGGGTTGTAGTTGTTCGCGAAGTCGCTGGCGCTACCCATGTCGTACGCGTTGTCGCCGAGCGTGAACACGGTACCGGCGATGCCATCGAGCAGGTTGGCCGTGAGCGAGTCGCCCGGTGTTGCGGCATCCGCGATGTCGCCCGCGCCCACGAGCACGACCTGTCCTGTCGGGGCTGCCTGCACCGCCAGCCAATCCGATCCGGACATCCCGAACGCGTTGGTGACCGTGACACGCACAGAGTCGAGCGTCAACGCCGTGTAAACGTGCGACTCGGCGATCGGGCTCACGGACGCCTTGGTGCCGGTCGTGGACGTACCGTCGCCCCACGTGATCTGATAGTTCCAGGGAGCATCGTTCGGCCCCGGATCCGTGAAGCTGATGGTGACGCGAACGGTATCACCCGCATTGGCCTGCTTGTCGGGACCGGCATCGACGACCGGTGTCATCGGTCCCTGGCCCCAACACGCTCCAGCGCCGTCGTCGCTCCCCGTCTGTCCCGCGACCGGAACGAACTGCCACGAATAGCTGCCCTGACCCAACGTCAGCGCGAGCACCCCGTACACGCCGCTGATCCGCACTTCGCTGTTCGGTGCGATCAGGGTGTTGGTCGCGTCGAGTCCTTCGCCGCCCGTGCCGACGGTGATTTGGCGGATGCCGTTGACCGGGTCGGCGACGCCGGCACTTGACTGTGGCGCGAAGCGCTCATAGTCGCGCATGTGCGCGTTGACGATGAGCGTCGCGTGGGCGTTGATGAGGTCATCCCAAAACGGCTTCACTGACGCTGTGGGGGACAACGAGCTCGCTGTGGTCGAATAGAACCGCGGATGATGCCACATGGCCAACACACACGGCTTCGTGTTGGCGGCCAGGTCAGCCCGGAGCCAGGTCTCCTGCGGCGAACCAACGGCCGTCGCCACCTTGGTGGAGTTGCTGTTGAGGACGATGACGTGCCACGAGTTGCCGATGTCGTAGCTGTAGTAGCCACCGGGGGCGCTGCCCGCGGCCGCGCCAAAGTATGCGAAGTACGCCGCCGCGGTCGCGCTCGAGTCGTACTCGTGATTGCCGGCGGCCGGATACGTCCGCGCCTTATGACGGCCCCAGCTCGCGTTGTAACAGTTGAAATTGGCGGGCGTGCCGTTGGGATATGCGTTGTCGCCCAAAGCAAAAACGCTGCCCGAGATGCCGTCGAGCAGGTTGGCTGTGGCCTCGTCGTTGGTGCGATCACACCGTGCGATGTTGCCCGCGCCCACGAGCGAAACGGTGCCGGCGTTGAACTGGAAACTGGGCCGCGGACCAACGCCCCCTCCAACTTCCGTCGGGGCGGGAGGTCCTTGATCGCTATGGCACATGGCCAGAATCAGTGAGGCAGTTATAAGAAATACCGAGGTAAGCCGCCTTGAGGGCGGCGCAGGCAAACGTGGTGGCATGGTACGAGCACTCTGCATGCTGCATGCGCACAACACGTGTACGGAACATCATGTGGGGCATGTGGTTAGGCTGAGTGGCCGCGATAGCCCGCGGGCTGTTGTCGCATCTCTCTTACAGCAACGCCGTTGGCCTGTTACGGCAGACCGGCGCTAGCCCGGGCACGGCTGGAGGCCGGTAGGAGCCGGCGCGCCTCAGCCAACTCCGGAGGATCCGCAAACACGCGCCGGCCGACCGCGATGGCGGCGATGAGCCCGATGGTGCGAGCGACGAGCACCGCGTCATACCACAGCGAGGCGCGGTGTACGTAGACCTGGTCCAAAGCGAGCCGGATGGGCAGCAGTCGCTCCACATAGGCTTGCTCCGGGTTGGTCGAGCCCACGAGGTCGTCACCGTGGGTGTAGTCGTACAGGGTACCGGGACTCGTCAGGCCCGGAGCGACGCGCAACAGCTCCTGGTGTTCCGGCCCATAGTAGCGCTCCACGATCCGGGCGTTCTCGGGACGCGGCCCCACGATCGACATGTCACCGCGCAGAATGTTGATGAGCTGCGGGAACTCATCGACCTTGACGCGGCGCAGCCAGGCGCCGAAGCGAAATACGCGTGGGTCCCGGGCGGCAGTGATGACGCTATCGAAGCCGCCATGATCCACATGCATCGTGCGCAGCTTGTACATCGTGAACGGGCGTCCATTGCGGCCCGTGAGCCGCGCCCGGTAGAAGATCGGGCCGGGACTCGAGAAGCGGATCCCGATGGCCGCGAGCGCGAGCACGGGGCTCATGACGATAAGCGCCAGTGCGGCAAGCAGCACATCGAGGAGACGCTTGATCATGGCGTGGCGCCCACCAGCTCGTACGGTTGCGGGGCCTTGGCGTAGCGCTCGACGGCGCGTTCGATGGCCCAGGGAAAGAGCGGGCGATACTGTTGGTCGCGCGGGCCGCTCGGCAGCAACGACCGCGCGGCAGCGGTCCAGCGGCGCACACTGCTCCAGCGCGTGGGCGCAAGGCCGTAACGCTCGAGCCACGCGGTGTAGTCCTGGCGCGAGGATTCCGAGAGGCGGCCGTCCGGTTTGAAGAACAGCACCGATGCGGCCTTCTTGGACTGCCCGAATAGCTCTCGATGCACGCCGGATTCCTCGAGTACGCGGCGGCAGATCGGGCGGCTGTAGCGCGATCCCGTCGTCCAGCGCTCCATGGCCGCTGAACGGCTGATCGCGCCGATCTCGTCGGTGTTGCGGGCGGCCAGGAACGGCACGGGGCAGTGCACGAACCCGGTCCACAAGCGGAACTCGGTGAGTGAGAGGCCGGACTGGTCGCCGCGCGCGAGATGATCGCCCTGGCTCTGCGTGCTCCACACGCGGTCGCCATGGAATCCCGTCAGGAGCAACCGGCGGTGGAGCCGCGCCGCCGCGCTGCTGAAGTACACGTCCTCACCTTTTGCATCGGCGGCGAGAAACGGGACCTCGGGCAAGGTGGTCGCGCGCCAGGCATCGCGCTCGATGACGGTGAGCCGGATGGCGAGCGCCGCGGCGATCTGTGACCCGCTGTCTTGCTCGCCCGATCCGGAGCGATCGAATGCGATCGCCTCCCGCAGGCCGGGGCGGGCCAGCGCCGCCACCGTGGCGGAGTCATAGCCGGACGAGATCGTTCCCAGGGGATCGAATGCGAACGCGCGACCCGGAGCGGAGGCGTTCTCCATGAGCCGCGCGAGCGACGACTCGAGAAATGCGCGGTAGTGGGGGAAGGACGC
>DASZCG010000343.1:0-2080 GCA_035943355.1 Gemmatimonadales bacterium
GGAACTCGGGCGAGGCGAAAATGCGGTCGACGGTGAGAAGACTGGAGTCGTTCTCGGCGCGCTGGGCCGCCACCGAGGGGCTGCCCAACGCGACGAGTACGGCGACAAGACAAATCCTGCGCATCGTTCGAGACCCGTGTGAAGTGGGACCCGAAGGATAGCTACGGACGCGGCTGTCCGGCCATTCCGCGCTGGCGGATCACCTGCGGCTTGGGCAGCGCATCGAACTTGACCTGCTGGGGCTGCGTCAGGTTATTGCGAATCGCCGCAACCCACTGATCTGCTTCAGCCTGGAGCCCTTCCATCTCGGTGCGCACGCTGTCGAACATGGCGTGCTGCTCCGCCGTCATTTCTTGACCCGGCGTGAACCCGGATGCCTGCATCTTCTCGCGAATCTTCTGGCGGCGCGCCGCGGCGTCCTTCATCACGCCGTTCAACGCGGTGTATGCAGGCGTGACCTTGGTGCGCTGATCGGCGCTCAGGCCAAGGGCCTGGCCGAGCGAGTCGATCGTCATCCAATGGTCAGGGGGCGGCGGGAAGCGGCGCTGGCCGTCGGGAGGCCCGCCCGGTGCAGACTGGGGTGTCTGGCTAAGCACGGGTGCGGCAAGGAGTAACAAGAAGGCGACGACGGCAGAGGAACGATGCATGAGCGTGCTCCAAGGAAGAGGGTCCGGGGTGATACGCCCCAGCCTGCTTGACTGTTGGACCTCATGAGCGATCCGCACGGCGTCGACCACGGGCAACGTACGCTCCCGCGCCCGCTGACGCAGTGAGTTGCGCTCGACGAACGGCATGACGTAGAACAGCAGGCCGGCGGCCTCGCCGTAGTCATGCAGCTTTAGGATGTAAGGGTGCTCGAGGCTGGCGGCGACCCGGCGCTCGAGACGTAGATCGTACGCGACAAACACCACCGACATCCCACCCCGGCCGATCTCGCGCGCAATCGTGTAGCGGCCCGCCAGTGCCGCGGCGAGCCGCGCCTGAAGGTCCTCCACGGGGCATTAGCATACGGCGCGGTACGGGAGGCGGTAAGGCCTTGGCTATGCGCGGTTTGCCGACTACTTTCTGATGCCCGATGCGGGACCTGTCGTTGTCACGCAGCCAGCTCCTGCTCCTCGCCGGAACGGCCAACCGGCCCCTCGCCGAGGAGATGGCTCAGCATTTGGGACAGCCGCTGTGCGCGGTGACGATGCGGCGGTTTGCCGACGGCGAGATCTTCGTCAAAATCGACGAGAACGTGCGCGGGCGGGATGTGTTCATCATCCAGCCCACGAATCCGCCAGCGGAAAACTACATGGAGCTGCTGTTGCTCATGGACGCCGCCCGCCGCGCGAGCGCGGCCCGCATCACGGCGGTGTTGCCGTACTTCGGCTACGCGCGCCAGGACCGCAAGGATCAGCCGCGCGTGGCGATCAGCGCCAAGCTGTTGGCGAATCTGATCACGCACGCGGGCGCGGACCGGGTGTTGGGAATGGATTTCCATTCCCACCAGGTCCAGGGGTTTTTCGACATTCCGGTGGATCACCTGTATGCGGCGCCGGTGTTCGTGAACCACTACCGCACCAAGCAGCTGTATCAGCCGGTGGTGGTGGCGCCGGACGTCGGCTCGGCAAAGATGGCCCGCGGCTTCGCAAAGCGGCTCGACGCGTCGCTCGCGATCATCGACAAGCGGCGCCCGTCGGCGAACATCGCCGAGGTACTGAACGTCGTCGGAGAAGTCGAGGACAAGGACTGCCTCATTCCGGACGACATGATCGACACCGCGGGGACGATTTCGGAAGCCGCCGCGGCGCTGAAGCGGCTGGGCGCGCGCCGGATCTTCGCGTTTGCGACGCATGCGCTGCTGTCGGGACCGGCGGTCGAGCGGCTGCGCGCCTCACCGATCGAGGAAGTGACGGTGACGAACACGATCCGCGTGGGGGAAGAGAAACTGTTCGAAAAGCTGAAAGTGTTGTCGATCGCCAGCCTGATGGCAAAGGCCATCGGCTACGAGCATTCGAATCAGTCGGTCAGCTCGCTATTCGATTGAGTTGAGGAGCGTATGGCACAAACGGTGACGCTCTCGGCCACGGCGCGAGAG
>DASZCG010000344.1:0-5747 GCA_035943355.1 Gemmatimonadales bacterium
CCCGATGGGCCGTTCACCGCGACGGTCGTGGTCAGCGGATTCGAGCGTCCATCGGTCCGGATCGAGGGAACACTCAACGCCCTCGGGCAAGCGTGGGCTGACGGTCGGTAGATCGCTACTGAGGACTCGGGTGCTTGTCTACCGGCACCTCGTCCTGCGGCAACGCCGCGTGCCGCAGGTCACGGAACGCGGTCATGACCGTCACCACAACCGGGCTTGCCTCGCCGCGGCGTGACAACAGCTCGAGTCCAAACGGCAGGCTGAACCCGGCGATTCTAATGGCAACGGTTCCGACCGGCGACCGCTCGAGCTGGGAATGAAATCCCACGGTCCACCCTTTTCCCTGCGCCGCCAGCGCCCAGACGGTCTGCAGGGCGTCGTAGGTCGCGTCGACGCGCGGGCGCAGCCCCAGCGCCGCGAGCGCTCCGTGCACGCGATCGTAGAACGCGGGATGCAGCGAGCGATCCATAAAGAGGAACGGCACGTCGGCCAGCTCATGCGGCTCGATCTCGTCCCGGGTTGCGAGCGGATGCCCGAGTGCCAGCAGCGCGGTGTCGAGGCGATCGTTCACCAATCGTGTCGCCACGATGCGATCGCCGCGGTTCCATCCGGGCGTCGGCAGGGCGTGCGCCAGTCCGAGGTCGATGTCCGCGTGCGCGAGGGCGGTGCGTTGCTCCGGCGTTGTCATCTCCTGGACGTTCAGATCGATGTCGGGATGCTGGTCGGCGCAGCGCTCCGTCACCCGCGCCAGCAGGGCGCTCGACGCCGCGGTTGCCACGGTGCCGATCACACAGCGCCCTTCGACGCGCCGCTTGGCGCGACTGACCTCGCGCACCAAGTCGTCGACCGCGCCAAGCAATCCTGGTGTGTCGGTCGCGAGCGTGACGCCCGGCGGCGTTAGGGTGACGCCGCGCGCGGATCGTTCGAGCAGCGTGACTCCCAGCCCATGCTCGAGCTCCCGCAGCTGGCGCGACAGCGCCGGCTGGCTGATGCCCAGCCGCTCGGCCGCGCGTCCGATCGAGTGCGCGGTCGCCACGGTCGCGAGTGCGCGCAGGTACCTGAGCGTGATCCCGGAAGGCACCATGCCCGGTCGCCGTTGCGCGCGGCCCGGTCGGGGCGGCGCAGGCAGTGTCACGGTGGCCGGGACCGCGGAATCCGGGTAGCCGAGGGCGACATCGAGCATACGTCGCAGGACCGTGAGTACGACCGGCCGCCGCTCCGCGCGCCGCCACACCGCCATCACCGCGACCGACAGCGACAGGCCTGCGACGCTGAGTACGACAGTTCCTTCGGGAGGGGCCTGCGCGCGTGAGCGGGTGATGAGTGTCCAGCCGCGCTCCGCCGCAACGGCGAGATGCGGCGCCGACAGATCGCCCTCGAGCGCGATCAGCGGCGAGCGCATGCCCGCGCGGGCGAGCGCCTCCGCGACGCGGTCGCGCACGGCCGACGACGAGTTCGTCAGCGAGAACACGAACGGGAGCGCGCTGAGATCCTCGAGTGTCACGGAGTCCCGCGCCGCCAGCGGGTGCTGCCGCGGGACGATCACGCGATCCAGCGTTTCGAGCCACAGCCGCTGGGCCTGCAGCTCCGGCGGCAACGACGCCTCCGCGCCGACACCGAGGTCCGCGCTGCCATCGGCGACCGCGGCCGCCGGGCCCGGTTGCTCGAAATCCTGCACGACGACCGTGATGTCGGGAGATTCGGCGCGCAGCGATTCCTGCACGTCTGTCGGGAAGCCGCGGGCGACGGCGCCGCGTGTCGCCGCGAGCAGCACGCGGCCGCGACGCCCCAGCGCGGTGGCCTCGACCCGGTCGAGCGACGCGGCGACCTGGTCCAGCAAGGTGCGACTGCCCTGGGCGAATGCCGCGCCGGCCGGCGTGAGCGTGACGCCCTTGGCGTGGCGGCTCAAGAGTTCGACGCCCAGGGCGCGCTCGAGCGAGCGGATCCGCCGCGACAGCGCCGGCTGAGCGACGTGCACTTCACGCGCGGCGCCACTCAGCGTCCCCGTGTCGGCCACGGCAGTAAAGCAGCGTAAGTCCTTCAGTTCGGGCATGCTCGCCCCGTATGGGATCGCTACTGAGTCGGTATTTGCAACAGAGGGTAGGCTCCTGGCTATTTGCCCAAAGACTTACAACGGAGCTTGAGCGGTGGCGGACCAGCATGGAGGACCACCCGCGCCCCACAACGGAGATACAGGCCTTCTCCTGCCGGGACATGGCGAGCTGATCCTCGTTGTCGATGACGACGAAAAACTGGTGAAAGCGCTGGCTCGGATGTTGAGAAGCCTCGGCTTCTCGGTGTTGACGGCGCTGGATGGCTCGGAAGCGATCGACGTAATCAGGGGTTGCAGCACCCCGATCGATGCGGTTCTGACGGATGCGGTCATGCCGAAAATGGGTGGCAAGGAGCTGATCGACCGCCTCGTCGGCGACGGCCTACGTCCCGGGGTGATTTACATGTCGGGGTACGACGATCCGGCGCAGCTGGCGCCGGTCCTGAAAAGCGGCGCCCCGCTGCTCCACAAGCCCTTCACGCTGCACGCGCTCGTGGTGGTGCTGCGGTCAGTCCTGGATAAGCGGGCGGGCAGCTGAGTTAAAGCGCGTTGCGTCTTGCCGGGCACGCCGTTCGGCCCCTCGGGGCCGGCCCGGCAAGCGTAACGCGTGACCACGTCAGAACCCTGCCAAGTTCCTTGTTGCGGCTGCATACTCCCGCATGCGACTAACACCCCTGTACCTCGCGGCGCTCTGCGCCCTCCCTGCAGCAATCGCCGGTCAAATACCCGATCTCAATGGCGCGCTGCGCTGGCGAGATATCGGCCCCGTGCGCGCCGGCCGCGCGCGAGCCCTGGCGGGCGCGCCCGGCCATCCCACTGTCTTCTACATCGGGTTCGACAACGGCGGCGTGTGGCGCTCGACGGACTACGGCTCCAATTGGGAGCCGCTGTTCGATCGCGAGGCCACCGGTTCGATTGGCGCCATCGCCGTGGCGCCTTCCAGTCCCAACGTCATCTACGTCGGCACCGGCGCCGGAATCATCCGCCCGGATCTGGCGACCGGGTATGGCATGTACCGCTCGAACGACACCGGCCGTACCTGGGTGCACCTCGGTCTCGACGCCACGCAGATGATCGCGTACATCGACGTCGATCGCGCGAATCCCGATCGCCTGTTCGTGGCCGCCCTGGGGCACGCCTACGGGCCGAACGCGGAGCGTGGCGTGTACCGCTCGACCGATGGCGGCCGCAGTTTCGAGAAGGTGTTGTACCAGGACGAATACACCAGCGCGAACGAAGTCCGCATCGACCCCGGCAATCCCAACACCGTGTACGCGGCGCTGTGGCAACAGCAGTCGACATTCTACGAGTACGCCGCCTTCGGCCCCGATTCGACGTGGCCGGGCGCCGGTGGGATCTACAAGTCGACCGATGGTGGTACGACCTGGACGCAGCTCACGACCGGGTTGCCGCCGGTCTTACAGGCGAACATCGCGATCGCCCCGAGTAATCCGCAGGTGATCTATGCGATGGTGGCGTCCGTGAATCCGGCGGGCGGGTCGGGTCCTGTGAGTTTCTACAAGTCGACCGATGCCGGCGCGCACTGGATACTGCGCACGCGCATCCCGGGCGCCGGCGTCGTCGGCGACACGACTGCGGCAACCGCCGACGCGCGGCCACTCGGCCGCATTGGCGGCGGCGACCTCCCACCCATTGTCGTCGATCCCAAAAACGAAAACGTGATCTATAGCGCGTCGATCGTCATGTGGCGCACCGAGGATGCCGGCGCGACCTGGTCCGCGGTGCGCGGTTCGCCTGGGGGCGACGACTATCAGCGCATCTGGATTCACCCCGACGATCCGAACCTGATTCTCGCCGTCTCCGATCAGGGTGCCGTGATCTCGTCCAATCGCGGCGAATCGTGGAGCAACTGGTACACCCAGCCGACGGCCGCCGTCTACCACGTGACCGCGGACAACGCCTTTCCTTACAAGGTGTGCAGTGGGCAGCAGGATTCGGGCTCGATCTGCGTCAGCAGCCGTTCCGACGATGGCCAGATCACGTTCCACGACTGGCATCCCGCCAACATTCAGGAGTACGGCATCGCCGCGCCCGATCCACGCGATCCCGACGTGGTGTTCGGCAGCGCGCGCCGCGGCGTATCGCGCTATGATCGCCGGACCGGCCAGACCGCGCAGGTGGGACCCGACTCCGCGGCGCGCGGCGAGAAGTTCGGCCGCAACGTGCGCACGATGCCGCTGATCTGGTCGCCGCTCAGCCCGAACGTCCTCTACTACACGTCGAACGCAGTGTGGAAGTCGATCGATCACGCGCACACCTGGACGCGCATCAGTCCCGACCTGGCCAGGCAGACCTGGACGGTTCCGGCAAGCGCGGGACGGTACGCCAAGGCCGTGACGCCAACTCCACGCGGTGCCATCACCGCTCTCTCGCCCTCACCCCGCAGCAGCGCGGTGCTGTGGGCCGGCACCGACGACGGCAACATCCAGGAAACGACCGATGGCGGCGCGACGTGGAGAAATGTGACACCGCCCGCGATCCAGCCGTGGACCCGCATCTTCAATATCGAGGCGGGGCACTTCGACACCCGCACGGCCTACGCGGCGGCGAATACTCTCCGCATCGACGACGCTCGGCCGCATTTCTGGCGGACCCACGATGGCGGCCGCACCTGGAGCGAAATCAACAACGGCATCGCACCCAACGCCGTCGGCAATTCGATCCGCGAGGATCCGCGCGTTCCGGGCCTGCTGTACGCGGCGACCGATGTGCAAGTCTGGGTGTCGTTCGATGATGGCACGAATTGGCAATCGCTGCGGCTCAACATGCCGGCGATCTCGGTGCGCGACATCCAGGTGAAGGACGACAGCACGTGCCTGTGCGCGGACCTGGTCGCCGGGACCCACGGACGGGGGTTCTGGATTCTCGACGATCTGAGTCCCCTGCGGGCACTCGCGAAGTCCAAGTCCGCCGCTACGCCGTACGTCGTAAGACCGCAGCCGGCCGTTCGTGTGCGGTTCGGTACCAACGAGCCCACGCCCTGGGCACCCGAGCTGCCGGCGCGCGAGAATCCACCCGCGGGCGCGATCATCGACTACTTCCTTCCCGCCGACGCGTCGGGCCCCGTGACGCTCGACATAGTGGCGGTGTCGGGTCGAGTCATCCGCTCGTATTCGAGCGGCGATCTGGGGCGCGATCCCGATCCGGCGCTGGACCCGGCGGCGTACGAAACCGTCTGCAGGAAAAACCCTGCGGCGCTCGACTGCAGTCTTCCGTTGTACTGGCCGGCGCCGCACCAGCGCCTATCCCCTCGCGCCGGCTTGCATCGCTTCGCCTGGGACATGCGGTATCAGCCGATCGGTGATGATCCGCAGACCGGCGAGGTGGAAGCCACGGGTGCAGTGCCGCACCGCAGCGAGCACGCACCGCGGGCCCCGTGGGCGCCTGCCGGGCGCTACACCGTCCGCCTTACCGTGGACGGAAAGACCTACAGCCAGCCGCTCACGCTGCGGCTCGATCCACGCGTGAAGACACCGGTTGCAGGACTGCGACAACTCGCGGCCTTGACGCAAGAGATGTACGATTCGGCGATGGCAGCGCACGCGGCGTATCGCGCTGCTCGACGGTTGGCCGACTCGGTGCCGGCGCGTGCGGTGAGAATCGATTCGATCGCTCCGCCGCCGGCCGCCCCCCCCGCCCCCGCCCCCGCCCCCTCTGGCGCGCGGAGAGGGGG
>DASZCG010000345.1:0-59271 GCA_035943355.1 Gemmatimonadales bacterium
CGGTTCGTGAGCAGGATAATGAAGACGCCGCGGTCGGGATCGAACCAGATGGACGTGCCGGTATAGCCGGTATGTCCGAATGCGTTCGGTCCCATTTTCGTGCCCGCGCTCGAGAGATCGGAGGGCGTGTCCCAGCCGAGGGCGCGAGAGGAGCCCGACGGGATGTCTTGCCGTGTGATGAACCGGTGCACCAGCCCTGAGTCAACCGGGATCGGGGTCGGCCGCCCCGCTCGGGCGCCGAGCAGCCACGTCGCAAACGTCGCCAGGTCCGGCGCATTCGAGAAGAGTCCCGCATTCCCCGACACGCCGCCCAAGCGCGCGGCGCTCTCGTCGTGCACCTCGCCGATCAACAAGCGATGGCGGAAGAACGTGTCGACTTCGGTGGGCGCGATGCTGTCGTGCCAGCTGGGGGGCGGCACGAAGCGGGTGGCGGTCATGCCGAGCGGCCCGAAGACGTCTTGAGCGAGCACCTGGTCGAACGACCGTCCGGTGATGCGCTCCACCACCTGCATCAGCACGATCGCGCTCAGGTCTGAATACACAAACGTGGTCCCGGGCGGCGACAACAGCGGCGACGTGTCTACCATCTGGAGCGCCGCTTCACGCGTCCGCGTCGAATCCCACAAAGGCAGGTCCGCGGCGAGCCCCGCCGAGTGGGTGAGCAGGTGCCGGATGGTCACTTGGTCCTTCATCGGACCGCGAA
This sequence comes from Gemmatimonadales bacterium, assembly GCA_035943355.1. Classification (GTDB taxonomy): domain Bacteria; phylum Gemmatimonadota; class Gemmatimonadetes; order Gemmatimonadales; family GWC2-71-9; genus 20CM-2-65-7. The sequence continues at coordinate 704 of DASZCG010000345.1, forward strand.
ATTCCGACAGGTAGCGCTGCACCGGCGCGTCGAGATCGAGCTTCCCACGATCGACGAGCAGAATGCATTCGGTCGTGAGGGCGATGACTTTCGTGAGTGACGCGAGATCGTAGATCGTCCGCGGCGTCACGGGGCGGGCGTCGTTGAAGCTGTAGTGCCCGACCGCGGCCAGCAGCACGAGGCTGTCGTGGTACCCGACGGCGATCACGGCGCCGGGATAGGCGCTATCCACCTGCGAACGCAGATACGCGACGACTGGGTCGAGCCGGCCATACGACGGCGGCGTCGCTGGCGCCGGCGCCGCCTGCGAGTGCGCGCAGCCGATCAGCAAGAGCGCGGCCAGTGGTGCCGCCGAGCGACGCTTCACGGAATGATGATGTGAGCCGGCGGTCGCGCGGGGGCCAGCGTGGAGTCCGAGACCACGAGGCCATACCCGATGGGGTATCCCGGCGGAATGCGAATCGGCAACTTGCCGCGGATCGGCGACCAGCCGAGCAGCGCTCGACCCGCGGCGCGCTCCGCGGAGCGCACACCGCTCCACGCAATCAGATACGATTTGACCCTGGACGTCTGATTGAGCAGGTACGGGCTGCCCAGCGACACGAGCACTGTTGGCTTCACCGAGTCGGTGACCGTGATGAGCCGGGCCAGCGAATCGGGCAGCGCGATGGTTCCCTTCGACGAGATGGGGCGCACGTTCATCGCGAATACGACGGTGGGCGCGCGAGCGATGGTCGTGCGTGCCGAGTCGTAGGACGCGGTCCCCGACATCGGCCACAGCCGGAAGAAGCTCACCGTGTCGCCGCCGAGCCGCAGCAGCTCGAGCATGCGCTGGCCGACATAGCTGTTGAGCTCGTCGCCGTAGGCGATGAGCGCGATGCGGCTGCGCGCGCCGCGGAGCCGCGCGATCGTGCCGGCGGTGTCGCGCACCAACGTCAGCGCGCGTTGCGCGATGTCGTCCGCCGCGTCCTGGAATGTCTTCGCGCCAACCACACGCGCGATCGAATCGAGCGGCACGGTGCGCCGTGCGAAGAGTCCCAGACCGCGCTTCACGTCGAGCACCCGCCGCACCGACGCGTCGAGCCGCTCCGCGGAGATCCGTCCGGTCTGCAGCGCGGTGAGCATGGACGCGATCGCCGAGTCGGGATCCGCGGGCATGAGCAGGAGGTCTGACCCTGCCACAAATGCCCGGACGGCGGCTTCGCCGGCGCCGTACTTGGCGACGATCGAGCCCATCATCAACGCGTCGGTCACGACGACGCCGCGGAAGCGGAGCGAATCGCGCAGCAGGCCTGTGAGGACGGCGCCCGACAGGGTCGCCGGATCGTCGTTGCCCGTGAGCGCCGGATAGGCGATGTGCGCCGTCATGACGACCTGGGCCCCGGCGTCGATGCCGGCGCGGAAGGGGACCAGCTCGACGGAATCGAGCCGCGAATAATTTGAGCGGATCGTGGGTAAGCCGATGTGCGAATCAGTCTCGGTATCGCCGTGGCCGGGGAAGTGCTTCAGGGTGGCGAGCATGCCATTTTCCTGCAGCCCGCGCACGTAGGCACGCACCAGGCGCGCCACCGCGTGGGGATCCTCCCCGAACGAGCGGATATTGATGATCGGGTTCAGTGGATTGTTGTTGACGTCGGCGTCGGGCGCGAAGTTCACATGGATGCCGACGGCGCGCCCCTCGAGGGCGGCGACGCGGCCGATAGTATAGGCGTCGCGCTCAGCGCCCGTGGCGCCGGCTGCCATGATCATCGGGAACGCCGTCGCGCCGACGACGCGCATGCCCGCGCCCCATTCCAGATCGGCGGAGACGAGCAGGGGCAGCTTGGAGCGGCGCTGCAGCGCATTCAGCTTGGCGGCGATGTCGTACGGTGAACCGACCGAGATGATGATACCGCCGACTTCGAGCGAGTCGACCCAGCGCGCCGCGATCTGGTAGGCGGAGTCGTCCAACGCCATGTAGTTTCCGCCGAGCCACGGCACCACGAGCTGCGCCACTTTCTGACGCGGCGTCAGCTTGGCGAGCACTGCGTCAACGGAAACCGGCGCCGGTGCACCGGGCCGGGCGGTCCCGCCGCCACAGGCGGCGAGCAGCGAAACGAATAGGAGTGTATGCGCGCGCATCATCTCGTTGTCATCGTCTGTGGCCTCGGCTGTTCCGCGGGAGCGCGTGCGCCATCACCGGCTGCCCCCTCGGTTCGGCCCGGCATTGAAGTATTGCTGTCCGATTCCGCGCACCTGATCGACGGCAAGCGACTCGCTCTGCTGTCGAACCACACGGGTGTCGATCACACGGGCCGTCGCGACGTCGATCTCCTGCGCACGGCTCTCGGCGCGCGGCTGACCGTTTTGTTCAGTCCCGAACACGGATTTCGGGGAACGGAAGATCGTCCCGGACTGCCCGACAGCAGGGATTCGACCACCGGCCTCCCAATCTACAGTCTCTATGGCGGATCGCGTAGCGCGGCGCGATCTGCGCTCGATTCCGTGGACGTGGTGCTCATCGATCTGCAGGACATCGGCGCCCGCTATTACACGTACATCGCGACGGCGACGATCCTGATGCGCGACGCCGCGCGCGCCGGGAAACGCGTGATCGTGCTCGATCGACCCGATCCTGTCGGCGGAGTCGCCGTCCACGGCAATGTGCGCGCGCGCGTCGGTGATCCGGATTCCGCGTTCGTCGGATTCCTGCCGATCGCGATGCGTCACGGGATGACCCTCGGCGAGCTGGCGCGCATGGCGAACGACATCATGGCCATCGGCGCCGATCTGGCCGTCGTCCCCGCGGCAGGATGGACGCGCGACATGCTATACGACCAGACGAGTCTCCCCTGGGTCAAACCGTCGCCCAACATGCCCGATCTCGAGAGCGCCCTTCATTATTCTGGGCTCTGCCTGTTCGAGGGCACGAATGTCTCGGTCGGCCGGGGCACCGGGATGGCTTTCCAGCTCCTTGGCGCGCCTTGGCTGAATCCGGTGGAAGTTATCAAGCGACTGGAGCCCTCGGCGCTCGCCGGCGTGGACGTCACGCCGGCTGTCTTCACGCCGGTCGCACCCACCGACGGGAAATTCGCCGGCATCGCGCTGCAGGGGGTGCGCGTTCATGTGAAGGACCGCGCGCAGTACGATCCCACGAAGCTGGCGGTCGCGTTGCTGGTCGCGATCCGCGCGACCCATCCCACGCAGTTCCAATTCCGCGCCGAGAGTTTTGACCGCCTCGCGGCGGGGCCGGAGCTGCGGCTGGCTATCGAGGCTGGGCAGGCGGGTCCGCAGATTTGGAATGCCTGGGAATCCGGCCTTACGCGATTCCGCGCCTCCCGGGCCAAATACCTGATCTACTAGCGGAGTTATGACGTTTGGGGCGCATGTGCTTCCCAGGCGCGCGGCCACGTAGGAAGTTGAAGCATGCGGCGTATTCGGTGGCTCGCCCTCGCCATCCCGCTCGTAACAGGTTGTCAGGACTCGCTCAATCCTGGAGGAGCGCTGAGCGTGCGCGTCCTCTCTGGTGGCGGTGCGGACACGATTGACGTGTGGGATACGCTCGTCGTCGAAGCGCGCGTGCATGGCGTCTCCGCCTTCGGTAAAGAAGTCGTGTTCCATGCCGTCAGACTCCATGGCGATTCGGTGTTCCCGGTCCTGTATCTGGGCAAGCCCGGGTGCTGTTTCGGGCTCACCATTCGAGACACTACCGACAACGGCGGCCGGGCGTCCGTCGTGATCATCCATGGGCCCTATGACGGCACAGGCTTTGTGGTGGTCGGGTTGGAGGGATCCGATCGGGCGGATACGGTGCAGGTCATCACGAATCCGGGCATGGCGGTCGGAACGCAAGTCTTTCCGCAAGATCGGCCCATAGTCATCGGCGGTTCGTATCTGATAGGTGCGAGGCAAGTCGATCGCCGCGGCAATACCGTGCTCTCGAGCGTCACGTTCACTGCTACGTCGAACGTCGTTGACATTTCGCCGGCGGGTATTGTTCACGGCAACGTCATCGGTCGCGCCAGGATCACCATTCAACTCGGTTCGCGGACGGACAGTGCCTTCACGAGCGTTGTGCCGCAAGCGACGCTCGCGCTGCGCGATCCGGCTTTATCGGTGACAGTACCGGTTATGCCCAGATGAATCTGGATGGCTCCGATTTTCACTGGCTGTTCAAGACCGACATCCTGTCGAGCTCCTACTCTCCCAGCAACCTCCTCGCACCGCAGTGGATTCCTGGTACCGGACAGGTCGTCCACCTCCGGATGGTCTCGGGAGTGACGCGAGTGTTCGTCGGAGATTCAACGGCGAGCGTGCGCCGCCTGATCGGCACGCCCGGCCCGATCACAGGCGAATCCGATCCCGAGGTGTCGGTCGATAGAGCGTGGGTGTATTTCGTGGGGCACAGCGCCACCGGTGACGCCATTTGGCGCGTTGGGACCAGCAGCGGGGCCCCCGCCCCCGAGCGATTGACACCCGAGTCCTCGTACGCGGACATGCATTTTCCCAGCCTCTCCCCCGACGGCACGCGGCTCGCATACATCAAGTGGGACCGGCTCTACGTGCGAAACCTCTCGACGGGGGACACGACGCGGTTGAGCGACAACCAGGCCGCCGGCGCGCGGTGGTCTCCCACCGGCGGCTGGATCCTGTACGCGGTGAGCTATTCGTACGGCGGATACTCGGGCCCCCTTCACCTCATTCGGCCGGATGGCAGCGAGGATCATGTGCTGAGTCCTGGTGTCTATTTCCCCGGTGGCAGCTGGTCGCCAGACGGGACGTACTTGATCGTGTCACGAGCGGAGATCCCGTATCACCAGGAGCTCATCAACGTCGGTACCGGGGAGCGCCTCCCGCTCGTGTATGAACGCACGTGGTACGGCCCGGCCTGGCGCCGGTAATCCTGGTGAGGTGAAGCGTCTGCCCAGCGGGCATTGCCCAATGGTGCATGTTCCAGCAAATCAAGCGCTTTAGCCCTACCGCCGCTGCGGGCGGCGATTAGCTTCTCCCCGGCATGAATGTCATTCCCCAGCGCGTGAAGGACGGTTTTGTCCGGTTGACGGGCCCACTGGTGCGCGCCTTGATTCGGGCCGGAGTGCATCCGAACGCGATCACGACACTCGGCACGCTGGTGTTGATCGGCTCCGGCGTTGCATTCGGATACAGCGCAGTGCGGCTGGGCGGCGCTCTGCTGTTGCTTAGCGGGGTCTTCGACATTCTCGACGGTCAAGTCGCGCGCCAGGGCGCTATGACGACCACCTTCGGCGCGTTCTACGACTCGACGGTCGATCGGATCGGCGAGTCAGCGGTCTTCACAGGACTGATCATCTACTTCCTGACCGGGCCGCTGCCGCTGGAGCTCGTGCCGACCGCGTTCGCGGCGGGGTTGATCGCGCTCGTCGCGTCGCTGTTGGTTTCGTACACGCGGGCGCGGGCGGAAGGGCTCGGCGTAGAGTGCAAAGTGGGCATTGCGGCACGCGCGGAGCGGATTCTTTTCCTCGGCCTGCCCGCAATGGTGTTCGGGGAAGGGCCGGGGCGCCCAGGCGTCCTGCTGTTGTATATCGTGTCCGTGCTCGCGTTCGTCTCCGTGATCACGGTGATCCAGCGGATCGCGCACGTCGCGCGCGTGGCGCGCGGCGCTCCGCCGCCCGCGCCGCTGCCAAAACGGGACACGTTACCAGGAGTCGCGGCGGTACGCCGCAAGGGACACTGAACCGTCAATGCGGCTCCTTGAGTCGATGCAGCATGTCGACGGCAGGGCGCCTCAGAATCTCGCGCAGTCCCCGCGGCCAGCGAATCTCCACACTGTCAATAGCCGCACGATGTCCCAGTCCGAAATGAACCGTGCGGCTCGACTGCGCGAGGTAGCCTCCTGCGGGTGCTACCTGTCGCACCATCACCCGCCTTCCCGTCCAAAGCCGCAGCCGAGCGCCGATTGCATCGCGGTTGCTCCACGTGCCTCTGAGCTGGAACTCCACCCAGTGACGGGTCGGTAGTCTGTTGACGAACAACGACGGCGGACCGTTGAAATTGTTGGTAACGATCTCGAGCCGCCCGTCCCCATCGAAGTCCGCGACTGCGGCGGCGCGCGAGCTGCGCGCCGCCGGCCGACCCCCGATGCTGTCCTCGAGGTAGATGCCGGCGGCCGGTGGCTCGACACCCAGGTCGGCGCCGCGCTCGGTGAACGTGCCGTTGCCGTTGTTCATCATGAGCTGGTTGGGCCAATAGTAGAATGGATAGCCCATGCCCGACGGGATGAAGAGATCCTCGTATCCGTCATCGTCGAAGTCGCCCACGGCCGCTCCCCAGGGCCACAGGGTTTCGAGTCCCGCCGCAATCGCTTGTTCCGTGAATTGCCCATGCCCCAGGTTCTGATACAGCGCGTTTCCGAACAGCAACGCGTCGTAGTCCAATGCGCCGTATTGGTGACGAAGAGATCGAGGAAGCCGTCGTTGTCGTAATCAAAGAACACCGCGGCCTGCGAGTGGCCGACATGACCGACGCCGGCCGTTCGGGTGACATCCTCGAACGTGCCGTCTCCCCGGTTGTGCCACAACACGTTGCCACCGCGGGTGGTGGTGACGAAGAGATCGGTCCAGCCGTCGTTGTCGTAATCGGCGAATGTGGCTGCTACGCCGATCCGATCGCCCAGCGCCACCCCGGCATGCGCCGTCACGTCAGTGAACGACCCGTCGCCATTGTTGCGATACAAGGCGCTGGGCCCGTGCTGGTCGACGAAGTAGATGTCGTCACGCCCGTCATTATCGATGTCGCCGACCGCGAGTCCCGCGCCGTGATCGTAGAGATTGATGCGAAACCGCTCGCCTTGCTCCATGGGGAGGTCGTGCATGCGAAACACAATTCCGGCCATTGCCGCGCGGTCACTGAACCCGGCCCGAGAGGCCTGGCCGGGCGTGGCGGGGGGTCCGGCCGGCTGCGGAGATGGCCGCTTTTCGCCGGCTCGGCAGGCGATCAGGACGAGACCGACCGCCGCCGCGATTCCCCTGCCATAGTTTCCGGGCATGACGTAGTTTGGTCGCATCGGACGCTGGTCGCAATCGCCCTACCGTCATCATCATAGGCGATTAGCTTCTCTCGGCACGCCTGTTCTCACGAGCGAACGCTTGAACGGCGCGTTCCTCGAGGAGCGGCGAAGAGCATGGTTGGTGCATCTCGGAAAGGACAACTGATGGCTCGGGAACAGATGAATACGCCTGTCATGACCGGGGGTGGACGAGAAATCGCCCCGGCGACAGGAAGACTCGGCGTCATGCTGGTCGGTCTCGGCGCGGTCTCGACGACGTTCATCGCGGGCGTCGAGAATGTGCGGCGCGGGCGCTCGCTGCCGATCGGGTCGCTCAGCCAGATGGCGACGATTCGCCTCGGCAAACGCACGGAAAAGCGCGCGCCCAGGATCAAAGAGTTCGTTCCCCTCGCGGATCTCAAGGACCTCGTGTTCACCGCATGGGATCCCATTCCCGACGACGCCTACACCGCCGCAGTCAAGGCCGGTGTGCTCGATCGGCACGAGCATCTCGACCCGATCAAGGCGTTCCTGCAGGACATCAAGCCGCTGCCCGCCGTTTTCGATCAGTACTACGTGAAGCGGCTGCAGGGCAGCAATGTCAAGCGCGGCAAGAACAAGCGCGAGCTGGCGGAGCTGCTGCGTGAGGACATCCGCGCCTTCAAGAAGAACGCAGGACTCGACCGGATCGTGATCGTGTGGTGCGCGTCCACCGAAGTCTTCCTCACTCCGGGACCCGCGCATCAGTCGCTGCAGGCGTTTGAAAAAGCGATGGAGCAGAATGACCAGTCGATTGCGCCGTCGATGGTGTACGCCTACGCGGCGTTGATGGAGAACGTCCCCTTTGCGAATGGCGCGCCGAATCTCACGGTCGACCTCCCCGTGATGGAGCAGCTGGCGGAAGAGCGTCACGTGCCGATCGGCGGCAAGGATTTCAAGACCGGTCAGACGATGATGAAAAGCGTCCTCGCGCCGGCGTTCAAGGCGCGGATGCTGGGGCTCTCCGGCTGGTACTCCACCAACATTCTGGGCAATCGCGACGGTGAAGTGCTCGACGATCCCGAGTCATTCAAGACGAAGGAAGAGTCGAAGCTTGGCTTGCTCGAGCACATCCTGCAGCCGGAGCTCTACCCGGAGCTGTACGGGAAGGTCTACCACAAGGTGCGGATTAACTACTACCCGCCGCGTGGGGACAACAAAGAGGGCTGGGACAACATCGACATCTTCGGATGGCTCGGCTATCCGATGCAGATCAAGGTCGACTTCCTGTGCCGGGACTCGATCCTTGCGGCGCCGATCGTGCTGGACCTGGCGTTGTTCTTCGATCTGGCCGGCCGGGCCGGTCTGTCGGGCATCCAGGAATGGCTCTCCTTCTACTTTAAGAGCCCCCAATTCGCCCCCGGCCTGTACGCCGAGCACGATCTCTTCATTCAGCAGACGAAGCTGAAGAACACGTTGCGGTGGCTGATGGGTGAGGACCAGATCACCCACCTCGGCATCGAGTACTACGAGTACGCCGAAAAGTAGCGACAGCAGCAGGTGATCGAACCGGCCGTCGCGCATGGCTTTGCGACGGCCAACCACCCTATTAGCTTGTCCCGGCCATGATCCTGGTCGCTCCCGCAGCCGACAGCTTCCGCACCACCCCAGGAGACGCTCGCGAATGATCAGCGTGATGCCGTTGCTCGCGTTCCTTCAGAACGCTGCCACTTCCACGCTCCCCACCGCGCCAGCGCAGCATGCGGCCGGCGGCGAAGCGGCGCTGGTGCTGCCCGATCTCAATCAGGCGACGTTCCTGGGCGGGATTGGCGGGCGCGCGCTGCTGCTTTGGGGTCTCGTGATTTGCGCGCTCGGGCTGCTGTTCGGTCTGGCGCAGTACACGCAGCTCCGCAATCTCCCCGTCCACCGCGCGATGCGAGAAATCTCCGAGCTGATCTACGAGACCTGTAAGACGTACCTGCTGACGCAGGGCCGCTTCCTGCTCATCCTGTGGGTGTTCATCGGCGCGATCGTCGCGCTGTACTTCGGCACGCTGGCCGAAACGGTGAATGCCGCGGGCGTCATCGAGCGCGGCTTCCCGGCGATGAAGGTGATCGTCATCCTGCTGTTCAGCTTGATCGGGATCGCCGGCAGCTACGGCGTGGCGTGGTTCGGCATTCGCGTGAACACATTCGCGAACTCCCGCACCGCGTTCGCCAGCCTCACCGGCAAGCCCTATCCCAATCACGCAATTCCGCTGAAGGCCGGCATGAGCATCGGGATGCTGCTGATCAGTGTCGAGCTCTTCCTGATGCTGCTGATTCTGCTATTCATTCCCGGCGATTACGCAGGACCCTGCTTCATCGGATTCGCCATCGGCGAATCGCTCGGCGCAGCCGCGCTTCGTGTCGCGGGCGGCATCTTCACCAAAATCGCCGACATCGGCGCCGACTTGATGAAGATCGTCTTCAAGATCAAAGAGGACGACGCGCGCAATCCCGGGGTCATCGCCGATTGCACGGGGGACAACGCCGGCGATTCGGTGGGCCCCAGCGCCGACGGATTCGAGACGTACGGCGTCACCGGCGTCGCGCTCATCTCGTTCATCCTGCTCGCGGTGCACCATCCGCTCGTCAAGGTGCAGCTGCTGGTGTGGATCTTCGCGATGCGGGTGATGATGATCGTCGCGTCGGGCCTGTCGTACTTTCTGAATGCGGGGTTCGCGAAGGCGAAGTATCAAACCGCCGATCACATGAACTTCGAGGCTCCGCTCACGACGCTCGTCTGGCTGACGTCGCTCATCTCGGTCTCGCTCACGTTCCTGGCCTCCAAGCTGTTGATCCCGAACATCGGCGGCGATGCCACGCTGTGGTGGAAGCTGTCGCTCGTCATCACGTGCGGTACGCTTGCCGGCGCCGTCATTCCCGAGCTCGTGAAGGTCTTTACCTCTACCGGGTCGCGTCACGTGCGCGAGATCGTCACGTCGTCTCGTGAAGGCGGGGCGTCGCTGAATATTCTGTCGGGCTTCGTGGCCGGGAACTTCAGCGCGTTCTGGTTAGGGATGACCATGATGACGCTGATGGCGATCGCCTTCGGCGTCAGCACCACAGGCCTCGACGTGTTGATGATCGCACCGGCGGTGTTCGCGTTCGGCCTGGTCGCATTCGGGTTCCTGGGCATGGGGCCGGTGACGATTGCGGTCGACTCGTACGGACCGGTCACGGACAACGCGCAGTCGGTGTACGAGCTGTCGTTGATCGAGCAGGTGCCCAACGTTCGCGGGGAGATCAAAAAAGACTTTGGGTTCGAGCCGAACTTCGCGCGGGCCAAGGAAAACCTGGAGGAAAACGACGGGGCGGGGAACACATTCAAGGCGACCGCAAAACCTGTGCTGATCGGCACGGCGGTGGTCGGCGCCACGACGATGATCTTTTCTATTATCGTAGCGCTGACCCGTGGGCTCGAGCCGGACCTGTTGTCGAACTTGTCGATCCTGCACCCGCCGTTTCTGCTGGGACTGATTACCGGCGGCGCGGTCATCTACTGGTTCACCGGCGCGTCGACGCAGGCCGTGACGACGGGCGCCTATCGCGCCGTCGAATTCATCAAGGCGAACATCCGGCTCGAGGGGACGACCAGGGCCTCGGTGTCCGACAGCAAGAGGGTGGTGGCGATCTGCACGCAATACGCGCAGAAGGGGATGTTCAACATCTTCCTGACGGTGTTCTTCGCGACGCTCGCCTTCGCGTTCTTCGAGCCGTACTTCTTCATCGGGTACCTGATCTCGATCGCGTTGTTCGGGCTGTATCAGGCCATCTTCATGGCCAATGCCGGCGGCGCGTGGGACAACGCCAAGAAAATCGTCGAGACCGAGCTGAAGCAGAAAGGCACACCGCTGCACGATGCCACCGTCGTCGGCGATACGGTGGGCGATCCCTTCAAGGACACCTCCTCGGTCGCCATGAATCCGATCATCAAGTTCACGACGCTGTTTGGCCTGCTCGCCGTCGAGCTGGCGGTGTCGCTCACCGCCGAGCGCGGTGCCACCCTGAGCCTCGTGCTGGCCGGTGCGTTCCTCGTCATCGCCCTGGCGTTCGTCTGGCGGTCCTTCTACGCGATGCGGATCGAGTCCGCCGTCAAAGCGGAGGCGGCTCCCGCGCGGGTGCAGGCGGTCCGCTAACGAGGACACCGTGACGTCCGCCCAGCTCGCCGTCACGGCGTTTGGCGCCGTCGCTATCGTCTGGGTGCTCTGGTACTTCCTCTTTTCGCGGGGCACGGCCGTCGCGGCGACGCCGGCGGCCGGAGGCGTGCAGGAAGTGCGCGTCACCGTGAAGGGCGGCTACACGCCGGACACGATCGTCGTGCAGGCGGGCAACCCGGTCCGGCTGCAGTTCTACCGGGACGAAACCGCCGACTGCTCGGAGCGCGTGGTGTTTGAGGAGTTCGGCATCGACCAGCAGCTTCCCGCGTTTCAGACGACCACCGTCGAGTTCACCCCCGAGACACCGGGCGAGTATCCGTTCCGCTGCGGCATGAACATGCTGAAGGGTCTGCTCGTCGTTGAGCCGGCCGGTGAGCGCCGGGCGGCATCGTCACCCCACAAATTCCACGGCGTCGCCGCATGAGCAAAACACGCATCGTCCTGCCGATCGAGGGGATGACGTGCGCGAGCTGCGCCGTCACGGTGCAGGAAGCGCTCACCGGCGCGGCGGGCGTGTCGTCCGCCGGCGTCAACTTCGCGACGAATAAAGCCGCCATCGAGTATGACGACGGCCAAACGAATGTCGCCCAGCTGATCAAGACCGTCCGCGAGGCCGGCTACAACTGCGGCAAGGCGAGTGTGACGTTCGGGATCATCGACCTGCACTACGCGCCGAGCGTGGCGCCACTGGAGCAGTCGCTGGCGCGCGTGCCCGGCGTCATCCGCGCCGTCGCGAATCAGGCGACGGAAACGGCGACCGTCGATTACGTCCCCGGCGTCGTGACGGCCGCCGATCTGGAGCAGGCGGTCACCGCGGCCGGCTGCGAGGTGGCGGAGCCCATTGCCGCCGAGGATCCGATCGAGCGCGAGCGCATCGCCCGCAGCCGCGAAATCCGCACGCTGTCCTGGAAGTTCGTCCTGGCCGCCGTCGTGACCGTCGTCGCCATGCTCGGCTCGATGCTGCTGATGGCCGATCGTCCCATGGGCGACAATGGGACGATGAAACAGGTGGATTTGCTGGGCCGGCTGTTGATGCCGCTTGCGATCTGGCTGCGGGATTGGGTGAGCGGCCAGGGCTGGGTGCTCAACCTCGATTGGGTGAAGTGGGGACTGGCACTGGTCGCCCTGCCCGTGGTGGTCTGGTCCGGCCAACAGTTTTACAAGGGGACGTGGAGCGGCCTCCGTCACCGCAGCGCCGATATGAACACGCTGATCGGCGTCGGCACGGGCGCCGCGTTCCTCTACTCCCTGGTGGCGACGGCGGCACCGGGATTGTTCTTGCGCGCCGGCCTTCCGGCTGATGTCTACTACGAGGCGGTCGCGGCGATCATTGCCCTGGTGCTCCTGGGGCGGCTGCTCGAAGCGCGCGCCAAGGGGCGGACGTCCGAGGCGATCCGCCGGCTTGCAGCGCTGCGGGCCAAGGCCGCGCACGTGGTGCGCGATGGTCACGAAAGCGACATCGCGGTCGAAGCGGTGGTGGTCGGCGATCTGGTGATCGTCAAGCCTGGCGAGAAGATCGCGGTGGACGGCGTCGTGACCGAAGGGGCGTCGGCGGTCAACGAGTCGATGCTGACCGGCGAGCCGATGCCGGTTGCCAAGAAGCCGGGCGACGAAGTCATCGGCGGCACGCTGAATACGACGGGGAGCATCACGTTCCGCACAACGCGCGTCGGCAAGGAGACGGCGTTGGGGCAGATCGTGCAGCTGGTCGAGGATGCGCAGGCGACGAAGGCGCCGATCCAGAAACTGGCGGATCGCGTCGCGGGTGTGTTCGTACCGATCGTCATCGCCTTAGCGATCGCGTCGTTCGTCGCGTGGTTCGACTTCGGTCCGTCACCGGACGTGCGCGCCCTCGTGTACGCGACGGTAGCGTTCGTCACCGTCCTCATCATCGCCTGCCCCTGCGCGCTCGGGCTCGCCACGCCGACCGCGATTCTGGTCGGAACGGGGAAGGCGGCGGAGTACGGCATCCTGATCCGCAGCGGCGAGGCGCTGGAGCGGCTGGCCAACGCCAAGACGGTGCTGCTGGACAAGACCGGCACGATTACCGAGGGCAAGCCCACCGTCACGCACATCGTCACGGCCAAGAAGCCCGACGGGACGCCGATCAGCCCGTCGGACGTGCTCAAGTGGTCCGCGTCGGTGGAGCAGCGCTCGGAGCATCCCCTGGCGCACGCCATTCTCAAGGCGGCCCAGGACAAGCAAGTCTCGCTCCTGCCGGTCGAGAAATTTGCCGCGATGGAAGGTCGCGGGGTGCGGGGTACTGTCGACCGCCGCATCATCGAGGTCATCTCGCTGCGCCACGCGCGCGAACGGAGCCTCGAACTGGGGTCGCTCGGCGCCGATGCCGATCGCCTCGCCGCCCAGGCGCGCTCACCGGTGATCGTGGTCGTCAACAACACCGTCTATGCGGTGATCGCGATCTCCGATCCGATCAAGCCGACGTCGAAGACCGCCGTCGCGCAGCTGACGCGTCTGGGCCTGCCGATCGTGATGGTATCGGGCGATTCTCGCAAAGGCGCGGAAGCCGTCGCTGCCGAAGTCGGGATCGAGGACGTGATCGCCGAGGTGCTGCCGTCGCAGAAGGCGGATCTCGTGAAGAAGCTGCAGCGCCAGGGCACGCATGTCGTGATGGTCGGCGACGGCATCAATGACGCACCGGCGCTGGCACAGGCCGACGTGGGCATCGCGATCGGGACCGGGACCGACATCGCGATGGAAGCGTCCGACGTGACGCTGATCCGCGGCGATCTGGCCGCCGTCTGTATCGCGATCGAGCTGGCGCGCCGGACGATGCGCACCATTCGCTGGAACCTGATGTGGGCGTTCGGCTATAACGTGTTGTTGATTCCGATCGCCGCGGGCGCGCTCTATCCGATCACGGGATGGCTGCTGTCTCCGGTGCTGGCGAGCGCGGCCATGGCCTGGTCGAGTCTCTCGGTGGTGCTGAACAGTCTGACGCTGCGGCGCTTCAAGCCGCGCGGGACCACGCTCGTGGCGGAAGGAGCCTGACGATGCGGTACTTTCATCGCACCAGCGCGAGTCCCGAGCAGGTGCTCGACGTGGCCAAGAGTTTCTTTGGTGGGCGGCTCGCTCCGGCAGAAGAATCTCCCCGCCGCCGCGCGTATCAAGGTACCCTGGGACGCATCACGATCAGCGCGGGTCCCGAGGGCGGGCATTACACGTTCGTAGAAGTCGTGACGGATCAGGTGGGCGAGTCCGAGCTCGACAAACTGGCAAAGCGGTTTCTCGGCGAAGTGCATCGGTTGGTAGAGCCGACGCACGTGCCGCGCGGCGCTTACTAACCCGCGATCTTCGCGCCGTAGCCCGCACGCGCGATCGCCGCGACCAGCTGCTCGGTCGTTACACTATCGTCATCGAAGTCCACTTCCGCTTCGCCGTCAGGCAAATCGACCACGGCGGAGTAGACGCCATTCACGCGCTTCAAAGCCTGCTCGACCTTGGTCTGGCAGTGGCCGCAGGTCATGCCGGTCACGCGAAGCTTCACATTGGCCATCATGTGCTCCTGATGTAGCTTTCACGCCCACTATAACTTACGACATGGACTCCCGCGCCGCGCGTGTGACGCCCGAGCCTTCTGCTCTGGCCCCCCCGGTTCCCGCCACCCGGCCGACGGCCGCGATTCCGGCGGGCGCGGGGGGGGGGCTCTCGCGCGAGCAGCTGCTCGAGATCTACTACTATCTCCGCCTCACGAGAACCTTGGAAGAACGCCTGGTCGCCTTGTACCGCCAAACCAAGGTGATCGGTGGGTTGTTTCGCTCGCTCGGGCAGGAAGGCGAATCGGTCGCATCCGCGTTCGCGCTGGAGCGCGGCCGCAATAAGGACATCCTCTCGCCCCTGATCCGCAACCTCGGATCCCTGCTCGTGATGGGCGCTCAGCCCCTCGAAATCCTGCGCCAGTACATGGCGAAGGCCGACGGCCCCACCCGCGGCCGCGAGCTGAACGTGCATTTCAACGATTTGGAAAAGGGCTACCTCGGTCAGATCTCGCACCTCGGCGACATGATCCCCGTGATGGCCGGAATCGCGCTGACATTCAAGCTGCGGCGCGAGCCGCGCGTCGGGCTGGTGTACATCGGAGACGGGGGCACATCCACCGGCACGTTCCACGAAGGGTTGAACTTCGCGGCGGTGCAACGGCTGCCGCTCGTCGTCATCGGCGAGTACAACCACTGGGCGTATTCGACTCCCCCTGAAAAGCAATTCGCCGTGAAAGACCTGGCGGAGAAAGCGAAGGGATACGGAGTCCCGGCCGTGACCGTGGACGGGAACGACGTGTTCGCCGTGTACGAGGCAACGAAGTTCGCGGTGGAGCGCGCGCGGCGGGGCAAAGGCGTCCACTTCATCGAGGTGAAGACCTACCGGCGCAAAGGACACGCCGAGCACGACGATCAGCACTACGTGCCCAAGGAGGATGTCCATCGCTGGGCCAGCGAGAACGATCCCATCGACCGCTACGTCCAGCGCCTGCTCGCCGCTGACCTCATCGCCGACAAGGATCTCACAGACATCGACGATCGTGTCCGCGTCGAAGTCGATCAGGCGACGGACGCGTGCGTCGCTGAGCCGCTTCCAGCAGCCGAGACGGCGCTGCCGGGGGTCTACCTCGATCCGCCGGCTGCCGCCAAACTCTGGTTCAAGGCACTCTGATGGCCGCCCCCCCGGCCCTCCCCCCGGCCCCCGCCCCCGAAGTCACGTTCCTCGAGGCGTTGCGCCAGGGCCTCTGGGAGGAGATGGAGCGTGACGAGCGCGTCTTCATTCTCGGAGAGGACGTCGGCCTGTACGGCGGGGCCTTCAAGGTGACCGAAGGATTCAGCAAG
Organism: Gemmatimonadales bacterium; assembly: GCA_035943355.1. Taxonomy (GTDB): domain Bacteria; phylum Gemmatimonadota; class Gemmatimonadetes; order Gemmatimonadales; family GWC2-71-9; genus 20CM-2-65-7. The sequence goes on from DASZCG010000345.1 coordinate 16,728, forward strand.
CGCTTCGGCGAGTCACGCGTCATCGACACGCCGATCTCCGAAGCTGCGATTGTCGGCGCGGCGGCCGGCGCCGCCCACATGGGCTTGCGACCGGTCGCCGAAATGCAGTTCATCGACTTTATCTCGTGCGCGTACGACATGTTGACCAATTACGTCGCGACCGCGCGCTATCGCGCCGGGCTCGCGACGCCGATGGTCGTGCGCGGCCCGTGCGGCGGCTACGTGCGCGGTGGTCCGTTCCATTCCCAGAACCCCGAAGCCGCCTTCCTGCACACGCCGGGACTGAAGATCGTGTATCCGGCGACCGCGCGCGATGCCAAGGGACTCATCAAAGCGTCGATTCGGGACGAAGATCCGGTGCTCTACCTCGAGCACAAATGGCTGTACCGGCGTATCAAGGAGCAGCTGCCCGAGGGCGAGGAGATTCTCACGCCCATCGGGCAGGCGCGGCTGGCGCGCGAAGGCAAGGATCTGTCGATCATCAGCTACGGTGCGACGCTGTGGAAGTCGCTCGAGGCCGCCGAAAAGCTCGCGCAGGAAGACGAGGTATCGGTCGAGGTGCTCGACTTGCGCACCCTGCTGCCGATGGATGACGCGGCGATCGTGAACACGGTGAAGAAGACGAACAAGGTGCTCATCGTCCACGAGGACACGCGCACCGGCGGGATCGCGGGCGAGATCGCGGCGCGCATCAACGAGCAGGCATTCGAATGGCTCGACGGCCCGATCATGCGGGTGACGGCGCACGATGTGCCGCTGCCGTATGCGCCGACGCTCGAGGACTTCGTGCTGCCCCAGACAGACGATATCGTGAAAGCTGCGCGGTGGCTCGCGGCTTACTGACGGAGATGCTATGGCACGCGTAGACGTGTTGATGCCCCAGATGGGCGAATCCATCGCCGAGGGCACACTGAGCAAATGGCTGAAGAAGGTCGGCGATCCGGTGAAGCGGGACGAGCCGCTGTTCGAGATCTCGACCGACAAGGTGGACGCCGAGATTCCCGCGCCCGCCGCCGGCGTGCTCGCGGAAATAAAAGTGCAGGAAGGGCAGACGGTACCGGTGCAAACGCTCGTCGCCGTACTCGAGACCGACGCGAGCGCGGCGGCCTCCAAGCCCGCTGCGGCACCAGCGCCAGAGAAGCCCGAACAGCCAAAACAGGAGCCGCCGAAGGCCGCCACTCCACCGCCGACACCTAAGCCGGAGCCGCAGCCCGCCGGACCGTCAGCTCGTCCGCCGGTCGCCGTCAAGAGCGGCGACGGCGATGGCGGCGGTGTGCAGACCGCGGAGCAGCGTCTGCGCACGAAATCCACGCCGCTGGTTCGCAAGATCGCCGCCGAGCATCGCGTGGACATCTCTCGAATTCCGGGCAGCGGCTACGCCGGCCGCGTGACCAAGCAAGACATCCTTGGCTACCTCGAGCGCCCACCCGCGGCAGCGCCGTCCGGGCCGCGTTCCCCGCTCGCTGCTTCCGGAGCAATCGATCACCCGGCCGTCGAGCCCTGGCCGGGCGATCGTGTCGAGCCGTGGTCCAAGATTCGCAAGATCACGGCCGATCACATGGTGATGTCGAAGCGCGTATCGGCGCACGTCGCGAGCTTCTTCGAGGTCGACTTCACGCGCGTAGCGCAGCTGCGGAGCAAGGCCAAACAGGCCTACGCCGAGCGCGGCGTGAACCTGACGTTCCTGGCGTTCATCGCCAAGGCCTGCGGCGAAAATCTGCGCACGCATCCGATCGTCAATGCCGCCGTCTCGGGCGACAGCACGATCTATCGGGCCGACGTCAACATCGGAATCGCGGTGGCGCTCGACTGGGGACTCATCGTCCCCGTCATCAAGCACGCGGACGAGCTGTCCCTCATGGGTCTGGCCCGTGCCATCAACGATCTGGGCGAGCGGGCGCGCACCAAGAAGCTCACGCCCGACGACATCCAGCGCGGCACGTTTACGATCACGAACCCCGGCGGATTCGGGCCCTTTGCGGGCATTCCCATCATTAATCAGCCGCAGGTCGCGATCCTCGGCGTGGGGGCGATCGAGAAGCGGCCGAAAGTCATCACGGCGTCCGACGGCACCGAGTCGATCGCGATTCGGACGATGGGGATGCTGACGATGTCATACGATCATCGCGTCGTCGACGGCGCCGACGCCGACAAGTTCTTCGCCGACGTCAAGCAGCTGCTGCAGGAGTTTCCTGAGGGAGCGGTGTGAGCATGCCCAAAGTTTTGACCGCCGCGCGCGTGCGCGTGCCCGCCCAACACGAGACGGAATACGTGAACACGCTGCGCGAGCTGCGCCAGTTCGCTGAAGCCCGCGGCCAGAAGATCTGGCTGTTTCGCAACGCCAAGGACCCGCGGCTCTTCATCGAGTTCTCGGAGAGTCCCACGGAGATGTCGCATCGCGCCCAGGCCTCCCGGCTCCCCGAAGAGATCACGCTGGAGCGGCGGCTGCAGTCGATCGCGACCTACGCGCCCGACGCGTGGGAGCTCTGGAGCGAGGTGAGCGTATGGCCCGTCGCACCATAACCGTCGACGGGGAGCGCTGGGAGGTATATCCCTCCGGCCGCGTCACCGTGTACGGCGCCGATCAGCTCGGCCTCATCTTCGAGAGCGGGACCGGCGCGCAACGCCGCCGCCGCGTGACACATTTCTCGCCGCTCGGCGCGCGCTCCCAGACGCGCGCCTTCCTCGAGTTGTCGGACCGGGATCTGCTCGAGCTCTTTCGCCAGTCGCAGCCCGCCTGGACGGCTCCCGAGGTTTCGTACGCCGCACATTGATCTGCACTGCCATTCGACGGCATCCGACGGAGAGTGTGAGCCGGCTGAAGTGGCGCGCCGCGCGCGCGCGGTGGATCTCGCCGCGATCGCGCTGACCGACCACGACACCACCGACGGCGTCGCGGATGCGACGCGCGAAGGGGCCACACTCGGCGTGCGCGTGATTCCGGGCTGCGAGTTCAGCGTGCGCGCTCCCTGGGGCGAGCTGCACGTGCTGGCGCTGTTTCTCCCGACCGAGAGCGAGCGGCTCCAGGACTTTCTGCGGGACACGCGGGCGGCCCGGCGTCGCCGCGGCGAGCAGATCGTCGCCAAGCTGCAGGGCCTCGGCGTGGACATCGACCTGGACGACGTGCAGTCGCAGCTCGCCGACGGCGACCGCGGCGCCTTGGGCCGCCCGCATGTCGCCCGCGCGCTCGTCGATTCCGGTGCCTGCGAGGACATCACCGACGCCTTCCGCCGCTACTTGGGCCGGGGCCGGGCGGCCTACGTCGAGAAGCCGCTGCCTCAGCTCGCCGAAGTTACGGCGCTCGTGCACGACGTGGGTGGTCTGACCGTCGCAGCGCATCTCGGCGACCGTGGCACCGAAGCCCAGCTGCGCATCTTTCAAGACCAGGGACTCGACTGCGTCGAGGTCCGGCACCCCAGCCACGCACCGGCGGTCCAGCAGCGCCTCATGCGCATCGCGGAGCGACTGGGACTCGGCATCAGCGGTGGTTCGGACTGGCATGGGGAGAGTGAATACGGCGAGTCGCATGCGCCGCTCGGCAGCATGGAGGTCCCGGAGACGTGGTTGCAGCAGCTCGAGCACCGCCTCGAGCTCAACGCGAGGAAGAGAGCATGAGCGAACCGTTGGCCGTCGGCAGCAAGGCGCCGCCGTTCACGGCCGCGGCGTCCGACGACCGCACGTACACGCTGGCCGATCTGCTCAAGCACGGACCGGTGGCGCTCGTCTTTTACCCGGGCAACAACACCCCGGGCTGAAACCGCCAACTCTCCGCCGTGCGCGATGAGATCGAAAAATTCAAGGCAGCACGGATGCAGCCGTTGGGCGTGAATCCGGCGAGCGTGGACAGTCACAAGAGCTACGTGGCAAAGTTCAAGTTCAATTTTCCGCTGCTCTCCGATCCCGATCGCGCGATCGCGGGCGCGTACAGCGCCGTGAAGGACGACGGCAAGGGGATCCAGCGGACCGTGTACGTCATTGGCCGCGACGGAACGGTGCACTTCGCGCAGCGCGGTGCCCCTCCGGTGGATGACATCGTCCGTGCCCGCTGATCTCCACGGCAAGGTCGCCCTCATTACGGGTGTCGGGCGCGTCGGGCAAATCGGCCACGCCGTGGCCCGTGGCCTGGGGCGGGCCGGCGCCAAACTGCTGCTCGCGGACGTCAACGCGGTCGGTCTCGCCGACCGGGTCAAGGAGTTTGCGGCCGAGGGCATAGCCGCCAAGGCCTCCGCCGGTGATCTCACCCAGCCGGAGGCGGCGCAGGCGGCCGCCGCCGCCGTTCAGTCGCAGTTCGGCGGCCTCGACATCGTGGTGAACGTCGCGGGAGGGTTCTTCAGCTTCGGGCCGTTCACCGAAGTGCAGCCCGACGCGCTTGATCGCGAGCTCGCCGTCAACTTCAAGACGGCATTCTTCATGTGCCAGGCGGCGATTCCGGCGCTGCTGGCGCGCGGCGGCGGCGCGATCGTGAACTTTGCGTCGATTGCCGTCGTGCGCTCATTGATGCACATGTCGGCCTACAGCGCGGCAAAGTCGGCGGTGGCGGGACTGACCCGGGCGCTCGCGCGAGAATATCGCGACGCCGGCATTCGTGTGAACGCGGTCGCGCCTGCGACCGTGCGGACCGCCGACAACGTCGCGCAGATGCAGGACCCCAAAGCGCCGCTCGTCGAGCTGGAGGAGGTGGTCAACACCGTACTCTTCCTGGCGAGTGACGAGGCCAATGCCATCACCGGACAAGTCGTCCCGATCACCGGGAAGGCGTACTAGTGCGGCTCGAAGGCACGACGGCGCTGGTCACTGGAGCGGGGCGCCGCATCGGGCAGGCGATCGCGATCGGGCTGGCCCAATCGGGGTGCGACGTGGCCGTGCATTACCATGGGTCCAAGCAGGGAGCTGAAGCGACGGCGACCGCGGTGCGCGCCGCGGGCCGCCGAGCGGAGCTGATTCGGGGGGACTTGAGCGACCCCATGGCAGCGCGCGGGCTCGCGGATCAAGCGGTGCGCTCCTTCAAGCGTCTCGACGTCGTCGTCAATTCCGCGGCGATCATGGTGCGCCAGAATGTCGAGGACGTGACGCCCGCGAGCTGGGACGAGACGCTCGACCTCAACCTCCGCGCCATGTTCTTCGTCTCGCAGGGCGCGATTCCGCATCTGCGGCGCGCCAAGGGCAAGATCGTCAACATCGCCGACTTGGCGGGTCTCGAGCCGTGGCCGGCGTACGTGCCACACTGTGTCAGCAAGGCGGGCGTCGTGATGCTGACCCAGGCCCTGGCGCGCGCGCTCGCGCCCGACATCGCGGTCAACGCGATCGCTCCCGGGGCCGTGCTGCTGCCCGACGAGTGGGACGACAAGGCGCGAGAGCACATCCGCGAGACCACGCCGCTCAATCGCCTCGGCGAGCCGGCCGACGTGGTAGCCGCCGTGCGGTTCCTGTTGAGCGGCACCGATTACGCCACCGGAACCATCCTCGTGGTCGATGGAGGGAGACTCATCCGCTGAGGGACGTCGTCGTGGTCGGTGGGGGCTGCTACGGGACGTTCTACGCGTCGCAACTCGCGACAGCCAAGGCGCGCGGCAAGACCGATTACCGCACCGTCATCGTGGTCGATCGCAACCCAGATTGCCAGGCGAAACGCGAGCTGGGGGAAGCGCCTGATCGGCAATTCGTGGTGTCCGATTGGACCGCGTTCTTCGACGACTGGCTGACCCACGCGCCTCGGACCCCGCACCCCGCACCTGATGACCAAATCGTCCCCAGCCCTCACATGCCCCATCTTATGTTCGAGTGGGTGCTTCGACGCGCGCGCGGGCGCTGGCCCACGCGGCGCATCTCGGTCGAGCCGGTGCCCGGCACATTTCCAACACCATACGATCGGTCCAGTGCCGGTCCCGATTTGACGCGCTACGTCTCGTGGGCCGATTGGATCTGCCCGACGCACTGTATTGAACCCAGGCTCTGCCCCGCGATCGGCGCGCCGCGAACGTGGGAGATGTCGGACTCGGTCCGGGCGCTTGCCGAGCGGCTGCACGTCGCCGGTCCGGCGTTATTCGTGTGCAAGCACCAGGTGTTCGGCGTCGGCATGTTCTCGGCGCAAGCCGTGCGTGCCGGTGACCGGCTCGTTGCAGAGGCCGGCGCGGGCGGCGAGCCCGCCGCGATCCTGGTGGGCACAATCTCGAGCTGCCATGGGGCGCTGAATCTGTTGACGCTGGGGCGCGCGTGAATCCCAACGAGCGTCGCCGCTATCTGGAGCACGCGCGCGATCTGTTCAATTCCGGTGACTACTGGTTGGCCCACGAGGCGTTGGAAACAGTCTGGCGTTCTATTATTAGTGAGAACGAGGCACGGGTCTGGCAGGGCTTTATCCAGGCGGCCGCGGCCCTGCTGCATCGTGCCCGCGGGAACCGCCACGGCACGGTAGTGGTTGGAGCGGCAGCACTGGCAAAGCTGACCGGACCGCAGCAACCCGAAATCGAATACGAGATGGTGGACTTTCGCGCGCAGTTGGCGCGCGCCCTCGCGGGGGAGGGCAATCCCCCACGATTGGAATTCATCGCGTGACTAAGCGTGTCGCACTCATCTACGACGTCGTGATCGTCGGCGCCGGTCCCGCGGGGCTGTGCGCCGCGTTGTACGCTGGCCGGGGCATGCTCAAAGCCGTCACCATCGAGCGCGGTGCACCAGGCGGCGAGCTGCTCAATACCGATCTCATCGAAGACTACATCGGCTTCGAGAGCATCAAAGGGTGGGATCTCGCGCAGAAGATGACCGAACACGCCAAGAAGTTCGGCGCTGAAATTGTTACCGATACGGTGGACCGGATCGGCAGGGAAGCGGACGGCTGGTTCGACGTCGAAACCGCCCGCGGCAACACGTACCGCAGCCAGGCGGTGATCCTCACAGCGGGCGGCACACCGGTGAAGCTCGGTGTGCCCGGGGAAAAAGAATATGCCGGCAAAGGGGTCTCTTACTGTGCGGTCTGCGACGGCGCGTTCTTCAAGGGTGAGCATCTCGCGGTCGTGGGCGGCGGGGACGCGGCGGTGGAAGAGGCCGATTACCTGACGCGCTATGCCAGCAAGGTGACGCTGGTGCACCGCCGCGAGGAGTTCCGCGCCTCGAGGCTCCTGCAAGAACGCGCATTTACCAATCCCAAGATCGCCGTCATTCGCAACACGGTCGTCCCGGAGATCGCCGGCAACGCGAAGGGCGTCACGCACGCGGTATTGGAGCACACGACCACGGGCAAACGCTCCAATCTCGATGTGGGTGGCGTATTCATCTTCGCAGGGTTCAAGCCCAACACGCAGCTCGTGGAAGGTCACGTCGATCATGACGCCGGCGGCTACCTGATTACCGATAACAAGATGATGACATCGATGGCCGGGCTGTTTGCCGCCGGTGACGTGCGCAGCCAGGTGACGCGCCAGATCACCACCGCCGTCGGGGACGCCACGACCGCGGCCATCGCCGTCGAGAAGTACCTCAAGTCGGTGCGCGAGAGCGACGGCAAGGTCATGGCCCGCAAGTGAAGATCGTCCAGATTCCCAACGGCGTGTTTGCCGAGAACTGTTACCTCGTCGTCGATGAGCAGGCGCGCGAATGCGCCATCGTCGATCCGGGAGAAGAGGCCGGGTTGATCCTGCACAAAGTGAAGGAGTCGGGCGCCCGGCCCGTCGCGATCTGGCTGACGCACGCGCATCTCGATCACGTCCTGGGTGTGGCGCGGGTGGCGAGCGAAACGGGCGCGGCGATCTGGCTCCATCCAGGGGACCAGCCGCTCTACGACGCCGTGCCCGACCAGGCCGCCTGGTTTGGCCTCGCGCCGCCGGGCCCGCTGCCGGCGCCCGACCAGGCGATGGTGCCCGGTCAGCGCCTGCGCGTCGGCCAGCTCAGCTTCGAGATCCGGCACGCGCCCGGTCATTCACCCGGCAGCGTCTGCCTGCTCGGACCAGGCGTGGCGCTCACCGGCGACGTGTTGTTTGCGGGGTCGATTGGACGGACCGACCTGCCGGGCGGGGACTTCGAAACGCTCATCGGCAGCATCGAGCGTGAGTTGCTCCCGCTACCCGATGATACCATCGTGTACAGCGGTCATGGACCCGAAACCACCATCGGACGCGAGCGCGCCTCGAATCCCTTCCTCACCGGCGTCTACCGGATCGTCTAAAACGCCGCGCTGCATGCGATGCGGGGCGGAAGTCCGGCCGAAACCGTGGGGTTGTAAGAATCCGTGTCCGAATTGCGGATTCATCTACCCCCTCGGCGACTGCTCTGATTAATCACATTCTCGCCATCGTATTGCTGGGCATCGACTGCGCCGCCCGCGCGGGCCGCATTCAGCTGGCCACGTGGGCGTCCGGCGGGCGCCTCTCGTTCGCGGACGCGCTGCGCCTCAACCTGTACGGGGAAGCGGCGTCCACGCTGACGCCGAATCGGTTAGGCGGAGAGCCGGCGCGGTTTCTCGGCATGACGTGGTCGGGGTTGCGTGTCGTGATGGCGCTGGTCGCGCTGGGCGTGGAAGTCGCTGCGGAATGGCCCGTGTTCGGGATCATGGCGCTGGCGCTCGCCGCCTACTACGTCCCCGATTGGAGCCAGGCCGCGGACCGCTTCCTCAGTCACAGCCTCGCGCGCGATCTGCTCGGCATCGAGCTCGTCGCGCTCGTCCTGCTGATCTTGGTTTGGACGTTGCAGCGTCTGGTGCGCCCCGGCGCGATCCGGCATCGCGTGCGGCGGCAATGGCGCGTCGCGCTCGCGCACGTGCGCCGCGCGCCGTGGTGGGTGTTGTTCGCGGGCGCGTTACTGACGGCCGTGAGCCTCGCCGCGCGCGCCTTGATTCTCCCGGCCCTCGCGTGGGGCCATCCCGATGCGCCGCCCTTCGGCGTGATGTTCTTCGGGTCGCTCGCGCTGATTCACGCCCCGCTCGTCGTGCCGTTGCCGTCGGGCGGCGGCGGCATCGAGGTCGCGTTTCTGTCCGGATTCGCGGGCGATTTCGGGGCGGGGCATCAAGTGACGATGCTGCTCCTGTGGCGCTTCTATACGACGATCGTGCTGACGATCCTGGGTATCTATCTGCTGGTGCGCACGCACGGCACCAAGGCCGCCACGGAGCTGTTCACCGTCGGCTGGTTCCGCCGGCCCCGCCGGTAGGCGCAGGCGCCATCGCCATCAACACGATCGTGCGTTCGCTCGCGCGCGCGACACCGTGCGGGATGGAGGCCGGGGCGACGATCAAATCGCCGGGACCCGCCGCGACGGTGTTCTCGCCGATGATGAAAGTAGCCTTTCCACTGAGCACCACATAGAATTTGTCGGCGCCCGCGTGCGTGTGCACCGATTGGCTTTGTCCCGGCTCGAAGCAGTTGAGCCCCACGATCAGGCGGTGGGATCGAAAGCAGTCGAGCTTCGTCATGGCGTCCGCGCGGAACGCGGCGCGCTCGAGCAGATGCTGCACCAATTCTGGGGATTCCATGGGCGATTCCTGGCTCCAGACGGACGATACGCGCAGGGAGCGAAATGATACGACTGGGACCGGGGGTGGGCCAATGAGCCAGACCCGACTGGAACGCGACCCCCTGGGAGATCTGCCGGTTCCGGCGGACGCGCTGTGGGGCATTCAAACCGAGCGCGCCCGCCAGAATTTTCCCATTTCCAATCTGCGACCCCTCCCCGCGTTCGTCGACGCCTGTATCTGGATCAAGAAGGCCGCCGCGCTGACGCACCGCGAAACGGGGAGACTCGACCAGCAGCGTGCCGATGCCATCATCCGCGCGGCCGACGAGGTCCTCGCCGGGGGGCATCGCGATCAGTTCGTGGTCGATCCCTATCAGGCCGGGGCCGGCACGTCGCACAACATGAACTGCAACGAGGTGCTCGCGAACCGCGCCAATGAGCTGCTGGGCGGGAAGCGGGGCGAGTACAAACCGGTGCATCCCAACGATCACGTCAACATGGCTCAGTCCACCAATGACGTGATTCCCACCGCGATCCGGCTCGGCGCCTTGGCGCTGCTGCCCGCGCTGACGGAGTCGCTCACGCGTTTGGCCCACGCGTTCCTGGCCAAAGGCAAAGCGTTCGACCGCATCGTCAAGTCCGGCCGGACCCACCTTCAGGACGCGACGCCGGTGCGCCTCGGCCAGGAGTTCACGGCGTACGGCCACACCGTCGAGCGCAATAGCGCCCGCATCACGCGCGCGGCGGACGATCTGCGCGACCTCGGCATCGGCGGCACGGCGGTCGGCACCGGGCTCAACGCCGAGCCCGAGTACCCCGCGTTGATGGTCAAGCACCTTCAGGCGATGACCAAACAGCAGCTCCGCGCCGGTCAGGATCGCGTGCAGCTGATGCAGTCGATGGGCGACGCTGCAGCGTTCTCGGGCGCCGTGCGGACGTACGCCGCCGATCTCGGCAAGATCGCCAGCGATCTCCGCCTCATGGTGTCGGGGCCGCGCACCGGGTTCGCGGAGATCGTGTTGCCCGCGGTGCAGCCAGGATCGAGCATCATGCCGGGCAAGGTGAATCCGTCAATTCCGGAGATGGTCAATCAGGTCTGCTTTCAAGCCCTCGGCAACGACGTCACGGTGACGACAGCGGCCGAAGCGGGACAACTCGAGCTGAACGTGATGATGCCCGTCATCGCCCACAACCTGTTCTTCTCCGTGATGATTCTCACGAATGCGACTCGCGTGCTGGCGGAGCGGTGCGTGGAGGGCATCGAGGCCGACGCGGCGCAATGCGCGTATTGGCTCGAGCGGAGCCCGGCACTCGTGACCGCGCTCGCGCCGAAGATCGGCTATGCGGAGGCCGCCAAGCTGGCCAAGGAAGCCGTCGCCAAGAACGTCACCGTGCGGCAGCTCGTGATGGAGAAGGGCCTGTTGAAAGGCAAGGAGCTGGATGAAGTACTCGATCTCCGGGCAATGACCGAGCTGGGTGTCCCGGGAGAGCGGAAGTAGCCCACACCTCGAGAGGAGGAAGCGCGCGCATGAACTGGATTATTGCCGGGCTGATCGCGGGCGTCGTGGCGTACCTCGTCGATTATGTGATGTGGGGAAAAGTCTTCACCAAAGGAATGGAAGGATTCGCTGAGCAGCTGACGCCGGAGCAGATGAAAGCGTTCATGGGCCCTGCGATGGCGAAGTCCGCCGTGTTGGCGCTCGCGTTCGGTGTGCTGTTCGCCTGGTTCTATGGCCAGTTCCGCCCCTGTCTCTGGGCGCAACCCGGCGGACCACTCGCGGGCATGGAGTTCGCCACGGTGTTGTGGCTGCCGACCATTTTTCTGTCGACGATGGGCGGCAGTGTGTGGTGGACTCGCCTGCGCCCGCTGCATCGCGCCACGGCGTGGTCATGGCTGATTCGCATGAATGCGGCGGGTGTGGCGGTGGGCCTGCTCATGAAGTGACAACAGTCACGGCGGGCGCAGGCGCGATGAGATTACAGATCTCGCATGCGAATTCTGTCGATCCTTCTCATCGCGCTCGCCGCCGCCCCTCCCGGCAGCGTCGCCGCACAGCGGCGCGCGCGCCTTGGTCCCACTGTCTCATCGATCTCGCTCGAAGACGCATCAGGCAAACACTCCTATAGCTCGTTCGGCGGCAGCCTCGCGCTGCTGTCAGGCGATGACGGCGAGGTTGGCGTGGGGGTATCGCACTACGACAACCTCTCGAGCAACACCTGCGTCCGCCAAATGACGTTTGCCGGCGTCGAGTCCAACTACTACCCGGTCGGCTCGAAAGGCCTCGCGCCTTACGCCTCCAGCGCGCTAGGTCTCGCGCGCGTGACGGACCAGGACGTGGACTTGCTCGGCATCTGCACGGCCGCGACTCCCAAGAACGAGATCGGCATCGGGTTCGGACTGGGTGTGCGTGTGAACGTCGGTGCGCAGGCGGTCGCGCTCGTCGAGGGCCGATTCTTCCAGGTGCCGAACAGCGCGATCCAGTCGCTCGAAGTCCGGGCCAACCTGTCCCTGGCATTCGGCAGCCCGCGTAAGACCGACCTGCTCAATGGCACGTTGGGGCCGACCGTCAGCATCCTGCCGCGCCTGAGTGGACCGATGGAAGGACGCGCGCCGGCGGTGGGCGTGAGGTTCCGGCGCAATACCAAGAAGAGCGGCGTCTTGGGCCTCCAGATCGATTATGCGCCGCTCCGCGTGATTGACTGCTCCAGCGACTGCGAGCCGAACGCGATCCTGTTTGCGCCGGGGTACGAGCCGTCCTTGCACACCGCCTGGGGCCGCATGTATGTCAACCTGGGATTGCTGCTCGCCGGCTTCCCCTCAACCGGTCCCGATCGCGGCATGGCGGAGGGCGCTCACGGCGGACTCGGTGCGGACATTTTTAGCGGCTCGTCGATCATGTGGAACGTGAACGGGCGTGCGCTGTGGATGCAGCGGAACACGGGAGAGAACGTGTTCCTCTTGCAGGTGGGACTGAGCGCCAGCCCACAGTTGCGCCGCTAGCCATTGAATCCCGATAACGGCTCTCGCATATTCCCCCCATGCGTGTTACCACCTGGGCGGAATACGGATTAATCGTCTCCAGCCATCTCGCCAAGCGCGCGGGGCAGGGACCGGTCGCTGCCCGTGAGCTCTCCGAGCAGGAGCGCCTCCCCCACGATTATGTCGAGCAGATTCTGCTGCGCCTGCGGCGCGCCGGTCTGGTCGATTCCGTCCGTGGCGCGCGTGGCGGCTACCTGCTGGCCCGCGCGCCGCAGGCCATCAGCGTCAAGGACGTCATCGAGGCGTCGGAGCACGTGACCTTCGAAGTGAACTGCGACCTGCACCGGGTCGACGCTGAGCGCTGCGATCCCGCGACGGCGTGCAGCATTCGCCCCGTGTGGCGCCTGCTGGAGCGGCGCATCAACGAGGTGCTCGCCGGCATCACGCTCGCCGATCTGCAGCTTGCCGAGCCGCAGGTGTACCAAATCGCCGGGGTTGGCTCAGGGAACTGACGATGCTGGCCCACGAGGAGCTGCTGCGGTACTCGCGGCACCTCACACTCCCCCAGGTAGGTCTCGCAGGCCAATCGAAGCTGCGCTCGGCGCGCGTTCTGCTCATCGGTGCGGGAGGTCTCGGATCACCCGCGGGATTGTACCTCGCCGCAGCAGGCGTCGGCACCCTCGGCATCGTCGATTTCGACATCGTCGACCGCAGTAACCTGCAGCGCCAGATTCTGCACGGCACCTCGGGCATCGGAACCGCGAAAACCGAGTCCGCGCGCGAGCGGCTGCGCGACGTCAATCCGCATGTGGTAGTCGAGCCCTTCTCCGAACGGCTCACATCGGCGAACGCGCTCGACGTGATCCGCCGCTTCGACATTGTCGTCGACGGGTCGGACAACTTCCCCACACGCTATCTGGTCAACGATGCCTGCGTACTGCTTGGCAAGCCCGACGTGTTCGGGTCGGTGTTTCAGTTCGACGGGCAGGTTGCGGTTTTCGACGCGCGGCGCGGTCCGTGCTATCGCTGCCTGTTCGCCGACCCGCCCCCTCCCGATCTCGTTCCGTCGTGCGCTGAAGGCGGCGTGCTCGGCGTCTTGCCCGGCATCATCGGATCGCTGCAGGCACTCGAAGCGATCAAGCTGATCGTCGGCTTCGGTGAGTCGCTGATCGGCCGGCTGCTGCTGTTCGACGGGCGTCGCATGCAGTTCCGCGAGCTCGTGCTCGCGAAGGATCGCGACTGTCCGGTGTGTGGGGAGAATCCGACGGTCACGACGCTGATCGACTATGAAGCGTTCTGCGGGATGCGGGATACGGAAAGCGGGATCCGTAATGGTGGTGAGATCAGTCCCCAGGAGCTATACCGCGAACGCGGGCGGAAGCCGAATCTGATGCTGCTCGATGTGCGGGAGCCACGCGAGGCGGACATCGCGCGCATCGATGGCGCTCGCTACATCCCGCTGCGCGAATTGCCGGGACGCCTCTCCGAGCTCCCCGGGCACGGGGAGATCGTCACCGTCTGTCATCACGGCCAGCGCTCGCAGAAGGCTCGTGAGATTCTCAGCGGCGCTGGGTTTGAGAAGGTGAGAAGCTTGGCTGGTGGGATCGACGCTTGGTCTCGGGAGATCGACGCCAAAGTTCCGAGGTACTAGTGCCGAAGGGGGGACTCGAACCCCCACGGGCTTGCGCCCACTGGCTCCTGAAGCCAGCGCGTCTACCAGTTCCACCACTTCGGCGTCGATTTTTGAGGAACGGCAATCTAGATCGTTGTATAAGCCCAAGTCAATGCGTATCTTGCCCCAATACTGTGGAAAAAATCTCGATCGCCAGGAATCCGCGGGCGCGGCACGACTACCATCTCCTGGAAACGTGGGAGGCGGGACTCGTGCTGACAGGAACGGAAGTGAAGTCGCTGCGCGACCGCAAAGCCAGTCTCAACGAAGCCTATGCGCACGTGCGGAACGGCGAGGTCTGGCTGGAGGGCATGACCATCTCGCACTACGGACCGGGCAGCTACAACAATCCACCGCCGGCGCGGTCCCGGAAGTTGCTGCTTCACAAGCGCGAGATCCGCAAACTGTTGGGCGCGACTACCCAGAAAGGCCTCACCGTCGTACCGCTGGAGATCTACTTCAAGGACGGGCTCGCCAAGGTTGCCATCGCGCTCGCCAAAGCGAAGAAGGCGCACGACAAGCGGGAAGATCTGAAGCGCCGCGTGGCCGAGCGGGAGATGGCACGCGTTGTGAAGGGGAGACGGGCGTGAACGTCTTCCTTCTTATTGCTCTGCTGCTGCCGCAACAGGTCCTGATCGCGACGCCTCGCGGTCAGGCCAGCATACCCGTGACGAACGAGCGGGGTAGTGCCGCCGTCGCCGCCGTGCTGCTGTCGCAGCCGCTCGGCCTGGCCATATCGCTGGATGGCTCCACGATCCGCGCGACCTTGGGGGCGGGCGACAGCTCGTTCGAGTTCGATCTCGGCTCGCCCTTCGTTCGCTACGTCGGCACCGCATACCCGATGGTTGGCGCTCCGTACGTGGCGCGCGACACGCTGTTCCTGCCGCTGCATTGGCTGGTCGATTACGTGCCACACCTGCTCGCCGGACGCTACCGCTGGAATCCCTGGCTCGGGCGGCTGGATGAGTTGATCGGCACGACACCGGCGCACGTCGTCGCGGGCCCCCCCCCTTCGACCCCCGCAGCCCCCGCGGTCGCCGCACCGGCGATTGCGTCACTGGGCGTGCCGGGTGGGAGCGCCCCCGCTGCTCCGAATCCCGTCACGGGCCTGCGGTTGCCGCACACGATCGTCGTCGATCCGGGGCACGGCGGCGTCGATCCCGGCAACCCGGGCATGTATTTCCCGCACGGCCTCACGGAAAAGGACATCACGCTCGGCGTTGGGCGACTGCTCAGGGCCGAGCTGCTGCGGCGCGGTCTGAACGTCGTGCTGACGCGCGCGACCGATACGCTGATCGATCTCGCCAATCGTCCGCTCTTCTGTCGTACCGACTGCGATCTCTTCGTGAGCATTCACGTGAATGCGATGCCGGCCGGCAAACGCCAAACCCAGGTGAACGGGGTGGAGACGTACTTCCTGTCGGACGCCAAGACCGAAGATCAGAAGCGCGTGGCGCAGATGGAAAACGACGCCCTCCGGTTCGAGACGACGGCGACCATGGAGGGGCCGCTCGCCTATATCCTGCGTGATCTCCAGTTGAACGAGTATCTGCGCGAATCTGCTCGGCTCGCGGAGCTCGTGCAGGGGAAGGTCTCCGGGATTCATCCCGGCGAGGATCGGGGCGTGCAGCAGGGCCCGTTCATGGTTCTCGCGGCGGCGCGCCGGCCGGCGATTCTCGTCGAGACCGGCTTCGCGACGAATCGCGACGACGGGGCGTTCCTCGCGTCGGCGTCGGGGCAGCACAAGATCGCGACCGCGATCGCCGACGGCATCGTCACCTACCTCCTCGAGTTCGAACGCAAGCTCGCCGTGGGCAACGGCGGCGGACAGGCCCGATGATCCCCCGGCGCGGGCTCCTTGCGGTGGCTGCTCTGCTCGCGGTGTGCGGAGTCGCGGGCTGCGCCTACTACAACGCGATGTGGTCAGCCGAGCAGTACGCGAAGGGCGCGCGGAAGGCGGAGGCGCAAGGTCAGGAATCGGAAGCCCGCTCACAGTGGGCCCAGGCCGCGGCCAAGGCGGAAGCCGTTGTCATCAAGCACCCTAAGAGTCGCTGGGTGGACGATGCGTTGGTGTTGGAGGCGGAGGGACTGGCGCGGTCGGGCTCGTGTGCCGACGCGATAGATGTCATCGCGCGAGCCCGCCCGGTGGCGAAGGACGTGGCGTTGCGCGAACGGCTCGCTCTCGCCGATGCGCAATGCGCGCTGGCGGCCGGTCGTCCGGTCCAGGCGCACGCGGCTCTCGACGAGGTCCTGAAGTCCAGGGATCGGGCGCGCCGGTCCCGGGCCGCATACTTCGCGGGTCAGGCCGCTGTGCTGCGGCTGGACTACGGCGCCGCGGTGGAGCATTTGCAACGCTCGCATGAACCCGCCGCGCGCCCGGTGCTCGCGCACGCGCTGCTCGCGACCGGTCGCGCCGCTGAAGCGGCGGCGGTGGTCGATACGATCGGCGGTGATCCGACCTTCGAGGTGGAGCGAGCCGATCTGCTCGCCCAGCTCGCGGCCGTCGGCGGTCCGGCAATGGCATCCGCGACGCTCGACCGGTTACTCACGCACGCGCGCATTCCATTTGCCGAGCAGGGGCGATTGCTCATTGCCGATGGTGACCGGCGCGCTGCCCAGGGTGACTACCAGCCCGCGGACGCGCGCTATCGCCGCGCCATTGCGGTTACGGACCCCGTATCAAGCGAAGCCGGCGTGGCCCGAGTACGAGTACAGCGCCTGCTCGTCGTGCAGGCGACTCAGCGCAGTGACCTCACGCCGGTGATTGCGGAGCTCACAGATCTCGCGCGGGTGGAGACGGGGACTACCGACGCCAAGCATCTGCTCGATCTCGTGAATCAAACAACCACAGCTCCTCCGAGCGCGGGAGCGCGTTTTCGCATCGCCGAAATCGCGCGGGATTCGCTCGGCGCGCCGGCGCTGGCCGGTCAGCTGTTTCTCGATGTGGCGGCGAGCGATACCGGGTCCTTATACGCGGCCAAAGCGCTCGTGGCCGCCATCCCGCTGCTCCCGGATCGTCACGACTCTATCGCCACGGTTCTCGACACGCGCTATGCCGCGTCCCCTTACACGCGGGCGTATCACGGTGAGCCCAGCGTCACGTATGCCGCGGCCGAAGACTCGCTCGCCCGCGAGTTAGGCGTGGCCATGGCGAGCGCCACGACGGTGAGGTCTTCCGGAGCGCGCTTCGCGATTCCCGTTCCCGGCACGCGCGGCCCGCGGCTCGACGAACCGGCGGTCCAACCAGCGGCACATGCGGCGCGCCCGCCCGGTACGCCTCCCCGTCCTGGCGCTCGCCCCACGCCTGCGAACACCCAACGCGACCGGCCAGCAGCGCCGGAGCGCCCGTGAGCGCGGTCGAACTTTTCGGAACCACCTTCCAAAATCCGATTCTTCTCGCCGCTGGAACCGCCGGCTTTGGGCGGGAGCTGGACGATGTCATAGATCTCGATTTGCTGGGTGGCATCGTCACGAAGGCGGTGACCCCGGAGCCGCGCCAGGGTCATCCCGCATTGCGCGTCGCCGAATTCCGCGGCGGGATGTTGAATGCGGTGGGGCTCGCGAATCCCGGCGTCGAGGCGGTCGCGGAGCGCGAGCTGCCATGGCTCGCCCAGCGGTTGCGGCGCGCGCGGATCATCGTGAATGTCGCCGGAGCCACCATTGACGACTACATCCGGGTGATCGACCGGCTCACCCCCCTCGAGGCAATCACCGCTTTCGAGATCAACGCTTCCTGTCCCAACACCAATGCCGGTGGCCTCGAATTCGGCTCCGAGCCGGTCGGACTGGCCGAGCTGGTGCGCTCCTGTCGCCGCGTCTCGACCCGGCCACTCACCGTCAAGCTGTCGCCGGTGCTTCCCGATATTCCCGCGATGGCGCGCGTGGCCCAGGAGGAAGGCGCCGCAGCGGTCACACTCGTCAACACGATGCCCGGATTGCTCGACCGGCGGTTGGGAAACGGCAGCGGGGGGTTGAGCGGTCCCGCGCTGCTGCCCATCGGTGTGCTGGCGACGCGCCGGGTGCGCGAGCGTGTGGGCATGCCGGTCATTGGCGTTGGCGGAGTACGGACTGCAGCGGATGCGCGCGAGTACCTCGCGGCCGGCGCGTCGCTCGTCGCCATCGGCACGGCAGCACTGGCCGATCCACGTGTGCCGGTACGCATTGCGCGGGAGCTATCCCATGCCTGAGCTGATTGTCGCTTTCGACATGGCCAGTGGACGTGATGCGCTGCTGCTCGCAGCGCGGCTCCCGAAGCTGCGCTGGGCGAAGCTGGGACCGGTGCTGTACGTGCGTGAGGGACCGGCGTTGATCCGGGAGTTTGCGCAACGCGGCGTGCGCGTGTTTCTCGACCTCAAGTGGCACGACATTCCCAGCATCGTTGCGGGCGCCGTCGCCGCGGCGCGCGACCTGGGCGTCTCGATGGCGACGGTGCACTGCCTGGGCGGGCGCGCGATGCTCGGTGCGGCGGCGCACGCCGCAGGACCGGATCTCGCGCTCGTGGGCGTCACGGTACTCACGTCGCACGACGCGGCCGAGCTCGAGAGCATCCTGGGTCGTGGCGTTCCGGACGTCGGTTTCGAGGCCGAGCGTTTGGCCCGCGCGGCGTTGCAAGTTGGACTCCGCGGCATTGTTGCCTCCGGGCAGGAAGCGGGTTTCTTGCGTGAGGTCCTCGGCCCGACACCGTGGATCGTGGTACCGGGCATTCGGGGTCCCGGCGATCCGGCGGCCGACCAGGTTCGCACGATCGAGCCCGCCGAGGCGGTCCGGCGCGGCGCGACACACCTCGTCGTGGGGCGGCCCATCACGGAGGCACGCGATCCGGCGGCCGCGTACCAGCGTCTGGTGGAAGCGCTCGATTGAGGGTATTAACGAGCCTATGAAATGGTGCTTGCGGTGGCTCGCGGTAGGCGCGGCAGTGCTGCTTCCCACGATCCTGGCGGCACAGGCGACGTTGTCGGCTGCGGCTGAGAAGGCAAAACAGGCCTGGTCGGCCCACGACCCGGATGGACTGGTCGGGCAGAGCTCGAACATCGTGCTACAGATCCCCGGCGCGGACCCGTCCTCACCGCTGGGCCGGGCGCAGGCCATCGAATTGCTGCGCCGCTATCTACGCCCCGCGGAGGAACGGGGACTCGACATCGCGACGGTTCGCGTGGTCGAACCGGGGAAGGGTTTTGTAGAGCTCACCCGGCGCTACGTCGTCACCGGAACGACGGAATTACGACACGAAACCCTGTTCCTCGGGTACCGGCTACAGAGCAACGAATGGCGGCTGGTGGAACTACGCAACGCACCGTAATCGCGCCCCTTGCGTGAAGTTACGACCCCGTCTATTGTTCAAGACTCAACCAGAAAACGTTCTCTATTATCGGAGCAGCCTGTTGAAGGTACGTTCGAGCGTGCGCCCCATCTGCGAGCACTGCAAGGTCGTGACGCGCCGGGGCGTGATTCGCGTGATCTGTAAACGCAACCCCAAGCATAAACAGCGGCAGGGTTAACGCATGGCACGTATTGCAGGCGTGGATTTGCCACGCGACAAAAAAATCCAGTACGCGCTTCCGTACATCTTCGGCATCGGTCCCAGCAATTCAGTGCGCATTCTCGCGGAGACGGGCATCAGCCCCGACGCACGCGTGCGCGATTTGCGGGACGCCGAAGTCGCCCGGCTGCGCCAGGTGATCGAGCGGGATTACAAGGTCGAGGGCGCGTTGCGCACCGAGATCGCGATGAACATCAAGCGCTTGATGGACATCGGCACCTACCGCGGCAGCCGCCATCGCAAGAACCTGCCGGTGCGCGGCCAGCGCACGCACACCAACGCGCGCACGAAGAAGGGGCCGCGGCGCGCCATCGCGGGCAAGAAGAAGCCCGTCCTGAAAAAGTAGAGGCACATGGCCGAGGAAAAGCAAGAGAAGCAGGAGAAGCAGGAGAAGCCGGAAAAGCCGGAGAAGGCAAAACCGACACCGGCACGACCGGCGGCCAAACGCACCAAGAAGATCGTCGAGGCGGAGGGCGTCGCGCATATCACCGCGACGTTCAACAACACGCTCATCACGATCTGCGACCTGCAGGGCAATGCCATCACGTGGGGCAGCTCGGGCAAAGCGGGCTTCAAAGGGTCCAAGAAGTCGACGCCGTTCGCCGCGACCGTTGCGGCGGAGCAGGCGGCCCGCGAGGCGTTGAACCTCGGCGTGAAGCGCGTGCACGTGCGGGTGCAGGGTCCTGGCTCCGGTCGGGAATCCGCGATTCAAGCGCTCGCGAGCGCCGGGCTGCAGATCCGTTCGATTCGCGACGTGACCCCGATTCCGCACAACGGGTGCCGCCCGCCCAAGAAACGGCGGGTTTGACGCATGGCACGCTACACGGGTCCGGTCTGCAAGTTGTGCCGGCGCGAGGGCACCAAGCTGTTTCTCAAGGGCACGCGCTGCCTCACGGAGAAGTGCGCGGTCGAGCGGCGCGCGTATGCACCTGGCCAGCATGGCCAGTCGACAGGCCGGCGGCGCAAAGCGTCGGAGTACGCCAAGCAGCTGCGGGAAAAGCAGAAGGTGAAGCGGATCTATGGGCTCTCCGAGCGCCAGTTCCGCAACATCTTCGAGTACGTGCTGAAGGAGCCGGGCGTCACGGGTGAAGCGCTGCTCGTCGCGCTCGAGAGCCGTCTGGACAATCTGGTGTACCGGATGGGCTTCGCGACGTCGCGCAAGCAGGCGCGACAGCTGGTCCGGCACCGTCACGTCCTCGTGAACGGTCGCGTGCTGGACATTCCGTCCTATCGCGTCCGGCTCGGGGAAGAGGTGCGGATTGCCGATGCGAGCAAGGAGCTCGTGTTGGTGAAGGTGGCGCTCGAGCAGTTTGGGCGCGGACAACCGGTTTCGTGGATCCAGGTGGACACTGACAAAGTGCTGGGCAAGATGACGGAGCGGCCGACCCGTGACGCCATCCCGATCGCGGCACAAGAACAGCTAATCGTCGAGCTCTATTCCAAGTGATCAATACTCTCGATTTGACGGGGTTGGTCCGGCCCCACTTGGTCGAGATGACCAAGCGCGAGGACAACCCGAATGCTGCCGAGTTCCGTCTCCAGCCGCTGGAGCGAGGCTACGGCTATACGCTGGGCAATTCCCTGCGCCGGCTGCTGTTGTCGTCGCTGCGCGGCGCCGCGGTCTGGGCGTTCCGCATCGACGGTGTGGTGCATGAGCACCAGACCATTCCGCGCGTCGTCGAAGACGTCCATCAGATCATTCAGCGTCTCAAGCAGCTGACGCTGGTGCTCGTTCCCGAGGTCGACGAGGCCGTGCTGCGCTTCAAGGTGGACAAGGCCGGCCCGGTCTACGCGCGCGATCTCGAGCAGCACGGTTCGGTGACGATCGTGAACCCTGAGCAGCTGTTGTTCACGGTGCAGGATGACCGCGACATCTCGGGTGAGTTGTATGTGAACAAGGGCCGCGGGTACGTTGAAGCCGAGCAGCACCCGGTGGACCGGACGCTGGCGGTGGACGTGGTACGCGTCGACTCGATTTACAATCCGGTCCGGCGCGCCAACTTCACCGTGGCGGAGACGCGCGTCGGCCAGCGCACCGACTACGACCGGCTCACCCTGACCGTCGAAACCAACGGCACGATTTCGCCCGAGGACGCGGTGGCGTATGCCGCGGCCTTGGCGCAGGAGCACTTCCGTTTCTTCGTTGACTTCGGCAAGGTGCCGATCGTCCAGGGCGAGCCCGCGGGGCCTGACGGCTCCGAGGGCGGCCGCCTCCGCGACGTGCTGGGACGCGCCATCGACGACGCCGGGTTGTCGGTGCGGTCGGTGAATTCGCTCAAGAACTCCAACATCCGCACGCTCGGCGACCTGGTGCGCTACAAGGAAGACGATCTGCTCAAGGTCAAGAACGTCGGCGAGAAGGCGCTCGGGGAAATCGCCGAGCTGCTGCGCCGCGAGAACCTGAACTTCGGCATGCAGCTCGAGGAAACGCCGGGCGGTGAGATTCACATCATCGACGCCGGCACGGCGCCGCAGGCGCAGCTGACGGGGACCGAGGACGAGTAATGCGGCATCGCGCCAAGGGCCGCCAGCTATCGCGCACGTCGAGCCACAAGAAGGCGACGCTGAACAACATGGCGACCAGTCTCTTCCAGCACGGCGGAATTCAAACCACCGAGGCGAAGGCGAAGGAGCTGCGTCCGTTTGCGGAGCGGCTCATCACGCTCGCGCGCCGCGGCGATCTGCACGCGCGCCGGATGGTCGAGCGCCGCATCAAGGACAAAGCCGTCACGACCAAGCTGTTCGCCGAGATCGGCAAGCGGTTTGCTGCGCGGCCCGGCGGCTATACGCGCATCGTCAAACTGGGGCATCGCGTCGGAGATGGTGCCGACGTGGCCCGGATCGAATTATTGAGTGAGTGAGACGAGACGGCTGGGAACGGACGATCACAAGGGGACCCGACGGGTCCCCTTTTTTTACGAAGCCTTGGCCACCCGGTTCGATTTGATGCACTGCGTGCATACCCGGATGCGGCGGACGGCGCCGTTCACCACGGCGCGGACGCGCTGTAGGTTGGGGTACCAGCGGCGGGGGGTCTTGTTGTTCGCGTGGCTGACGTTGTGTCCCGTGATGGGACCTTTGCCACAAATCTCACACACTCGAGCCATAGTTCGATCCGACGACAAATGAGTTCAAGGGACGCCGCAAAGAGGCCTAAACCTAAACCGGCCACCGAGGCCCGACAACCCCGGAAATCGGGGAGGACCGCCGTGATTACCGGGGTCACGGGGCAAGACGGCTCCTATCTCGCCGAGCTGCTCCTCAGCAAGGGCTACGAGGTCATCGGCGTCGTCCGGCGCACCTCGCATGACTCGTACGAGCGCATCGGACATCTCCTGGACCGCGTGCAGGTGGTCGCGGCCGACCTGCTCGACCAGCACTCCCTCACTACGGTGATCCGCGACGCGAAGCCCGACGAAGTCTACAACCTCGCGGCGCAGAGCTTCGTCCCCACATCCTGGAATCAGCCCGTGCTCACGGGGGAGTTCACGGCGCTCGGCGTGACCCGCCTGCTGGAAGCGATTCGCCTCGCGCATCCGCAGGCGCGCGTCTATCAGGCAAGCTCGTCGGAAATGTTCGGCAAGGCCGTGGAAACGCCGCAGCGTGAAACCACGCCCTTCTATCCGCGCTCGCCCTACGGGGTCGCGAAGGCGTATGGGCACTGGATCACGGTCAACTATCGCGAGTCCTACGGCCTGTACGCCGTCAGCGGCATCCTCTTCAATCACGAATCGCCGCGCCGCGGGCTCGAATTCGTGACGCGCAAAGTGACCGACGCCGTCGCGCGCATCAAGCTCGGCAAGGCGAGCGAGCTGCGACTCGGCAATCTCGACTCGGGGCGCGATTGGGGATTCGCGGGCGATTACGTCGAAGCGATGTGGCTGATGCTGCAGCAACCAGAGCCGAAAGACTACGTCGTGGGAACCGGCACGATGCACACAGTGCGCGATCTCTGCGCGGCGGCCTTCAGTCACGCCGGTCTCGACTGGCAGAAGTACGTCAAGATCGATCCGCGGTTCGTCCGCCCGGCCGAGGTGGACGTGCTGCTCGCCGACGCGAGCCGGGCTCGCAAGGAGCTCGGCTGGTCACCGCGCGTGACCTTCGCGCAGCTCGTCGCAATGATGGTCGATGCCGACCTGGCGCGGCTCGCATGAAGGTGCTGGTCACCGGCGCGGACGGCTTCGTGGGCCGGTGGCTCATCCGCCGGCTGCTGGACGATGGCCGCGAAGTCTACGGCGCCGTGCGACCGTCGCAGCCGCAGCGCGCCGATCTCTTCACACCGGAAGAGCGCGCCTGTGTGCGCTGGCTGCCGCTCGAGATCACCGATTCCGAGTCGGTACGCCAATGCGCGGATCTGCCGTATGACGCGGTCGTGCACCTGGCCGCCATTTCATCGGGGACGGTGGCGCTGCGCGACCCCGGCATCGCGTGGGACATCAATGCCGGCGGAACCGCGCGGCTGGTGCACGTCCTGGCGGAGGCCCGGCGCAAGGATCGGGCGGACCCCGTTGTCCTGGTCGTGTCCACGGGCGAAGTGTACGGGCGCGGGCAGTCCGTCGCGCGACGGGAAACGGACACGCCCGCGCCCTGCTCGCCCTACGCGGCCAGCAAGCTGGGCGCGGAAGAGGCGGCCCTCGAGGCATGGCGGCGTTCGGGGTTGCGTGTCATCGTGGCGCGATCATTCGCGCATACCGGCCCGGGTCAGGAGGCGGGATTCGTCATTCCGGCCTTTGCGCAGCGGCTATTGTTCGCCAAGCAGATCGGGGCGCCGGTCGTGAAGGTCGGGAATCTGGAGCCGGTGCGCGATCTGCTGCACGTGCAGGACGTGGTGGACGCCTATGTACGACTGCTCCGGCAGGCCGACGCGGGTGAGGTGTACAACATCGCCTCCGGGCACGGGGTGCGGCTCGAGGACGTGCTGTTCCGGATGGCCGAGCTGCTTGGCGTGCAAGCGATTCCCGAGGCAGATCCCGAGCTGATGCGGCCGGCCGACATTCCACACCTGGTGGGTGACTACGCAAAGCTGCGGGCGGCGACGGGATGGTCTCCCCGCCGTTCGCTGGACGATACGCTGCGGGACGTGCTCAATGCCCAAACGAACTGACATCAGGCGCATTCTGCTGCTCGGATCCGGGCCGATCGTGATCGGGCAGGCGGCGGAGTTCGATTATTCGGGAACCCAGGCGGTAAAGGCGCTGAAAGAGGAAGGCTACACCGTCATTCTGGTGAACTCGAATCCCGCGACGATCATGACCGACCCCGAGCTGGCCGACCGCACGTACATCGAGCCGGTCACGCCGGACTGGGTGCGCAAAGTGATCGAGCGCGAACAGCCCGACGCGTTGTTGCCGACGATGGGCGGCCAGACCGCCCTCAACGTCGCTATGGCGCTCGCCAATGACGGGACGCTGCAACAGCACGGCGTGGAGCTGATTGGCGCCAACGCCCGCGCCATTCGCATGGCCGAGGATCGTGCCGAGTTCAGCGCGGCGATGCGGCGCATCGGTCTGGCGACGCCGATCGGCCATACCGTGAAGTCGGTCGATGCGGCGCTGGAAGCCGTGGCGGAGATCGCCTACCCGGCGATCATCCGCCCCTCGTACACGCTGGGCGGTACAGGCGGCGGCGTGGCCTACAACCGCACCGAGTTCGAGGAAGCCGTGGAGCGCGCGCTGGAGCTGTCGCCGCTGCACTCGACGCTCATCGAGCGCAGCGTGCTCGGGTGGAAGGAATTCGAGCTCGAGGTGATGCGCGACCGCCGCGACAACGTCGTGATCGTGTGCTCGATCGAGAATCTCGATCCCATGGGGGTGCACACCGGCGACTCGATTACCGTTGCGCCTGCCATGACGCTCACCGACCGTGAGTATCAGCGCATGCGCGATGCCGCGATCGCCATCATCCGCGAGATCGGCGTCGAGGCGGGAGGCTGCAACATTCAGTTCGCCGTCAACCCGGCGGACGGCGAAATGCTCGTGATCGAGATGAATCCGCGCGTGTCGCGCTCCTCCGCGTTGGCCTCGAAAGCGACCGGATTTCCCATCGCGCGCATCGGCACCAAGCTCGCGGTCGGGTACACGCTGGATGAGCTGCCCAACGACATCACGCGGACGACACCCGCCTCGTTCGAGCCGGTGCTCGATTACGTCGTCGTCAAGATCCCGCGCTTCGCGTTCGAGAAGTTTCCCCGGGCGGACTACCGGCTGACGACGCAGATGAAGTCGGTCGGCGAGACGATGGCGATCGGCCGTACGTTCAAGGAGGCTTTCCAGAAAGGGCTGCGGGCGCTGGAGATCGGCCGGCCGGGGTGGATCGTGGGCGCGACGCTCGCGGACGACCGGCTCACGAGCGCGTCGCCCGAGGACCTGCGCGTCGCGCTCCGCACCCCGACGCCGGAGCGGATCTTCCAGGTCAAGCGCGCGTTCGAGGCCGGTCTGTCGGTGGAGGAAATGGCGCACGCCTCGGGCATCGATCCCTGGTTCCTGTTCCAACTCGGGGAGCTGGTCGACGCCGAGCGCTGGTTCAGCGGGTTGCGCACCGTGGGCGGACCGGACCTCAAGCGGATGAAACGCCTGGGATTCTCGGACCGGCAGCTCGCCGTCCTGCGCGACACCACCGAGACGGCGATTCGCGCGCAACGCTGGAAGCTCGGCATTCACCCGGCGTACAAGACCGTCGACACGTGCGCCGGCGAGTTCCCGTCGACGACGCCGTATCTGTATTCGTCGTACGACGACGAGAACGAGTCCGTGCCCATCGGCGAGCAGGGGATCGTGATTCTCGGCAGCGGGCCCAATCGCATCGGGCAGGGCGTCGAGTTCGACTACTGCTGTGTCCGCGCGGGACTCGCGTTCCGCGAGCTCGGCTACAAGACGATCATGATCAACTCGAATCCGGAGACGGTGTCGACGGACTTCGACATCTCCGACAAACTGTACTTCGAGCCGCTCACCTTCGAGGACGTCCTCGAGATCACGCGCTGGGAGAAGCCCAAGGGCGTCGTGGTGCAGCTCGGCGGCCAGACGCCGTTGCAGCTCACCCAGCCGCTGGCCGCCGCCGGCGTGCCCATCCTCGGCACGTCGCCCGACGCCATCGACATCGCCGAGGACCGCGAGCGCTTCGAGGAGCTGGCCGACCGGCTTGGCGTCACGCAGCCGCCCAACGGCATCGCCCGCTCGGTCGACGACGCGGTCGCCGTGGCGCAGCGCATCGGGTACCCGGTGCTGGTGCGTCCCTCGTATGTGCTCGGCGGCCGCGCCATGGAAATCGTCTACGATGACGGCTCGCTGCGCGAGTACTTCGTCAAAGCGGCGCGCGTGGCGCCGGAGCATCCGGTGCTGATCGACCACTTCCTCGAGGACGCCTTTGAAGCGGACGTCGACGCGATCGCCGACGGCACGCGCTGCGTCATCGGCGGCGTCATGCAGCACATCGAGGATGCCGGCGTGCACTCGGGGGATTCCGCCTGCGTGCTGCCGCCGTATCTGATCGGCGACCGGCAGGTGGAGGAAATGCGCCGCCATACGCAGGCGTTCGCGAAGGCGCTCGGGGTGGTCGGGCTGATGAACGTGCAGTACGCCATCAAGAACGGCGTGGTCTATGTGCTGGAAGTCAATCCGCGGGCCTCGCGGACGGTGCCGTTTGTGAGCAAGGCCACGGGGGTGCCGCTCGCTAAGCTTGCCGCGGCGGTCATTGTTGGGGGCCCCGGGAGGACACTGGACGATTTGGGCATTCCCGATGAGCTTCCCGTCGCCGGGGTGGCGGTCAAAGAAGCCGTTTTCCCCTTCACCAAACTGCCCGGCGTGGATACAGTGTTGGGGCCGGAAATGCGGTCGACCGGGGAGGCGATGGGGCTGGCCGACAGCTTCGGCATGGCGTTCGCCAAAGCTCAGATCGCGGCGGAAGGGAGCCTGCCGCTCGAGGGCGCGATCTTCGTGACGGTGAACGACCACGACAAGCCGAGCGTCCTGCCGATCGCGCGCCGCTTTCACGAGCTGGGCTTTCGGATCCTCGCGACCGAAGGCACGGAACGGTATCTGCGCGGCCGCGGTGTGCCGGCCGAGCGAGTGCTGAAAGTGCACGAGGGGCGTCCCAACGCGATCGATCTGATCGTGTCGGGCGACGTGCATTTGTTGATCAACACCCCCCTCGGGAAGTTCACGCAGGCTGATGACTACGCCATCCGGCGCGCCGCGCTGGTGCACCGGGTGCCGTATACGACGACCATGTCCGCGGCGAGTGCCGCGTGTGACGCGATCATTGCGCTCCGCAGTCGAACCGGGAGCGTCAGGAGCCTACAGGAATGGCACGCAAGAGCGAACGCCGAAAGGCCGTCTCCGACCGCCGGGCGAGCGGCAGCCGTAAGAGCGTAGCGAAGGCTACGCCTGCGGCGCCGCCCGCAGCGCCCAAAATCAAATTCCGCGGCAAGCTGCTCGAGAACGAGCCGCTGGCCCGCTTGACGACCTGGCGCATCGGTGGGCCGGCGCGCTACGTGGCGTTGCCGGCTGACAGCGACGATGTGGCGCGCGCCCTCGAACTCGCACAGGACCGCGGCCTGCCGTGGATCGTCCTGGGTCTGGGCTCGAACGTACTGGTCAAGGACGGCGGGTTCCCCGGCGTCGTGATCCGGCTGGGGAAGGGGTTCGACCGCTTCGAGATGAAGGGCGCGACCGCCATCGTCGGCGCGGGCATGCCGACTCCAATTCTCGCGCGGCGCACCGCCGAGGCGGGGTTCGTCGGCGTGGAACGGTTCGTGGGGATTCCCGGAACGGTGGGCGGCGGGATTTACATGAACGCGGGCTGTCACGGCGCCGAATTCGCGGAAATCGTGACCGAGGTGACCGTCATGGATCCGCGCGGCAAGGTGAAGCAGCTCTCCCGCAAGCAGATCTCGTTCAAGTACCGGTCGAGCAACATCGAGGGGATCGTCCTCGAAGCCAAGCTCGGCCTCGGCGAGGAATCGCCGGCGAAGTTGAAGGACCTGCAGGGCAAGCTGTTCCGCTGGCGGAAAGCGGGGACGCCGTTCGACCAGCCCTGCTGCGGCTCGACATTCAAGAATCCGAGCGGCACCAAGAGCGCCGGCATGCTGATCGACGAGTGCAGCCTCAAGGGCTTCTCGATCGGCGGCGCGCAGGTGTCGACGCTGCACGCCAACTACATCATCAATAAAGGAACCGCCACCGCCAGCGACGTCCTCAAGGTCATCGATCACGTGCGTAAGACGGTCGCCAAGAAGACCGGCGTCACGCTGGAGCTCGAGTGCAAGATCATCGGGGTGTGAGCTACTTCGCACATGAGTCCAGCTACGTCGACGATGGCGCAAAGATCGGCACCGGGACCAAGATCTGGCACTTCTCGCACGTAATGCCCGGCGCCGTCATTGGCGAGCGCTGTAACCTCGGCCAGAACGTCGTCGTGATGCCCGGCACGAAGATCGGCAACAACGTCAAGATCCAGAACAACGTCTCGATCTACGAAGGCGTCGAGCTGGAGGACGACGTGTTCTGCGGCCCGTCCTGTGTCTTCACCAACGTGATGAATCCCCGCAGCCACGTGCCGCGCAAGAACGAATATCGCCGCACCCTCGTCAAGCGCGGCGGTTCGATCGGCGCCAATGCGACCATCATCTGCGGTGTCACGCTGGGCGAGTACGCGTTTGTCGGTGCCGGCGCGGTGGTCACCTCCGACGTCCCCGCCTACGCGCTCATGGTCGGCGTGCCGGCGCGGCGGGTCGGCTGGATGTGCCAATGCGGCGAGCGGCTGCATCCCAGCGCGGGGCGCGCGGCGTGCGGCGTGTGCGGGGCCACCTACGAGGAGTCGGCCGGATCGCTGCGACAGACCAAGCCGTCCCGCGTGAACGCGGGCGCCTCATGAACGTCCCCATGCTGGATCTCGTCGCGCAGTACGCGACGATCAAGGACGAGGTGCTCTCGGCCATGATGGGCGTCGTCGAAACCCAGCAGTTCATCATGGGCCCGTCCGTGCCGCGGCTCGAGACCGAAATTGCGCGCCTCTCGCACGCCAAACACGGCATCGGCTGCGCGAGCGGAACCGATGCGCTGCTGTTGCCGCTCAAGGCGCTCGACCTCAAGCCCGGCGACGAGGTCATCACGACCCCGTTCACATTCTTCGCCACCGCGGGGACGATCCACAACGCGGGCGGCAAGCCGGTGTTCGTCGATATCCAGCCCGACACCTTCAACATCGACCCCGGCGCGGTGCAGCGTGCGGTGACGTCTCGGACGCGCGCGATCATGCCTGTGCATCTCTACGGTCAGATGGCGGACATGCTCGAATTGCTGGCCGTGGCGCGGTCGCGCGGAGTGAAGATCATCGAAGACGCGGCGCAGGCGATCGGCGCTCGGCGCAGGATCGACGGCGAGTGGCGCGTCGCCGGCGAGCTGGGGTGGGTGACCGGCTATTCGTTCTTTCCGAGCAAGAACCTGGGCGCGTGGGGGGACGGCGGGATGATGGTGACGTCCGATGATGCCGCCGCCGACCGCCTCAAGAAGCTGCGCCTGCACGGCGGTGCCAAGCAGTATCATCACGAGGAGGTCGGCACCAATTCGCGTCTCGACACGCTCCAGGCTGCCGTGCTGCTCGCCAAGTTGCCGCATCTCGCGCAGTGGTCCGCCAAGCGGCGCGAGCACGCCGCGTACTACACGAAGGCGTTGGGCGACGTCCCGCAGGTCAAGCCGCCGGCCGTGGATCCGGCGAACGAGCACATCTTCCATCAGTACACACTGCGCGCGGAGCGGCGCGATCAGCTGCAGGAGCATCTGAAGAAGGAAGGGATCGGACACGCCGTGTATTATCCGATCCCCTTGCACCGGCAACCCTGTTTCGCGCACCTCGGCTACACGGACGGCAGCCTGCCGCAGGCCGAGCGCGCGGCCCGGGAAGCGATATCACTGCCGATCTACCCGGAGCTCACCCGGGCCCAGCTCGACCGGGTCATCGATGCGGTCCGTGGATTCTATCGGTGAAACGCCTCAAGGTCGGCGTAGTGGGCGCCGGGGCCTGGGGGCGCAATCACGTTCGCACGGTCGCCGGCCTGGCCGAAGCGGAGCTGGCGGCCGTTTGCGATACCGATCCGAAAGTCCGCGACCGGCTCGCGCGGCAGTATCCGGCGGCGCTGGTGACGGCGGACCTCGCGGCGCTGTTTGGAGCCGTCGACGCGGTCATTGTGGCGTCGCCCGCGGCAACTCACGCGGCAGTGGCTCAACAGGCGGTGGAAGCCGGCAAGCCGGTCCTGGTCGAGAAGCCGTTCGCCCTGAACGTACGCGACGCCGAAGCGGTGGCGCGCCGAGGGGCCGAGCGGGGAGTCCCTGTGTTGGCGGGGCACTTGCTGGTCTACCATCCCGCCGTGGAGCGGCTGCGGGACATGGTGCAGAAGGGCGAGCTCGGGAAGGTATTCTATTTGTATGGCCTGCGCGTCAACCTGGGGCAGGTGCGAAAGGACGAGAACGCGCTGTGGAGCTTCGGGCCGCATGATGTGTCAATGGCACTGTACTTGCTTGAGGAGCAGCCCGTACGGGTCGCTGCACACGGCAAGAGCTATCTGCAGCCTGCCATCGAGGATGTCGTGTTTTTGACGATGGAGTTCGCGAGCGGGGTGCTTGCGCACGTCCAAATGTCCTGGCTCGATCCTCACAAGGAACGCAAGCTCACGGTGGTCGGCGCCAGGAAAATGGTCGTGTTCGACGACATGGAGCCCCGGGAAAAGCTGCGGATCTACGACAAAGGTGTGGATCGTCCGCCGGAATACGGCTCCTTCGGCGAGAGCCTGGCGATCCGTGAAGGAGACATCTTCATTCCTCGTATCCCGGCCGTGGAACCACTCGCGGCCGAGCTGACGCATTTTGTGCGCGCCGCGAGAGGGGTGGAGACACCCCGCGCCAGCGCGGAGGACGGCGTCCGCGTCGTCCGTGTGCTGGAAGCCGCCTCCCGCTCGTTGGCTCGCGGCGGCGCCCCGGAGACTCCATGACTGCGACTGCTGCCGCGCCCACCGTGGTTGATACCCTTCTCGCCAAGGCGAAGGACCGCACCGCCGTATTCGGCGTCGTTGGACTCGGCTATGTCGGCTTGCCGCTCGCGATGGAGCTGGTCCGCGCCGGCTACCGCGTGCTGGGTTTCGACGTGAATCCCCGGGTCGTCGATTCGCTGAACGTCGGCCACTCCCACATTCAGGACGTGCCCGACGCGTCGGTCGAAGCCGCGGTGCACGCGAACAAGTTCTCGGCCACCGCCGATCTCGGTCGTCTCAAAGAGCCCGACGTGATCTCGATCAGCGTGCCGACGCCGCTCTCCAAAACGAAGGACCCGGACGTGAGCTACGTGCTCGCGGCGACTGAGTCGGTGAAGCGCGCCCTGCGCAAGGGGCAGCTCGTGGTGCTCGAGTCGACGACGTATCCCGGCACGACGCGCGAGCTGATGCTGCCGTCGCTCGAGTCCACCGGTCTCAAGGTCGGTGAGGATTTCTTCCTGGCGTTTTCGCCTGAGCGCGTCGATCCGGGCAACGAGCGGTTCAACACCCGCAACACCCCGAAGGTGGTGGGCGGCATCACGCCGGCATGTCTCAAGGTCGCGCTGGCGCTGTATCAGCCCGCGATCGATACGCTGGTGCCCGTGTCATCTCCCGAAGCGGCGGAGCTCGTGAAGATTCTCGAGAACACCTTCCGCAGCGTGAACATCGGGCTCGTCAACGAAATGGCGATCGTGTGCGACAAGCTCGGCGTCGACGTGTGGGACGTGATCGAGGCGGCGGCCACGAAGCCGTTCGGATTCATGAAGTTCACTCCGGGGCCGGGCGTCGGCGGGCACTGCATCCCGCTCGATCCACACTATCTCGCGTGGAAGATGCGGACGCTGAACTACAAGACGCGCTTCATCGAGCTCGCCGGCGAGTTGAACGCCGAAATGCCGGAGTTCTGGGTGGGGAAAGTGGTCGACGCTCTCAACCAGCAGAGCAAGGCCGTGCGCGGCAGCCGGGTGCTGCTGCTGGGCGTGGCCTACAAAAAGAACATCGACGACATCCGCGAGAGTCCGGCGCTCGATGTCATCCGCTTGCTGCATCAGCGCGGCGCCCAGGTGTCGTATCACGATCCCCACGTGCCGACGATCAAGGAGGACGCCATTACGCTCTCCTCCCAGCCGTTGACCGCGGAAACGCTGCATGGCGCCGACTGCGTGATGATCATTACCGACCACAGCTCAGTGGACTACCAGCTTGTGAAGCGGCACGCGCGTGCCACCGTGGATACGCGGCACGTGCTGCCCCGTGAACCCAAGGGAGGAACGCGCGCGTGAAGGTAGCCATTGTCGGCACCGGGTACGTAGGGCTCGTGGTGGGCGCGTGTCTCGCGGAGACCGGCAATGACGTGATGTGCGCCGACGTGGACGCGACCAAGATCGCCTCACTCAAGCAGAACAAGATTCCGATTTACGAGCCCGGGCTCGAGCCCATGGTCGTGCGTAACCAGCGCGAAGGCCGGCTCGGGTTCACGACCGACGTCGCGCAGGCGGTCGAGCACGCCGAGGTCATCTTCATCGCCGTGGGCACGCCGCCCGACGAGGACGGGTCGGCCGATCTCCAGCACGTACTCGCCGTGGCCCGGACCATCGGGCAGCACATGAACAACTCCAAGCTCGTCGTCACGAAGAGCACGGTCCCGGTGGGGACAGCGGAGAAAGTGCGCGCCGAGATCGCGCGCCACACCACGACGCCGTTTCACGTCTGCTCCAACCCCGAGTTCCTGAAGGAAGGCGCGGCGGTCGAGGATTTCATGAAGCCGGACCGCGTTGTCGTAGGGGTGGATTCCGACCATGCTGCGAAAGTCATCGAGGAGCTCTATGCGCCGTTCGTCCGCACCGGCAATCCGCTGATCGTGATGGACATCCCGTCGGCCGAGATGACCAAGTACGCGGCCAACGCCATGCTGGCGACACGCATCTCGTTCATGAACCAGGTCGCGCGGCTGTGCGAAGCGGTCGGCGCCGACGTGACGCACGTGCGCCGCGGCATCGGCAGCGACCGGCGTATCGGCCAGGCGTTCCTGTTTCCCGGCCCGGGCTACGGCGGCTCCTGTTTTCCCAAAGACGTCAAGGCGCTGATCCGCACCGCGACCGAGAACGACGTGCCGCTCGACGTCCTGCAGGCTGTCGAGTCGGCGAACGATGCCCAGAAGCACGTGCTGTTCGAGAAGCTGAAACGGCACCTCGGTCCCCTGAAGCAGAAAACCGTCGCCGTCTGGGGGCTCGCGTTCAAAGCCGAGACCGACGACGTGCGCGAAAGTCCCGCGCTGGTGCTCGTGGAGGCGCTATTGTGCGAAGGCGTGCGGGTGCAGGTGCACGATCCGGCGGCCATAAAGACCGCGGCGCGACAACTCGGCTCGCGCGTCCAGTACGCGACGCACGCCTACGATGCCCTGAGCGGCGCCGATGCGCTGGCGATCGTGACAGAATGGCTGGAGTATCGCAACCCCGATTTTGCCCGGATGCAGCAGCTACTGAACCGGCCACTGATCGTTGATGGGCGCAACCTGTACGACCCCGTCAAGCTGGGCCGGCTCGGATTTACCTACGATAGCATCGGCCGCCGGCTCGGATGCGCGTCCTCGTAACGGGCGCCGCCGGATTTCTCGGGTCGCATCTCGTCGACAAGTTCCTGGCACTCGGGTACGACGTGCTGGGAATGGACAATCACATCACCGGTAAGGCGGCGAACCTCGAGCATCTCGGCTCGCATCCGCGATTCCGCTTCGCCAACCAGGACGTCACGCGCTACATCGAAGTCGAAGGCCCGCTGGACGGCGTGCTGCATTTCGCCAGCCCCGCGAGCCCGGTCGACTACCTCGAGCTGCCGATCCAGACGCTGAAAGTGGGCGCCCTCGGCACCCACAAGGCACTCGGCTTGGCGATGGCGAAGCAGGCCCGTTTCCTGCTCGCCTCGACGTCGGAAGTCTACGGCGACCCACTGGTGCATCCGCAGCCGGAGTCGTACTGGGGCAACGTGAACCCCGTGGGGCCCCGCGGGGTGTACGATGAGGCGAAACGTTTCGCCGAGGCCCTCACGATGGCCTACCACCGCTACCACGGACTCGACACCCGCATCGTGCGGATCTTCAACACGTACGGCCCGCGGATGCGGCCCAACGACGGACGTGTGGTCTCGAATTTCATCGTGCAGGCGCTGCGGGGAGAGCCGTTGACCGTGTATGGCGACGGATCCCAGACCCGCTCCTTCTGCTATGTCGATGACTTGATCGAGGGGATCGTCGGGCTGTTCGAGCGCGGCACGCCGGAGCCGACCAACATCGGCAATCCGTACGAATTCACGGTCCGCCAGCTCGCCGACCGTGTGCTGCAGTTGACCGGCAGCAAGAGCCCGGTGGTCGAGCGGCCGCTGCCCATCGATGATCCCCAGGTGCGCCAGCCCGATATCGCGCGCGCGCGCGCGACGCTGGGATGGGAGCCGCAGGTGACGCTGGAAGACGGCCTGCGCCGCACGATCGAGTATTTCCGTGGCGTGGTGGCGCGCGAGGGAGCGGCGGCGCGATGAGCCCGCACAAAGTCCTCCTGACCGGCGCTGCCGGCTTCATTGGCTCGCATCTCGGCGAAGCGTTGCTGGCGCGCGGAGTCCATGTCACCGGCGTCGACAACTTCGATGCGTTCTACGCGCGCGAGGTCAAGGAGCGGAATCTGCAGGGGATGAGCAAGCTCCCCGGCTTCACGTTCATCGAGGCGGATGTCGCCCGCGATCCGCTGCCGCTCGACGGCGTCGAAGCCATCATCCATCTCGCCGCCAAGCCGGGCGTGCGTCCGTCGCTCGAGGATCCCGGCTCCTATATGGAGGCGAACGTCACGGCCACGGCACGCCTGCTCGATGCGGCGCGGCGCACGGGTGTGACGCGCATCGTGTTTGGCTCGTCGTCGTCGGTATACGGGAACGCGACGCCTGCGCCGTTCGACGAGGATGAGCCCGCGGTCTCACCCATTTCACCGTATGCCGCGAGCAAGCGGGCCGGCGAGCTGCTCGCGTACGCGTTCGCTCACCTCTATCCGTTGCGCATCATGTGCCTGCGCTTCTTCACAGTCTACGGGCCGCGACAGCGGCCGGATCTCGCCATCCACAAGTTCACCGATCTCATCGCCCGGGGGCGGCCGATCCGGATGCATGGGGATGGGTCGAGCGAGCGCGACTATACCTATATTACCGACTGCCTCGATGGCGTCCTCGCCGGGCTCGAGTGGACGGCGACCGCCGGTCCCGGCAGCGTCGAGATCGTGAACATCGGCGGCGGCGCGCGGGTGCGACTCGACCGGCTTATCG
Organism: Gemmatimonadales bacterium; assembly: GCA_035943355.1. Classification (GTDB taxonomy): domain Bacteria; phylum Gemmatimonadota; class Gemmatimonadetes; order Gemmatimonadales; family GWC2-71-9; genus 20CM-2-65-7. Next base: position 52,693 of record DASZCG010000345.1, read on the forward strand.
AGCTGATCGCCGCCGCGCTTGGCCGCGAGCCCAACATCGAGCGGCATCCTGATCAACCGGGCGACGTGCGCCTGACGGACGCGGATCTGGAACACGCCGGACGCGTGCTCGGCTTCCGGCCCAAGGTCGGGATCGACGAAGGCATTCGCAAGTTCGTCACCTGGTACGAGGAGGTTCATGGACGTCAGTCCCGAGCGTCTAGTCGAGCAGGCTAACGAGCGCTTCCAGCTGCAGGACTATTACGGTGCGATTCACCTGCTCGAAGAGGTTGTCGCGACCGGCCGCGCGTTTGCGGACGCGCATCATCTGCTGGGGCTCTCGTACTCGCTCGTGGGGCAGCCGGACACGGCGCTGGAGCAGCTCGATCGCGCGCTCGCGCTGAATCCCAACTACATCGAAGCGTTGATTCACCGCGCGCTCGTCCTCAACGAGCTGGGGCGCGAAGAAGAGGCGAATGCCGTGTTGCGGCGGGCCCGGCAGATCACCACGGAACGCCGGGGCGGCTTTCACGGCCACGTCGCGGCCAAGCTCGCCAATCAGCATGCGGCGATGGGGCAAGCCTACGTGGAGGCGGGCGGGCTCAACGAGGCGATCGCGCAGTATGAAGCCGCGCTCGCGCTCGGTCCCGGATTCCACGACCTGCGCTACAGGCTCGGACGGCTGTTGCTCGAAGCGGGACGCGCGCTCGATGCGCACGAGCACTTCCAGCGCATCGTGCGCGAGCGTCCCTCGTTCCTCGATGCCGCCGCGATGCTGGGACTCGCCTGTTACCTGGCGGGCGACGGCTTGGGCGCGCGGGCCGTGTGGGAAGAGCTGCGCACCAGACGGCCGGAGGATCCCCGCGTAGAAGCCTACCTCGCGCTTCTGTCCCGCTCCGACGTCATCCCGGTAGGCGCCGGCGCCGCTCAGGACGAGATGCCGGACGAGCCAGCGCCGAAAAAGAAGAAAAAGAAGTGAGACGCGCCGGGATCACGCTGCTGCTGCTCGTCGTTTCGTGCACGCGGTCCGCGGCCAACCACGAGGAGCTCGGCGACCGCGCGTACGCGGCTGGCCTGTATGTGGACGCGCTCGCGGAGTACGACCTCGCCCGCAAAGCGAATACGGGCAGCGCTGGCTTGCTCGCGAAGGTCGGGGCGTCCGCCATGCACGCCGAGGATTACGACCTCGCGGCGGACGCCTTCCGCACCCTCGCCAAGCGCGATCGCTCGCGCGCGGACGAGGCGGCCGACGGGCTGGACCGGGTAGCGCGCGCCGCCCTCACGGCCAACGATCGGACGGCCCTGGCGAGCGCCCTGACCGGCCTGCGCGAGGTGGCCCCGCGGCGCCCGCTGGGCCGCTACGTGGTGCTGGCGGCTCTCGATGCGGTCGATCGCGGCGATACGGCCGAAGCGGCGGCCCTGTTGCCTGTTGCCGCGGCGTCGGCCGTCGACGCGGCCCGCTCCGACTCGCTACTGTACCTATACGGGATGACGCTTGTCCGGGTCAGAGATTGCAGCACTGCCGTGCGCGTCTTTGAAGGGGTGATCCGGCGGCAGCGCGCGGCGTCGGTGGTCGAGTCGGCGCGGGAAGGGTTGGGACTGTGTGCCCTCGTCGAGGGACAGATGGCGCTCGAGAACAACCGGCCGGGCGACGCGGAGGGATGGTTCCGTCGCGCGACGGCTCCGGGAGCATCGCCGGACGTCGTGCGAGCCGCGTTCCTCGGACTTGGCGATGTGCGGCTCGCGCAGGGCGATATCGCCGGGGCCATGGAGAGTTATCAGCAGGCGCTCGCCGGCGGTACGCCGGGCGATACGATTTCACAGCGGGCGCAGGAAAAGCTCAACGCATTGGGAAAGGCTGAGCCGTAATGCGGATGCAGGAAAAGATCGGGATATTGGCGTTGTGCGGGCTGCTGGGAACGACGGCTGCCTGCGGCCGGCGCGCGGCGAAGCAGCCGCCTCCGGCGCCGGATCCGGCCGTCGGCCTCGATCGCGCGATGCAGCACTTCCGGCGGGGCGATTTCCGGCACGCCCAGTTGGACCTGCAGCACTTGACGTACGAATACGGACCCGGTCAGCCGGAGCTGGCGCAGGTCCGCTATTACCTCGCCGAGTGCTCGTTCCAGGTAGGGGAGTACGTTCAGGCGGCGTCCGACTTCCGCAAGGTCGCGGACGATTTTTCGACCTCCGAGTACGCGCCGAGCGCGTTGCTGCGTGCCGGCGACGCCAATCTGAAGCTGTGGCATCGCCCCGAGCTCGATCCGAGTTACGGGGAGACCGCGCTGGCGATCTACCAGGAGCTGGCAGCCCGCTATCCGGAGAGTGAGGCGGCGGGGCGCGCGCGTCCCCACGTCCAGCGACTCGAAAACCAATTTGCAGAGAAGGCCTATAAGACCGGCCTGTTCTACTTCCGCCGCAAGGCATTCGATTCGGCCATCATCTACTTCAAGGACGTGATCGCCAACCACCCGAATGCCGCGCGCGCGCCCGACGCGCTGCTGCGGCTGGTGGACAGCTATCACGCCATTGGCTACAAAGAGGAGATGCAGGAGACCTGCGCGCATCTGCGGCGCTACTACCCGAGCGCGGCGCGGCTCGACCGCAGCTGTCCCGTGGTCGCGGACTCCAGCGCGACGCCGTCCTGAACGGTGTGAACGCGCTGTTCGGGGGATCGTTCGACCCCGTCCATGTGGCGCATTTGATCGTGGCGGAAGCGGCGGCCGACGCCCTCGGCAACGGTTCCTCGATTCGCTTCTTGCCGGCCCGGGAGCAGCCTTTCAAGCGCGCGGCGCACCAGGCGACCCCCGAGCAGCGCGCCGAAATGCTGGATCTGGCGGTGCAGGGCAATCCGCGGCTGCGGGTCGAGCGCGTGGAGCTCGGCTTGCCAACGCCCTCGTATACCGTACGCACGCTGCGGGCGCTGGCGGAGCGGGAGAGGGGGAACCGGTTCACGTTATTGCTGGGGGCGGATGCGGCCCGCGACCTGGCCGCCTGGTGGGAAGTGGAAGCCCTGCCTGGGCTCGCCGACATTGTCGTGTTCGCCCGGCCCGGGGCGACGGTCCCGCGACACCCCCTCATCAGCAGGGTGATCCCGGTACCAACCATTGACCTGTCCGCTACCCAGGTCCGCGAGCGTGTCAAGCAAGGGCGTTCGATTCGATATTTAGTGCCTGAGCCGGTCCGCGAGTACATCGCGGCCCGGGGGCTCTATCGCTAGAGGGATATGCCAAATCGTCTGTTCACAAGAATCTTCGGGACGCGATTCGACCGCGAGCTGAAGCGCATCCAGCCGATCGTGGATGCGATTCATACGCACGAGGCGCGCCTCAAGGATCTCAGCGACAGCGAGCTTCAGGCACAGACCGCCAAGTTCCGCGAGATAATCGCCCAGCGTACCGGAGCGCTCCACGCGGAGGTCGAGCGCGTCAAGCAGGAGAAGCACGACTGCCCTGACCCCGAGAAGCGCGCCGATCTCAGCAGCCAGCTGGCGAAGGCGGAAGAGACGTTCGTCAAGGAGCTGCAGCGCACCCTCGACGATCTGCTGCCCGAGGCATTCGCGACCGTCCGCGAAGCCTCGCGCCGGCTGCTCGGGAGCGAGGTGATAGTCACCGCGCACCCGCTGAAGTGGGACATGGTGCCGTACGACGTGCAGCTGATCGGCGGCATCGTGCTGCATCAGGGCAAGATCGCGGAAATGGCGACGGGTGAGGGAAAGACGCTGGTCGCGACGTTGCCGCTGTACCTCAACGCGCTCGCGGGGCGGGGGACGCACCTCGTCACCGTCAACAATTACCTCGCGCGGCGCGACTCGCAGTGGATGGGCCACCTCTTCACGTGGCTCGGCCTGACGGTCGGCTGTATCGACGACACGCAGCCGTCGACGCCGGAACGGCGTGCGGCCTACCAATGCGACATCACCTACGGTACGAACAACGAATTCGGCTTCGACTATCTGCGTGACAATATGGTGTTCAGCCTGGAGCACCGCGTCCAGCGCGGCCATGTGTACGCGATCATCGACGAAGTCGATTCGATTCTGATCGACGAAGCCCGGACACCCCTGATCATCTCGGGTCCGGTCGGCGCCGAATCCGACGAGAAATACGCGCAGTACAACGCGCAGGTCGTGCAGCTCGTTCGCAAGCAGACGTCGATCGTGAATGACCTGATCGCCCGCAGTGAGCCGCTGCTGCAAAGTTCCGACACCAACTACGAGGGCGCGAAGCTGCTCTACAAGGCGCAGCTGGGCATGCCCAAGAACAAGAAGCTGCTGAAGCTGCTCAACGAACAAGGTGTCAAGCAGCTCGTGCAGCGGGTCGAGCTCGACCGCCTCGCCGACCGCAAGCTTCCCGCGCGTGACCAGAAGATGCGGGACGTCGAGGACGACTTGTTCTTCGTCATGGACGAGCGCGGCCGTTCGGTGCACCTGACCGATCAGGGCGTCGAAACGATGTCCCCGCAGGATCCGACGCTGTTCGTGGTGCCCGACATCTCGCACGCCGTACACGAGCTCGAGCACGATCAGGATCTGACGCCGGCCGAGCGAATCGAGCGCCGCCGCGTCGTCGAAGCCGAGTACGCCGCGAAGAGCGAGACGCTGCACATCATCCACAAGCTGCTGCAAGCGCACGCGCTGTACGAGAAGGACGTCGAGTACGTCGTGCAGGACGGGCAAGTCTTCATCGTGGACGAGTTCACCGGCCGGCTGATGGCGGGCCGCCGCTGGTCCGACGGTCTGCACCAGGCGGTCGAGGCGAAGGAAAGCGTGACGGTGCGCGAGGAGACCCAGACGCTCGCGACCATCACGATTCAGAACTACTTCCGTATGTACGAGAAGCTCGCCGGCATGACGGGCACCGCCGAGACGGAAGAAACCGAATTCCATCAGATCTACAAGCTCGACGTCTCGGTGATTCCGACGAACCGGCCGGTGCGGCGCGTGGACAAACACGACCTCGTCTTCAAGACGCGCAAGGAGAAGTACGACGCAATCATGGAAGAGGTCGAGCGCCAGCATAAGCGGGGTCTGCCGATTCTGGTGGGCACGACGAACGTCGATGTGTCGGAGACGCTGGCCCGTCTGATGAAACGGCGAGGGCTGAAGCATGAGGTGCTGAACGCCAAGTACCATGAGCGCGAAGCGGAGATCGTCGCGCAGGCGGGACAGCCCGGCTCGATCACGATCGCGACCAACATGGCGGGCCGCGGCACCGACATCAAACTCGGCCCCGGCGTCAAGAAGTGTCAGGTGTGCGGCATCAAGTCGCGCGAGGCGCCGTTCGGCCAGATGTTGGAAAAGCCCGACTTTACCGACGCCCAGCTGAAAGAGCATAAGTGCAATGAAGATCCCCCGTGCGGCCTCGTCATCATCGGGACGGAGCGGCACGAGGCTCGGCGCATCGACCGCCAGCTGCGCGGCCGGTCGGGACGCCAGGGCGATCCCGGCCAGAGCATTTTCTACCTGTCGCTCGAAGACGACCTCATGCGGCTGTTCGGGTCGGACCGGATTGCGCGCATCATGGACCGCACCGGCGCCGAGGAGGGTGAGGTCATCACCCACCCATGGGTCACGGCCGCCATTGGTCAGGCGCAGAAGCGCGTCGAGCTGCAGAACTTCCAGGCTCGCAAGCGGCTGCTGCAGTTCGACGAAGTCATGAACGAGCAGCGGGCGGTCATTTACTCGCAGCGGCTCTATGCGCTCGAAGGCGGTGAAGAGCTGAAGGCCGAGGCCCAGCGGATGATCGACGGCGCGGTCGAGCGTCTGGCCGACGGCTTGATCGCGCAGTACGACGATCCCGGGCGGTGGGACCGCGAGCTGATCGAAACCGAGTTCCTGCAGAAATTCCTGATCTCGATCCCGGGCGTAACCGATCCCGCCAAGGTCAGGACGCGCGAGGAGCTGGTGCGCGCGGCGCAACACGCGGGACGCGACGCGTTCCAGGAAAAGCTCCGCTATTTGCGCGATATCGAGTCGCGCATCGGTGCGACGAAGCTCGACGAGCAGGCGTTGTCACACGTGACGCTCGGCGTGAGCGACGAAAAGTGGAAAGACCATCTGTACGACCTCGATCAGCTCCGCGAAGGCATCTACTATCGCGCCTGGGGACAGAAGGACCCCCTGGTCGAGTACAAGCAGGAAGCCTTCGAGATGTTCGTGGGCTTGATGAACGATCTCCAGGCTACGTTCGCCGAGCGCTGGCTCAAGCTGCAGATCCAGGTCGATCCGCCACCGCCTCCCGGAATGCAACGCGGTCCCAGTCGCGGGGTGACGGGACCGGCGGGTGGCCTGCCGGGAGCGAGCCGTCGTCAGACGCCCATGGTCGCCTCGAAACCCGCGGCGGATGGTCTCGTCACCACCGGCGAGCCTCCGCCACCGTCAGTCCAGCGTGGTGACGGCCGGAGGGCAGGAGGTGTGGCCGAGCCGGCGTTTGCGGCGAATCCCTACGCTGGCGTCGGACGCAACGACCCGTGCCCGTGCGGCAGTGGCAAGAAGTTCAAGAAATGCCACGGAGCGGCCGCGTAGAAAAGAGCGAGGGGCACGAATCATCGTGCCCCTCCTCGTTCGACGCTGCGTCGGTTTAGCGCGGCGTCAGCACTGAAC
>DASZCG010000346.1:0-7958 GCA_035943355.1 Gemmatimonadales bacterium
GTCTTGACGACGTCGGGCACCCGCCGGCCGCTCACCAGGCGGATGAGCCCGAGCTTCAGCTTTTCCTTGAGCCGATGGCGGTGCTCGACACGCGGGAGGCGCATCAGTCAGGCTCCTCGCCACGGAGGGCGGCCAGGCCCCGCTCCAGGCGATGCAGCGCTGCGCCTACCGCGGCAGCCACGGTGATCTCAAACAGGGCGTCTTCCGAATTGCCGGCGTGTTTCAGGGCGGAAACGTCGTTGTCCGTGACCCGATAGGCGTGGCGGGCCACGGTATCGACGTAGGGGCAGAGTGCCGGGGGTACGCGGTCCCGACTCCCCATCGCCCGGTCGAGTACCGCCTGGCGCAGCTCCGGAGTCGCGTCGCCCGGCGTATTCACGACTGCATCGGTGAGGCGTTTCCTGAAGAGATCGTAACGCATGTTTCAACTTATCCCTCTTTTTGATCCTTGACACTCTCGTTTCCGGGCCGCCTTTTGATTCCACCCGATTTCTCGCCTCCGTCACCGCCTGAGGAAACGCGTATGAGACCTTTACTGTACTGCATGGGCGCCATCCTGATGCTCTGGATCGACCCCAACACGCTGCAGGCGCAGCAAACCACGGGCACGATCCGCGGACGCATCACGGACAATGCCACCCAACAAGGCCTCCAGGGCGTCACCGTCGCCGCGGGAGGCCGCAGTGTTTTGAGCCAGCCCGACGGCCGCTACGTGATCACCGGCGTCCCGGCCGGCGCGCAGACCGTGCGCGCCAGAGTCATCGGCTACACTCAGACGACGAGCGATGTCACCGTGACGGCCGGTCAGGAAGTCGTCGCCGATCTCGCGCTCACCGGACAGGCGGTCACACTGTCCGAAGTCGTCGTGACAGGCTACGGCGAGCAGCGCGCCGGCAACATCACCGGCGCGGTGTCGTCCGTCGCGGACTCGCAGTTCAATCCCGGGCGCGTGATCAGCCCGCAGATGCTCATCCAGAACAAGGTTCCCGGCGTGCAGGTCGTCGATAACAACGACCCGGGCGGCGGTTTGTCGATTCGGATTCGCGGCGCCACCTCGGCCACCGCGAGCAACGAGCCGCTGTATGTGGTCGACGGCGTCCCGCTCGGCACGGGCGCCGGTGGCGGTCTCTCCGCCGGCCGCGATCCACTCAATTACTTGAACCCAGCCGACATCCAAAACATCACGGTGTTGCGTGATGCATCGGCTGCCGCGATCTACGGATCGAACGCGGCGAACGGCGTTGTGATCATCACAACCAAGTCGGGCAAGGGGCACTCCGGCGCGCACGTCGAGTTCAACACGAACGCGTCCGCGTCAACCGTGACCAGGCTGCCGGACATGCTGAACGCGGCTCAGTTTGCCGACGCCGTCGCGACGTATGCGCCCTCGCGGGTCGATTCGCTGCTCGGCCAAAACACGAACTGGTTCGACCAGATCGACCGCACAGGCTACGGCCAGCAATACGATGTGTCGCTTACCAACGGCACCGGCGATATGGGCTATCGCCTGTCGCTGGGTTATCAAAAGCAGAACGGCATCATCCGCGCGAGCTCGGTCGACCGGCTGTCGCTCGGCATCAACTACGAGCAGTCACTGTTCAACGACCGGTTCCACATCAGCACGAACGTGCGGGGTGCGCGTTCCGTCGATAGCTTCACGCCGGGCGACGTACTCGGCAATGCGGCCGCGATGGCGCCAACGCAGCCGGTGCTCAACCCGTCGAGTCCGACCGGGTATTGGGACTGGAACACCACCAACGCGTCGCCCAGCAACCCGGTCGCGAGCCTCGCGCTCGCTTCTGATCAAGGAACGACGTGGCGCAGCGTCGGCAACATCCAGGCGGGCTACCGGCCCACGTTCGTCGAGGGCCTGTCAGCGAACCTCAACCTCGGCTACGACCTCACGAAGGCGGACCGGCAGACGTTCTACCCGAACAACCTCGCCGCGCAGATCCGCCAAGGTCAGGGTTCGCTCTATCTGGCGAACAACAGCCAGGGGACCTCGACCCTGGAGACGTACCTCAATTACGCGCCGCAGGTGGCGTACGGGCCGGGCATGCTCGACCTCACGGGTGGGTACTCGTACCAGCAGTCGCATGCCGAGTACCCTGAGCTGCGGGAGAGAGGGCTGCAGAGCAACCTCCTCGGCGACAACGGCATTCCGCCGGCGACGAACATCACGAACAATAAGAGCATCACCGATTTCAAGCTCATCTCGTTCTTCGGCCGGCTCAATTACAACATCAACGATCGCTATATCGCGGGATTCAGCGTCCGCCGCGACGGCTCCTCACGCTTCGGGCCGACCCATCAGTGGGGCACGTTCCCCGCGGCGTCGCTCGCCTGGCGGATTTCGCAGGAGCCCTTCATGCAGGGCGTCGGGGGCCTGTCCGATCTGAAGCTGCGCGGGTCATGGGCACAGACCGGCAACCAGGCCTTCGGTGATTATCTGTACTATCCCACCTACACGTACAGCGACGTCCTGACCAAGGTGCAGATCGGCAACCAGTTCATCACCACGATCCGGCCGAGCGCGGTCGATGAGGGCATCCACTGGGAGAAGACCGCCGCGTATGACGCTGGGCTCGACTATGGCTTCAACAATCAGCGCCTCAGCGGCTCGATCGACTGGTACCAGAAGAACACCAGCGATCTGCTGTTCAACGTGCCCGTCCCCGCCGGGACCAACCTCGGCAACTTCGTCACGACCAACATCGGCAAGATGAAGAACACGGGGCTGGAGTTCGCGCTGAGCTACCGCATCTTCGAGCCGCGCCCCGGTCATCTGAACTGGGACGCGTCCTTCACCGCCAGTCACAATACAAACGAGCTCGTCGCGATCAACCCGAGCAAGAGCGTGGCCCGGATCCTCACCGGCAATATTTCCGGCGGTGTCGGCAACCTGGTCCAGGTGCTGCAGCCCGGTGTGCCGATCAACTCGTTCTTCGTCTATCAGCAGCGCTACGATGCGCAGGGGAAGCCGGTCTATGATCCGACCACGCCGACCAACATGTACGTGGATCAGAACGGCGACGGCCTGATCAATGATGGCGATCGCCGGCCATTCCACGATCCGTCGCCGAAGTGGATCATCGGCCATACCTCGTATCTCAGCTACGGGAAGTTCGACGGCGGGTTCACGCTGCGGGCCTACATGGGGAACTGGGTCTACAACAACGTGGCATCCGCGAACGGCGCCTACCAGAACCTCACGGGCTCCGGGATGCCAAGCAATCTCCACGCCTCGGTGCTGACGACCGGGTTCGTGGTACCGCAGTATTACTCCGATTACTACGTCGAGGATGGCTCGTTCCTGCGAATGGACAACATCACCCTCGGCTACTCGTTCAACCTCAAGAACCAGCCGTTCCGCCTCTACGGCACGGTGCAGAACGCCTTCACGATCACCGGCTACAGCGGCGTAGATCCCACCGCAGGCTTGAACGGCCTCGATAACAACATTTATCCGCGCTCACGGACCATCAGCACCGGTCTGAGCGCCCGGTTCTAAGGGAGACGCCATGAACCGCACAATCTCGATCCTGAGTCTCACGGCACTCCTGTCGGTGGCCGCGGTCGCCTGCACCGATCCCACGGTGGCACCGAAGAGCTCCGTCACGAGCGCCAACATTTTCAACGACCCGAACTCCTATCTGGCCTTCCTCGCGAAGATCTACGGTGGCTTGATCGTCACCGGACAGCGTGGGCCGGACGGCAATCCCGACATCCAGGGCATCGACGAAGGGTTCGGTGAGTACCTGCGTCTCTACTGGTACCTGCAGGAAATGCCCACGGACGAGGCCGTGATCGGCTGGAACGATCCCGGTCTGCCCACGTTGAACACCGGCACGTGGGACGCGAGCAACAGCATGGTCAACGCCATGTACTATCGCGTGTTCTACCAGATCATGCTGGTGAACGAGTTCCTGCGGCAGAGCACGGACGCGAAGCTCGCCGAGCGCGGCCAGAGCGATCCGGCGCTCATCGCCAACGTGCACCAGTATCGCGCCGAGGCCCGGTTCCTCCGCGCGCTGAGCTATTGGCACGGCATCGATCTGTTTGCAAACATTCCGCTGGTGACCGAGAACGATGCGCTCGGCTCGACACCGCCCCAGCAGGCACAGCGCGCGGACATTTACGCCTATGCGGTGAGCGAGCTCAACGCCATCATCCCGGATCTGCCGACGGGTGGTCCGGCCGACGCGGCGACGTACGCCCGCGCAACCAAGACGGCGGCGCACATGCTGCTCGCGAAACTGTATCTCAACGCCGGCGTCTACACCGGGACACCGAACTACACCGGCGCGGTCACCGAGGCGCAAGCAGTGATCTCGGCGGGTTACACCCTGGAGACCAACTTCAGGCACAACTTCTCTTCCGACAACAACACGTCGCACGAGCTCATCTTGGTCTCGGCTCAGGACGGCGGCAACACGCAGACGTGGGGCGGCATGACGTTCCTGATTCATGCGGGCTGCGGTGGCAGCATGAGTGCGGGCACCTATGGCATCGATTATTGCTGGGGTGGTTACCGCATGAAGCAGCAGCTGTACAGCCTGTTTGGATCTGGCGACGGAAGAGCGTCGTTCTTCTGGACTTCCGGCCAGCAGGTCAACGTGGATACGATCGGTCAGTACTCCAATGGTATTGCCGCTCCCAAGTTCACGAACAAGACATCGGCGGGCGGCAACGGCCAGCAGACGACGATGGTGGACACTGACTTCCCGATCTTCCGGCTGGCCGATGCGTATCTGATCTATGTAGAGGCCAACATTCGGGGCGGTGGCGGCAGCGCGGCAAACGCACTGACGTACTTGAACCAGATCCGCGAGCGCGCGTACGGAAACACCTCCGCTGATTTTCTGGCGCTGCCGGCAGTGGACACGATTCTGGCCGAGCGTGGCCGCGAGCTGATGTTCGAGGCTAGCCGCCGCACTGACCTCGTGCGGTTCGGCGTGTTCTCGAGCGCCGCGTACCTCTGGGCGTGGAAGGGCGGCGTTGTGGGTGGCCAGGCGCTGCCGACCGGGCGCGATCTGTATCCGCTCCCGGGCAACGAGCTCATTGCCAACCCGAACCTGAAGCAGAACACGGGTTACTAAGAGAGGTGCAGCGATTGGTTTCGAGCCCCGCCGTGTCGCGTGTTCTCTGCACGGCGGGGCTCGTGCTTGTCGCCGTGGGAGGGGGCTGCAGCAAGGGACTCACCTCGGTGTCGCCGGGCCCCCCGCCGCCGCCGCGGCCGACGCTACCCGCGACGTACCGCCCGAGCGGTCACATGGCCGCGGGCGACGTCTTCGTCCATCTCTTCGAATGGAAGTGGACGGACATCGCCGGTGAGTGCGAGAACGTCCTCGGTCCCGCGGGCTTCACGGCGGTGCAGATCTCGCCGCCCCAGGAACACAGCATCGTGCCGACCCACGACTGGAGCGAGCGCTACCAGCCCGTGAGCTACAGCGTCGCGCGCAGCCGCTCGGGCACTGGCGCCGAGTTCGCGGACATGGTGGCGCGTTGCCACGCGGCCGGCGTGGGGATCATCGTCGATGCGGTGATCAACCACATGACCAACTATCCGAGCCCAGGGGTCGGGAGTAACGGCACCCAGTATACGAAGTACAACTATCCGGGCTTGTATACGGAGAGCGACTTTCATTCACCCTGCGTCGTAGACGACTACCAGAGCGCCGCCAATGTGCAGGACTGCGAGCTATTGTCGCTGCCCGACCTGAACACCGGACTAGCCTCGGTGCGAGAGAAGATTGCCGACTATCTGATCGGACTCGCTCGCGCCGGTGTCGCGGGATTCCGCATCGATGCCGCGAAGCATATCCAGCAAGTCGAGCTCGACGACATCCTGAATCGGGTCAATTCCACTCTGACTGTTGCCGGCAGCCCGCTCCCGTACGTTTACCTCGAGGTCTCTGGCGGCGCGGGCGAGGCCCTCTCGCCCCGCGACTACTTTGGCGAGGGATACAGTTCGGGCGGCGCAACCGACATCACCGAGTTCACGTTCGTCGGAGTCGGGAACAAGTTCCGCAAGCTCTACGGCGAGCACATCTCGCAGCTGAATCCCAACGGCACGCCCGGCAACCAGTTTTCCGAGCAGGCGTGGGGCATCATGCCCACCGACAAAGCCGTCGTGTTCCTGCAGAATCACGACACACAGCACCAGTGCGGCATCAGCTATCGCGACGGGAATGTGTTTCGTCTGGCGAACGTATGGATGCTGGCGCAGCCGTACGGGTATCCGTCGATCCTCTCGAGCTACGCGTTCGACTGCCCGTCCGGCAACTCCATGGGCCCGCCGTCCGATGCGAACGGCTGGACCACGGCGGTTTCCTGCGCCACGAGCTTCGAGGCCGTCACGGTCGGCCAGTGGGTGTGCGAACACCGCGATCCGTACATCAAGAACATGGTGAGCTTCCGCCGCATCGTTGCGGGGAGCGACATCAATCACTGGTGGGACAACGGCGGTGATGCCATCGCGTTCACGCGCGGCAGCAAGGGATTCGTGGCGATCAACGACGGGACGGCGCCGGTCGATACCTCGATCGTGACGGGAATGGCCGCAGGGACGTACCTCGACCTCCTCACTGGAGCGACGATCGTCGTGGACTCGACCGGCACCGTTCACCTGAGCCTCTCCGCGAGATCCGCATTTGCGATCGACATTGCGACACGCCAGTAGCGCCACGCTCCTGCTGCTCGTCCTGACGGCGCCCGGTGCCGCCCAGCGGCAGCGGCTCTCCATCGACTCCGCCTGGCGGTTCACTCTAGGCGACCCAAGCGGCGCGGAGCAGCCCGCGTTCGATGATCATGCCTGGCGCCAGCTCGATGTGCCCCACGATTGGAGCATCGAAGGAACGCCGCGGCAGGACGCGCCCGGTGCTGGCCGAGTCGGCTACTTCCCCACCGGTATCGGCTGGTATCGGCGGAGCGTTTCCCTACCCGCCGCAGCGCGCGGTCGCGAAGTGTGGCTCGAATTCGACGGCGTCTACATGAACAGCGACGTCTGGGTCAACGGCGTCCACGTCGGAAAGCGACCCTACGGCTACGTCAGCTTCGCATATGACGTCACCAAACATCTGAAGCCCGGCGCCAACGTGATCGCCGTGCGAGTCGACAACTCGGCGCAGCCCAACTCGCGCTGGTATTCGGGAAGCGGGATCTATCGCCGCGTCTGGCTCACACTCGCCGACTCGCTGCACATCGGACACTGGGGCGTGTCCGTCACCACGTCCACCGCGGATTCGGCCAACGCCGGGGTCGTGACCCGCACCCGACTCGAAAATGACCACGGTGCTCAGCGCCGCGGGGTGTTGCGCTCGGTAATTCTCGATCCGAGCGGCCGCGAGGTTGCCCGCCAGGACTCCACGTTTGCGCTTCCTCCGGGCCAGCAGCTCGAGGTGGAGCAGCGCGTCCAGGTGCGCGGGCCGAAACTGTGGTCGGTCGATGCGCCGAATCTCTATGTCCTGCGGTCGCTCATTCTGGAAGGAAACCGCGTAACCGATTCGGTGAGGACGACGTTCGGCATTCGCACCATTGCGTTCGACAAGGATCGAGGATTCCTCTTGAACGGCCGGCCGGTAAAGCTGCGCGGCGTCAACCTGCATCATGATGGCGGTGCCGTCGGTGCCGCGGTGCCGCTCCGTATCTGGGAGAGCCGGTTGCAGACGCTCAAGGCGATGGGAGCCAACGCCATCCGGACGTCGCACAACCCTCCCGCTCCGGAGTTCCTCGACCTGTGCGATCGGCTGGGCTTTCTGGTCATGGCCGAGGCGTTCGATGAATGGACGTTCGGCAAGGTGCCCGAAGGCTATCATCGCTACTTCGCCGAGTGGGGCGAGCGCGACGTGACCGATTTCGTGCAGCGCGACCGCAATCATCCGTCGATCGTGCTCTGGAGCGCCGGCAACGAGATCGGCGAGCAAACGTCCGACTCCGGGGTGAAGGTCTTGCGGAGG
>DASZCG010000347.1:0-3440 GCA_035943355.1 Gemmatimonadales bacterium
GGAGCTACGGTGCACTTCAAGATCGTGCGGTCCGCCGGCACGCTCACCTGTGAGGGCTGGTTCGAAGACGGCAAGGGCTCGGGCCATTTCACCTATCAGCCGAATCCCGCTTTCGTCGCCGAGCTGGCCAAACGCGGCATCACGCCCCCCCCGACGGAGTGGGAGCAGTTCCAGATGACGATGGCGGGCGTGGGACTGGATCTGGTGGACGAGTTGCAGCGCCAGGGGTACGAGCGCCCGACCGCCGGGGGACTCGCGCGGATGGGGACGCACGGCGTCGATCTCGAGTACGTCCGCGACATTGGGGCGCGAGGATATCACCTGAGAGACCCGGAGAGCCTGGTCCGGATGCGGGATCATGGTGTGGATCGGGAATTCATCGAGTCATTGGACGGCGCAGGCTACAAGAACCTGAGTGCGGAAGAACTCGTGCGGATGCGGGATCACGGCGTCGACCCCGAGTTTATCGCGTCCCTGAACAGCGCGGGCTACAAGAACCTGGGCACCGAGGACCTCGTGCGCCTGCGGGATCACGGCGTTGACGGGGACTACATCGCGGATATGAAGGAAGCGGGCTATGCGCCGTCGAATCCGGAGGAGCTGGTGGAGTCGCGCGACCACGGCGTCGATCCGTCCTACATCCGGTCGCTCAAGGAGGCGGGGTACGAGCGCCTGTCCTTGCCTGAGCTCCGCCGGGCCCGCGACCATGGGGTGACCAGGGCATTCATTCAGCGTGTGAAGGCGCATGGGTACGGCACGCCTTCGCTCGACGAGGTGATCCGGCTGCGCGATCGCGGCCTCGACTAACCATCGCCGAGCGGGCCGCGTGAGCGGCGCCGCCCGGTTCTGGCAGAACCTCCCGACAGGCGCCTTACTTCTTGCGTGCGCCCTTGATCAAGCCCTTGACGACATCACCGCTGGCGTACTTCGCCTCGATCGTGCCGGACAGGGTGTCGCCCTTGAAATGCAGCGTTTCACGCGTGGTGACCGTCTGTCCCGATCGGACGACGCTCTGGAACGGCCCGGCCTCCGTGACTAGGCTGTCCCCGCCCCTCGCGACTATCCGGGTCGGGATAGGATCGCGGCCCGTGAGCTTGGTCACCAAGCTTTTCCCATCGGCAGGGACGACCAGCTCGGAGGTGACGGAGGTGTCCTTGCCGTCAGCGGTCTTTACCGCGCTTTCTATTGTCCACGTTCCAGCGACATGCGCGAGCGTGACGCTGCCTGCGGCGTGATGCTCTGCGGGCTTCGGCTGGGCGGTAGGTTGCTGCGCCACAGCCTTCGTGGCGTACGCAGTCAGGCAGACAGTGGAGAGGAGTAGGGCGATGCGCATTGGGTCGGTTTCTCCGATTAGACGGGTTATCGCCGAACACGTGCCACTTGTACTGGTCGGCGAGCGGCTTCTGCAGCGGTGAGATGAGGCCGCGTACGTTACGCAGCACTGGTTAAGCCCGCTAGCGTATCACAAAGGAACGTGGAGGTGCGGGGCCGGCCTACCCGAGAGCGTCACCATCGGTAGTTGAGAATGACCCAGAGGTTATCGCCTCGGACGGCGTTGTGCGAGGCAAATTCCCAGTGTGCGCGCACGCGCAGCCCGAGTGATCCGGACAACGAGATACTGGCTTCCGGTCCCGCGCCCAAGTAGCGGTAGCGGTGCGTGTCGACGTTCGTGCCACCGTTCTGCGCCGTGATCTGCCAGGTGCCGAACCCCGACGCGCCGACATCCACCCTGCGCGGCCCGGCGCGCACGACACGCCCGATGCCCCAATCGATCACGATGTCGTCACCCGGAGATATGTGCGTCGTCTTCTGCTCGAAGTTCTGTTCGATGCGCGCGACCGCGGAAACGCTCCAGGCATCCCGGCCCCCCCCCGCCCCCGGGTAGTAGACGCCACCGATCGAGTAGACGAGCGCCCAGAATCCCGTGCCGCGATTCTGCGCTGACCCAGGCTCGAAGTGCCCCGACGCGCTCCACACTGTGAATTGGAACTGGTAGTCGAACGCGTGGCTCTTCCCGTAGAGTGAGACCGGCGTGAGCAGTATGTCGCCCAGCCCGAATCCCGACGATGCGGTGTCGTCGCCGCTGGGTTGAAGATTGCCGGTCGCGAACGGGACTCCCGCGAGGGCGCCGTATCTCATGCCGAGCACTTGGGTCGCGGTCGTCCAGGTAATCATGCTGATGTTGGCGTAGCGCAGCTCGCCGACTTCTCCGACCACCTGACCGCTGGCGTCCCGGACCTCCAGGTTCGTGAAAAACCGGCTGAAGTTGGTGTACGAGAACCCGGGATCGGGCGTCGCCGCGCCCCGGATTCCCGATTGTCCCGGCGGATAGTGGCCGCTCAGGGGCGTGGTCGTCTGTGCGGTTGCCGACTGTGCGAGGCTCATGAACACGAGCCACGAGACGGCTTTCATCTGAAGGACCGTCTCACTTCGCCGTCACGAGATTCCTCCAGAACCGCTCGAGGCTCTCGTCGGCGCCGAACAGCGTGCTGAAGACGGTGGAGTCTGCGAGCAGGATCTCACCGGCGCGCTTGCCAGCGGGTGGCATCCACACAAAGCTGTTGAACTCGGTGTTCCCCGCCTCCGTGAACGGGTGCGGCTTCGACATGTCGATCGGCTGCCGGCCGAGCACGTGCACCATGTTCGCATCGTCGCTCGTCACCGCGTAGTGCGGCAGATGCTTGTGGAAACTGAAATTCGTGACACCCGCGAGCCAGCCGCGCTTGTCGAGGTCGCGGTTGATCGAGAGCGGCGCGATCTGTCGGGTTCCCTTGACGACTCCAGGTCGCAAACCGTAGCGGTTCTCGATGGGAACACCCAGACCGCGCATCAAAGAGCGCGTGTACTTGCTGAAGCGTTGCTGGCGAGGGACCAGGGCATCGCCGTGGTGCGCGTACTCCATCGCGCGTTCGTTCAGATCGGCCGAGATACCGACGTCGTGATGCGGCCCCAGCACGATGCAGGTGCCTTCGCGCTCGAGCCACTGTCGGACGGCTTTGACCTCGTCCTGTGACGCCTCCTGTTCGGTGAGCAGGTGGTCGAGACCGAACACGAACAGCGTGTCGACATCCGACAGCACGCGCTCATCGAGGGGGAGACGATACCCGGCTTGATCCACGCGCTGGAACACCGGGACGACGTGCCCGGTGACCTCCCCGACGAGTTGCTGGAACGGCAGCCAGGCGCGGAAGAACAACTCCAGGGCACCCGCGATGCCCTGACTGAACACATTCGGGTCCGACCACTCGGGCCCTTCCCAACTCGGCCACTCGACGCGGCGTACTTCCGTCATCGTGGAAAAGCGATTGTCGAGCGCGGTGACGTCGCGGTTCGCCTCGCCGGGATAACTCCAGCACACGTAGATGCTCACGCGCCGGCGGCCCGGCGTCAGCTTGCGCAGAACATGAACCTGGTTGTAGGTGCGCGCGGCACCTTTGGCT
>DASZCG010000348.1:0-5954 GCA_035943355.1 Gemmatimonadales bacterium
CCCCCCGCGTCCCTCAGCACGCCACCGCTCCAACAGGTCGATTTGTAACAGACTCATCGGGTCGACATACGGATTGCGCAGTCGAATCGAGCGCTGCAGTACCGGATCGGAATCGAGCAGCGCCTTCTCTTGTTTCAGCGCGAGCACGTGGGCGACGGTGCGATCAAACTCCGCTCGAATCAACGGGAAATAGCGATCCCCCAGCTCCCCGGCGAGGCCCGCGTATCGCGCCGCGATGGACAGGTCCGCGGTGCCGAGCACCATCTCTACATCATCCATCAGCGCACGCAGGAACGGCCAGTCACGCGCCATCTCGTGCAGATGTGCCGAGCCGTGCCGCTCCGTCGCGCGATCCAACGCTGTGCCAAGTCCGTACCAGCCGGGCAGGAGATGGCGGCTTTGCGTCCAGGCGAACACCCACGGAATCGCCCGTAGTCCTGCTATCTCGAGCGTCTGTTGGTCGTTACCGGGACGCGACGCAGGGCGGCTCCCGATTTCCATTCGCTGGATGACGTCGATCGGCGTCGCCAGGTGGAAGTACTCAACGAAGTTCGCGTCATCGTACACGAGCGCGCGATAGACCGCGTGGCTGTCGCGCGCGATGCCGTCCATGATGCCGGCCCACTCGGCCTCCCGAGCATCCGGGACAGGGGGCCGGGCGGTCGCGAGCATGACCGCGCTGACCGTCTGCTCCAGCGTCCGCATGGCGACGCCCCGGAGGCCGTACTTCGCGTTGATCGTTTCACCCTGCTCCGTGAGCCGAAACCGTCCCCGCACCGAGCCACGCGGCGCGCTGAGGATCGCGCTGGTGATTCGCCCGCCGCCACGACTGACCGTTCCCCCCCGGCCGTGGAAGAACGTGAGATCGACCTGCGCGCATTCAGCTGTCTCGACCATTCCGGCTTGAGCCTGCTGCAGCGCCCAGCGGGCCGCACCGATCCCCGCGTCCTTATTGCTGTCGGAGTATCCGATCATCACCATCTGCTGCAATCCGCGCCCGGCGAGGTGTGCGCGGTACCAGGGATCGGCGAGTAGTGAGCGCATCACTTCGGGAGCGCCCTGGAGAGCGGCGACTGTCTCGAAGAGGGGCGCGACATCGAGCAGCACGTGGTGTTCCGCCGTGAGCCCGCCCCAACAGGCGAGCACCAGCACGGAGAGCACGTCATCCAGGCCCTGTGCCATGCTGATGATGTACGGTCCCACGGCATGTGGCCCGAACCGTGCGCGGCAGTCCGCGATCGCCTTGAACACCTCCAGCGTGCGTGTCGCCTGTTCGTCTGCCGATCCCGGTGGCTTCTCGCCGCGCTCGAGCAGCCGCCGCAGCCGCGTGGCGCGATCGGCCGGGGCGCGGGACATCCACTGCGGATCGGCGAGCAGCGTGGCAAGCACGGCCCGATGCACCTGCGCGTGCTGCCGGACGTCGATCGTCGCCAGGTGGAAGCCGAACGTTTGGACGCGACACAGGAAGCGCTGCACACCGAAGAGTCCCGCGTGCTCACCCCGATGGGCGCGCAGACTCGCGATGACCGCGCCAAGATCGTGCTCGAGCTCGCTGGCCCCGGCGTAGCCGCCGGCCGCGTCGCTCCGCGTGGCGTCCAGGCGTGCGGCGATCAGGCTGAACAACACGCGGTAGGGCATGTCGGAATAGCGCGTGGGAACCTCGGCGAGCACCTTGGGGAATTGCGCGCTGTAGGTCGCCACGCGATCACGTACTGCGTCGCTCACGCCGGTACGCGCGCCTGATTGCGACAGCCGGCTCGCCAGCTCCGTCGCCTCGCGACGGTAGCGCCCGAGCGCGAGCTCGCGCTGTCGCCCCAGCGCCGCCCGCAGCGTCCCGGCACCCACATGGGGATTGCCGTCCATGTCGCCGCCGACCCAGGACGCGAAGCGCACCACTGGCCGCGCGGGTGCCTCGATCCGAAACGCCTGCTGGACCGACTGCTCCAACTCTTCCGAGAACGGCGGGACGATCCGGTAGACGACGTCGGTCAGGTAGAAGAGCACGTTCTCGAGCTCGTCAATCACGGTCGGGCGCGCCGACGGCTGAGGATCGGTTTGCCACGTGGCGGTGATTTCTTCCTGGATTCGCGCCAGCGCGGCGCGTTCTTCGTCCGGCGTGCGCGACGGATCCAACCGCTCCACGAGCAACCGGCCGATCACCTGTTCCTTTTCCAGCAGCGTGCGTCGCGTTGCCTCGGTGGGGTGGGCGGTGAACACCGGCTCGACCAGCAGCCGCTGGAGCAGCGCGACGATCTGTGCCGCACTGACGCCTGCGGCGGCCAGGTGACGAGCGGCGGCCGCGAGGCTGCCTTCCTGCGGGTCGGCGGCGCCGCGGAGATAGTCGCGCCGGCGCCGGATGCGATGGATGCGCTCGGCGAGATTGACGACTTCGAAATACGCGGTGAACGCGCGGATCAGGGTTTCGGCATCGCGCGCCGGCAAGCCTTTGACCAGCGCCTCGAGCTCGTCTGCGCGCGCGGCGATTGCGGCACGGCGGGCGCGCTCCACGAGCTGGAAGAACTGCTCGCCGCACTGCTCGCGCAGCACGTCACCGACCAGAGCACCCAGCGTGCGGACGTCATCGCGCAGCGGGACGTCTTTCGGCGCGAACTCGACTTCGCCCCGCGCGCTGCTCAGGAGCCCCCACCCTCAGCGGGTGTAGACAGCCGCGCCGCGGCGACGCCCCACGCCGCCACATCGACACTCGCTCTTCCGTCGGCGCCGACCGCGATCGGATCCCCGTTCTGTTCGACGATGTTCGTCCGGCGCGCCAGCTTGAACGCGTAGGCGGCCGGCCACATGCCGACCGACCGCGCCTGCCCGGCCACGTCGAGCAGTTTCACGATGGCGCCGTCGCCGTCGTCGGCCGGCTTGGCCCCGACGATCATGAGGTTCTTGTCCGCGTAGAACAGGGCGCGATCCTTGCCGATCAACGGGCCGGGTGTGTCGTTGCTGTACGATGGGCTGAGGTAGAGTGGGTCGCAGGCGGCCCAGCCGCGGCGCACCGGCTCGGCGGCGTCGCCGGGCGCGAGCAGCGACAGTCTGAACCGGAACGTCGCGGGGCCACTCTGCGATGCCGCGTAGTTCGTATGCCAGTAGTTGTTCATCGCGTAGGCGAACAGCGTGCCATCCGGCACGATGCTGCGCCGCCACGCGCCACGAAACAGGTCGTTCAACGTGAACAGCGGTGTGTCGGGTGCGCTCCACAGGACGCCGTCGGATCCTTCGTGCAGCCACACCCAATGCGTGTGACAGTACCAGTCGCGACAACTGCCGGGCTGTTGGTCGCGCTCGACCGTCATGCGGCCGAGCGGGACCTCGACCTCGACGGTCGGCTTCAGGAAGGCGAACGGGAACGCGACGTAGAGGGCCTCTTTGGCCAGCGTCGCGGTCTTCACGATCCGGTTTTCGATGTCCAGCCATGGCAGCTCGTCGTACAGCGTGACCGTCGACACGAGGGATGTGAGTCCCTCGAGCGAACGCTCCGTTACGAGTCGCACGCCGATGCCGGGCAGTTTCTCACGCCGTGCGCGCACGAGCTTCGCCTGTGTAATCTCGAGCTGTGGCGCGTTCTTGAGATCGTCGCGATTGCTGCTGGTCCACAGCGCGCTGCGTTCGCCACCGCGGGCGTACACGAGCTGGTTCACGCCGGACCAGTCGGACGGTTTGACCCGCTCCTTGCCGTCAGGTCCCGCCAGCGAACGGATCGCGCCGCTGGCGGGATCGAGCTGAACCTTGAAGCCGCCGGCGTTCGCGTCGAGCGCTTCGCCGTCGGATGCGGGGGCGCGGGACTCGCGATCGGATTCAGTGAGCGCCACATAGCCGAGCGGCGGCACGTCGCGGAACAGCACCAGGGCATCGCCGTCTTCGAGGTCGACGGAGGGGAGCTCTCGGCCCTCCTGGGTGAGCGACTTACCGGCGCCTCCGGGGACACGGGCGACGTCGGTGCGCTCCCACGCTCCGGCATTGAACACGAGGCGTCCTCGGCCCGCGCGGGTCGCCCGCCCGAGGCGGAGCAGGGTGTCGCTCAACAGGTCGCGGGCGGCGGCGGAGCCGGCGTCGATGAAGCGCCGCTTGTACTCCCACTGCGCAATGGTCTGCCGCGACGTGGGGTCGGAGACGCTGACGTCGGCGCCCCACGTGTGCTCGCCGAACAGGAGCAGATCTCGCCACATGCCGCTCCGTTCGCCGGCCCGTTCGCGCCGCTGCGCGAGCGCGTCTTCTGCGCGTGGCTCGATACGATCATCCCACAGGCTCACGATTTCCGCCGCGCGCGCCCGCAGCTGGGCCGCGCGGAAGATTGCCAGCTCCGCGGCAGTCGAGGCGGCGCCGTCTTCCCAATAGAGCCCGGTGTCGCCGCGGCGGATCGGGATGCGCGGCCCAAAGCGGCGCTCGAGGTCGCGGAAGAAATCCTCGGCACGCCCGGCAATGATGCGGGGGAAGAGGTAGCGGCGGCCGAATTCCTGGAGGTTGGCCACCATCGCCTCCTTCATAGGGGCATTGTCCTGCGAATCCGCACCGTACAGCAGTGCGCTGTCATACGGCCAGTTCTGCGCGAGCAGGGCGGGTTGATTGAGGAGCCAATCCGAGAGCCGGTGGGCCATTTCCTCGGGCCCGACATCGAAGCCAAAGCGAGAGCCGTCGCCGTAATGGTGCCCCCGCCAATGCAGCACGCGACCGCCGTCGGGGCCCTCCCAGTAATACAGCTGCGGGTAGACCGTGCCTTCGCCACCCGGCGTTGCCGGGAGCAGGGGAACGGCGCGGTCGGGGTTCGCGCCGCTCGCCAGGTACTTCACACCGCTTGCCGCGAGCAGGGTCGGAAGAGTCCACGCCTGTCCCGGCACATCCGTAATCTGCGCCGTCGAAAACGTCAGCCCGCGCTCGTGCGCGAGCCTGCCAGCGGGCCACACGAGTCGCGCAAACGTCTCGTGATCGAGCAGGCCGGTGAGCATGTTCGCGAACAGCACGTGCCAGGCGATCTTGCCGTCGCGAATCGCCTGCAGCAATGCGTCACCCGCGTCGGCTGACCGGTTCTCGAGGAACGACAACACCTGCAGCGTGCACTCGGCGGTAAAGCGAAAGTCGCGATTGGTTGCGAGCCGCGCGAGCGCGGCGTCGAGATTCTTGCGATGAATCTCGAGCGCTCGCTCCTGCAGATCGGTGTAGCCGACGTCGGTGTGAATCGAGGATAGCCAGTACAGCGTCCAGCGCTTCGGGGGCGTGAGGCGGACGCGCCGGTGCGCGACGCGATCCTTTCCCACCTCGACGTCGACCTGAAAATCCGACGGCTCGGAGAGCGGCACCCACAGCTCGCCGCCGAGCGTGGTGCCCTCGGGGGACGGGAGGAGACCCGCCGTGCCGACGAGCGCGCCGCGGCGATCGGTGACTCGCGCGCGAGCGGCGGGCGCGCCGAGCCCCGCGATCGTGACGCGCACCATGTTCTTGCGGCCGTCGGGCTGCTGAAACAGCGCGGTCGGCCGCATTTCGATTGTCGGTTGCTGTTGCGTTTCGCCCAGCGCACGTCGCAGCGCGGGAAGTGTGGCGAGCCAACCGAGGAAGGTACGACGGTCGGAAGAGAGCATAATTGCTATAACTTAGCGATGCTTGACTGTGCAGGTCCCATATGTACGTTTCGCCGTCACTTCCGACCCACAGGGCCCTTAACAGGAGAAAGCATGAAGCGCATCGCATTGGTCATGGCGCTCGTTGTCATGGCCGCAGGCGCATGTAAGAAGGCGCAGCAGAGCAATGCGACCCCGCCGGCTGACGCAGGCAAAATGGCGGACTCGATGAAGATGGCGCCCGCCGACACGACGCACATGATGATGGGCGACACAGCAAAGGCGCACATGGCGCCCGCCCCCGCCCATGCCCCGGCCCCCGCCCCCGCCCCCGCCCATAAGGCTCCGGCGCACAAGCCGTAAGCGAGGCGATGTCGTTGAATGAATCAAGCC
>DASZCG010000349.1:0-23986 GCA_035943355.1 Gemmatimonadales bacterium
TTTGGCGACGGAGGGTCCAGTAACGTCCAATCTCCAACCCATCGCTACGCAGCCGATGGTGACTATCAGGTGCGGCTCACCGTCACAACGTTCGATGGGCGCAGCGCCTCGATTTCGCGGGTGCTCCAGGTGCGGACGCACGACGTCGCCATCACGAGGTTTACCGTGCCCAACGCCGCGAGCTCCGGACAGACGCGCAACATCAGCGTCGGGGTGACGAGCAATCGGTATCCCGAGACGGTTACCGTCCTCTTGTTCAAGAGCGTGCCCGGCTTTGGTGGCTACCAACAGATCGGCGCCCTGGAGCAGTTTGTGGCGCTGCGCAGCGCGAACCGTACGACGAACTTTGATTTCAGCTACACCTTCACGTCCGACGACGCGGTGCTCGGTAAGGTGACGTTCAGAGCTGTGGCCGTGATTCAGAGCGGCCGCGACGCGCTGCCGGCGGATAACGAAGCTATCGGTTCGCCGACGAAGGCGAGCCGGTAAGCCTGAAGGCATTGATGCCGTAGGGGCGCAGCATGCTGCGCCCCTACGTATCTTTCCCGGCATGTCGCACATTCGCATCGCCCTGTCACAATTCAGGCCCACCAAAGGCGAGTACGCCGACAACGTCGCCCGCATCGGCGCCGTCGTGCGCCAGGCCGCGCAGCTCGACCCCACACCCGATCTCGTGGTGTTCCCCGAAACGGCGACGTCGGGCTACTTCGTGGAAGGCGGCGTGAAGGAGCTTGCCGTCACAGCCGGCTCGCTCGCTCGCGATCTCGCGGCCGGCTACACGGGCGCGCCGGTCGACGTCGTCGTGGGCTTCTACGAGCGGTTCCAGAATCACATCTACAATTCCGCGCTGTACGTGACGCTCGGCAACAAGACGCCCGAGATCCGGCACGTCCATCGCAAGGTGTTCCTGCCCACGTACGGCGTGTTCGACGAAGAGCGCTTCGTCGACCGCGGCCAGGACGGCGTGCGGTCGTTCGAGACGAGCTGGGGCGGCAACGCCGCGATCCTCATCTGCGAAGACGCCTGGCACTCGCTCGCGGCGACGGTCGCCGCGCTCGCGGGCGCGCAGCTGATCATCGTGCCGAGTGCGTCTCCGGCGCGAGGACTCGGTGAGGACGAGGACTGTGAAGGCGTGACGCTCCCCGCGTCGGTCGTGCGCTGGGAGCGGATCGTGCGCGGCATTGCGGAAGAGCACGGCGTGTTCGTCGCGCTCGCCAATCTCGTCGGGTTCGAAGGGGGCAAGGGATTCCCCGGCGCTTCCGCCGTGATCGATCCGACGGGGCGCGTGATCGCCCGCGGGCCGCTGTTCGAGGAAGCGCTGCTCACAGCGGACGTCGATCTCGACTCGCTGACGGCTGCGCGCTCGGATTCGCCGCTGCTCGCCGATTTACACAGTGCCTTGCCCGTACTGACGAAGGGGCTCGGGAAACGGGAGACGGGACATGCGACCGTCGCGTTCGACCCCGCCACAAATGGGTCTGCCGTTTCCCGTGTCCCGTCTCCCGTTTCCCGGGAACCCATCGTCGCACCGTCGCACACAGTCGAGGATCCGCTCGCGATCGATCCCGAGTTGACGCGCAAATGGCTGGTGAGTTTCCTGAAAGACGAAGTCGCGCGCCGGCGCGGATTCACGAAAGGGCTGGTCGGTCTATCCGGCGGCGTGGACTCCGCGCTCACCGCCTTCCTCGCGGCTGAGGCGCTCGGCAAGGAGAACGTCATCGCCGTGCGGATGCCGTATCGCACGTCGAGTCCCGAGAGTCTCGAGCACGCGCAGCTCGTCATCGACAAGCTCGGCATCCCCGCGCTCACGGTGGACATTTCCGACGCCGTCGATGGCCTGCTGAAGCAGGTCGGCAACCACGACCCGCACCGCCTGGGCAACATCATGGCGCGCGAGCGCATGATCGTGCTGTTCGATCTTTCCGCCAAGCACACGGCCCTCCCGCTCGGCACCAGCAACAAGTCGGAGCGGCTGCTCGGCTACTTCACGTGGCACGGGGACGACGCGCCGCCGGTCAATCCGCTCGGGGATCTGTTCAAGACGCAGGTCTGGGCTCTCGCGCGGCATGTCGGCGTGCCGGAGGAGATCGTCAGCAAGCCGGCGACGGCCGACCTCATCAAAGGACAGACCGATGAGGGCGACCTGGGCGTTTCGTACGTCAACGCCGACCGCATTCTCTATCACCTGATCCGGGGCGAGGAGCCGAAAGGGGCGGGCTTTACTAAGGAAGAGGTGGAGATCGTGCGGCAGCGGCTCGACTCGACGCACTGGAAGCGCCGCCTTCCCACGGTGGCCGTCCTGTCCCAAACTGCAATCGGCGAATTCTATCTGCGGCCGGTCGACTACTGATGCCCAAACCGTCCGGGCCAACCCGGCACCCGCGCGAGTCCGAAGCGATACTGACCGAGCTCATGCTGCCCCAGCACGCCAACATCATGGGCAATGTGTTCGGCGGCTTCATCCTCGCGCTGGTGGACAAGGTGGCTGCGATTTCCGCCATCCGCCACGCGCATCGCGAGTGCGTCACCGTGTCAGTCGACAAAGTCGACTTCCGCGAGCCGATCCATGTCGGCGAGCTGGTCACCGCGCTGGCGCGCGTCAACTTCGCGGGCAGGACTTCAATGGAAGTCGGCGTCAAGGTGCTGGCCGAGAACGTGCTGACGGGCGACAAGCGCCACACCAATTCGTGCTACGTCACCTACGTCGCGCTCGATGAGAACGGCAAGCCGACGGAGGTCCCGGGCGTCGTTCCGGAGACTCCCGACGAGAAGCGGCGCTATGAGCGGGCGAGCAAACGGCGGGCGAAACGGGTGATGGAACGCCGCTACGATCAAGGCAGGGGTGAGTAAAGTCGTTCTGGTGCTGTCCGGCGGTGGGGCGAAGGCCATCGCCCACGCCGGAGCGTTTCGCGCCCTCGAGCAGGCCGAGCTCGTTCCCAGCCACATCATCGCGACGTCCATGGGCTCGGTCATCGGCGCGGCACTCGCCTCGGGGATGCCGTTCGATCAGGTGCGGCGCCGCGCCATGGGTCTGCGGCGCAAAGACATCGCGCCGTTCGATCCCAGAGTGCTCGTCACGGGCCTGTTTTCCCGCAGCCTGTTTCCCGCATCCGCGCTCCGGCGCGCCATCGCGCGCATCGTTCCCCGGACGCGATTCGAGTCCCTGCGCATTCCCCTGACCGTGACGGCCGCGGACCTCGACAGCGGTGAGTTGCTGTTGCTGGGCGGACCGGAGCGCCGCGGCATCGCGTCGGACCGGCGGGGCAGGGACATCGAGCTGGGCGACGCGTTGTACGCGTCGTGCGCGCTGCCGCTCTATTTCCCGCCGCTCGAAGCGGACGGCAGGCGTCTTGCCGACGGCGGGTTGCGCGCCGTCTTGCCGATCGAGGCGGCCCGAGCGCTCGAGCCGGATGCGGACGTGATCGTCGCGATCGACGTCGGTCCGGGCTTCGACGAGCGCGCGCCGTCCACTGACGGCAAGCCGCAGGTCGCGCGCATCCCCAACGTCGTGCGGGTGCACGGCGAAGCGCTGCACGTCATGATGGCAGACCAGACCCAACGGGTGATCGCCAGCTGGCCGAAGGACGGGGGGGGGCCACGGGGGCCGCGATTGGTGTACGTCCGCGCGGTCGCGGAAGGGGAAGCGACGTTTGCCGTCGACAGGGTGCAGGAGTACGTCGAGATGGGTTATCAGGCGACCAAAAAGGCATTAGGATAGACGACGTGCGCGCATCTGAGGTCATGATTGCCGACCCCGTGGTGGCCGCTGCGGGTGCCACCTCGTCGGAAGTGGCTGCCTTGATGCGAGTGAAAAACATCTCCGTCGTTCCCGTCGTTGATAATCCGAAAGATCGTCGCTACATGGGCACGATCTCAGATCGAGATATCGTCGCGCGCTGCCTGGGTGCGGGGCATGATCCGAGTGACTGCTCCGCAGCTGATCACGCTCGGACGGACACGCCTGTTGTGAAACCGGAAACGGAGCTGAGGGGATACAAGATCGCGAAGCAACTGGATCCAACCGATCATCATGTGCGGTCAACGATCGTGGTTCTCAACGGTGAGAAGAAGGTCGTGGGGTTTATTCCACATCCTGAAGAGATCGACGGTATCCAAATCGAGGGGTAGTGCGGTCTCATAACTCATGGCGCACAAGTCTTTCACTCTGGCCGAAGCCAACCGCACTCTTCCCCTGGTGAAGCGTGTGGTTCAGGACATCTTGACGGTCTATCCGCAGTGGAAGGATCTCGTCGCCCAGTATGAGCTGATCGCCGCTCAGGCCCGTCCCGATTGGGGCGAATCGAAGGAGCAGGTCGATCTCAAGGCCCAAATCGACGCTGTCGCCGGCAGAATCAACAGCTGCCTCGGCGAGCTGGAGCTGGTGGGCTGTGAATTCAAGGGATTCGACGAAGGATTGGTCGACTTCCACGGGCGCCTCGACGAGCGCGAAATCCTCTGGTGCTGGAAGTTCGGCGAAGATCGTATCACGCATTGGCATGAGATCGATGCCGGATTCGCAGGGCGCCAGCCCCTGCCGGAGGTCATGAGCGGCACATGAAAGGGTTCTGGCTATTCATCCACGTGATCGGCTTCGTCGCCTGGATTGGCGGTGGGTTGGCCGTTATGTTGAGCGGCATCACGGCGAAGTCCTTCTCGCCCGATCAGCGACTCGCCGTCTATCGCATGATGGCTGTCGTGACTCGCAGTCTCATCGGGCCGGGCGCCGTGCTCGTGGTGCTGAGCGGTCTGATCCTGTCCGTGCCCTATTTCCACGTCGCGACGGTGCCGAGCTGGCTCATGGCAATGCAGGTGTTCGGTATCTTCGGCGCTATGGTGGCGATCGGGATCGTGATGCCGACAGCGGCGCGGCTGGGCCGGCTCGATGTGGATCCCCGTGGGGAGCTTCCCGAAAGCTTCGCCGGATTAAGAAGGAAGCAGGCAATCTTCGCGACCCTCGCCGGAATCCTCGCCCTCGCCGCGCTGCTCGCTGGCACAGTTTTTCGGGCATAGCGACTGACGTTTTGACAGTGACCATCCCCGCCGTCTCAGGGTCGTTGTCGGGGGCAACTAACCCTTCCATAGAGCGTCCTTCCTATTCCTATTACCCGGGGTGGCGAGCACGAGTGCGCGGCCTGGTACTCTTCGACTTCGGCGGAACACTGGACGCGGATGGCGCCCGCTGGAGCGTTCGTTTTCATGCCGCCTATCGCGCGGCGGGCGGCCGCCAATCATTCGTGGCGTTCGAGAAAGTGTTCCGCGAATCGGATCGCGCGCTCGGACGCTTCTCCGGGATCGAGAAACTGGGATTTCGCGCCATGATTGATGCGCAGGCGGCACTGCTCCTCGCCCGGCTTCCAGACGGCGCGACGCTTTCCCAGCAGAACATCGCCGACCAGTTCCACTCCACCACCTGCGCCGTCGTGCGCCGCAACGCTGCGCTGCTCGAACGGCTGCAGCCGTCCTATCACCTGGGTGTCGTCTCCAACTTTACCGGCAATCTCGAGCTCTGCCTGCAAGAGCTGGGATTGATGAAGTACTTCAGCGTCGTCGCCGACTCGGGACGCGTCGGCGTCAACAAGCCCGATTCGCGTCTGTTCCAGCATGCGCTCACGTGGCCGGGACTCGTCGCCACGCCGGCTTGGATGGTCGGCGACAACTTCGACGCCGACATCCGCCCGGCGGCCGCGCTCGGCTTGTCCACGGCGTGGCTCGCGCCCGACACCGACAAGTCTCCAGAAGCGGGACTGCCCACGGTGCGTCTGAAGACGCTGTCCGATCTCGCCGCGGTGCTCGACTCATGATGCAGGGACTGATCCTCGCGGGGGGACGCGGCTCTCGTCTCGCGGCCGAGGGCGTGGACACACCGAAGGCCCTGGTCAAGGTCGCCGGCCGGCCACAGATCTTGCACCTGGTCGAGACGTTCGGTGCACTTGGCTGCGAGACCGTCACCTGCATGGTGCGCGATGGTATTCCCACAGAGTGGTCCGCGCGGGCCGGCCCGAACGTGATCGTAAGGTCTTGCCACACGCCTTCATCGCTCCACACGCTGGTCGCGGGTCTCACCGTCGTGCCTGCGGGACCGGTGTTCTGTTCGATGGTCGACACGGTAATGCCGGAGGCCGATTGGCAGCGACTGTACCAAGCTGTGACGCGGCGTCTTGCGACGGGGTCACTAGCGGTGCTCGCTGTGACACCCTTTGTCGACGACGAATTGCCCGTCTACGTGACCCGGGACGCGGCCGGGTTCGCGACTGACATCGCGGACCGCGCTCCCGCCGCTTCCCTTGGGGCGCCGGTGGTCAGCGGTGGCGTGTACGGCTTTAGTCCGGTCGCGCGGCGCCTCGCCGGCCTGGCTGTCGCCTCACTCCATCGGATGCGTGCCTTCCTCAAACTCCTCGTCGAGCTGAAGGTGCCTGTCGCGACTGTCGAAGTGCCGCGCATCATCGACCTCGACCACAAGCGTGATCTGGATGCCGCCGAGTCGTGGCTTGCAGCGGCGAAAGCAGCCCTGTGAAGCGGCTCGTCGCGTTGTACCGCAATCCCACGTATTCGCCGGCGGCGCACCGCTGCAACGACACGGCGATTCTCGACGACACCGTCGCCATGCTCGAGCGGCGCGGGTGGTCGGTAACGCGTGCCGACGAAGCCGATGTGGCGGCCGGCCGCCTGCCGGCCGCAGAGCTGTACGTGAACATGTGCCAGGGCCCCGTGGCCTCGGAGCGCCTGATCGATCTCGTGCCCGCGGAGGCGCTCGCGGTCAATCCGCCGCAGAGTGTCCTCAACTGTCACCGGCATCGTCTGGTGTCGCGGATGGCGGCCGCTGGACTGCCGTTCCCGCGCACGCTCATCGTGCCCACGGCGGATCCCGAGTCGCTCATTCCGCTCGTGCATCAGCTCAACGGCGACGGGCGGCCCGTCTGGGTCAAGCGCGGTGACGTGCACGCCGAGACCAGCGCCGATGTGGTGGCGGCGAAGGAAGCCGGCGTGACCGATGCCATCGCGGCATTCGCGCGCCGCGGAGTTTCCCGCGTGGCGCTGCAGGCGCACGTCGCAGGTCCGATCGTGAAGTTCTACGCCGTCGCCGACGGCCGTTTCTTCTCCTGGTATCCCGCCGATGGGCCGCGCGACGCGAGGCTCGACATCGTGGAAGACCGCTTCAGGGCCGTGGTGTTTGCGGCGGCGCGGGCGGTCGGCCTGGAGGTGTTCGGCGGCGATGTGGCATTCCCAGAGCCCGATGAACCGGTGCTGATCGACCTCAACGACTGGCCCAGCTTCGCGCCGGTGCGCATCGCGGCGGCCACCGCCATTTCCGCGTACATCGACGAGAAAGCCGCAACCCGAAAGACTGCATGACAGACCTTGCAACCCTGTCTCAATCACAGCGTGTCTTCGACGCTGAGGCCCAGTACCTGGCGCCCGGAACACAGAGCGTCGCGCTCTTCAGCAAACTGTGCATGGACCGCGGCGAAGGCGCGATTCTCTGGGACGTGGACGGCAATCGCTACGTCGATCTGCTCGCCGGCGTCGGCGTCGCGAGCCTGGGCTATGCCCACCCGCGCTATGTCGCGGAAATGTCGCGGCAGCTCGAGCGCGTGCATGTCGGCAGCTTCACGTCGGAGCATCGCGCTGCCCTGGTGCAGTTGATCGCGAGCCTCGCGCCGGGCGATCTCAATCGCACCCAGCTGTATTCGAGTGGCGCCGAAGCGGTGGAAGCGGCGGTGCGCCTGGCGAAGGCGGCGACCGGCCGGCACGAGATCGTCGGGTTCTGGGGCGGCTTTCACGGCAAGACGGGCGGCGTACTGCCGCTCTTGTCGGGCAGCTTTAAGCACGGCCTGGGCCCGCTCGCCCCCGGCAATTACTCGAGCCCCTATGCGTCCTGCGCGCGCTGCGCCTTCGGCAAGACGTTCCCGTCCTGCCATTGGCACTGCGTCGATTTCCTGCGCTCCAAGATTGCCGCGGAGACGACGAACGACATCGCCGCGATCATCGTCGAGCCGGTGCAGGGCACGGCGGGCAATGTCATCCCGCCGCCCGGTTATTTGCGCGAGCTGCGCGCATTCGCGACGGAGATCGGGGCGCTGCTGATCTGCGACGAGATGATCACTGGCTTCGGGCGCACGGGCAAAATGTTCGCCGTCGAGCACGACGCGATCGTCCCCGACGTGCTGCTCGTTGGTAAGGGGTTCGGCGGCGGCTTCCCGGTCAGCGGGATCGTGATCCGCGAGCCGATCGCGTTTTCAAAACCGTGGGCCAATCCGAGCGGCAGCTCGTCCAGTTACGGCGGCAACCCGCTCGCCGCGGCCGCGGCTCACGTCACGATCCAGACGATCGTCGATGAGGGCCTCGTGGAGCACAGTCGCCGCCTCGGCGCCGCGATGCTCGCCGCAATGCGGGCGTGGGAGCGCGAGATCCCGATCGTCAGCGACGTGCGCGGCCGCGGGCTGATGCTCGGCCTGGACCTCGTCGTGCCGGGCACCCGCAAGCTGCTCGACAAAAAGATCACCCGCTGGATCTTCGACACACTGCTGCGCCGCGGCGTGATCGCGATGATCTACAATCCCGAAGTGCGGATCAACCCGCCGCTCGTGATCACCGACGAACAGGCGATGGAAGCGCTCGGCGCGATCAAGTCCGTGCTCGAAGAGGCCACCGCGCGTGTACGCGAGTAAGGGCCCCGCCGTCGAGGAGTGGGCAGATCGCTGGTTCTTCGGACCGGTCGGCTGGCGCTTGGCGAATGCACTGCTGCCGACGAGGATCTCGGCCGACGCGGTGACGTTCGTCAGTCTCGTGCTGGGCGTGATGGCGGGACATCTGATGTGGTACGCCAGCGCGTGGATCAACGCCGGCGGCGTCGCCCTGTTTGTCGTGTCGGACATCTTCGACAGCGCCGATGGTCAGCTCGCCCGGTTGCGCGGTACCTCAACCCGTCTCGGACGAATCCTGGACGGCCTCGCGGACACGGGGCGATTCGTCAGCCTGTACGGGCACCTCGGCGCGCGCTTGTACGTGTCGGGATGGGGGTGGGGCGGCGTGGTCTTGGCGTTCGCGGCATTGGCGTCGCACTCGTATCAGGCTGCGGGCGCCGACTTCATTCGCCAGGCATATCTCCACTTCGCGGTCGGTAAAGGCAGCGAGCTCGACATACCGGAGCACTCCGCGATGCCCCGGGGACGTCGCTCGTCACGCGTCTGTACTCCTGGATTTACGGCGATTACATCCGGCGCCAGGCGCTGCTCTTCCCACGGACGGCCGCGCTGTTGCGCGCACTCGCGGGTCGTGGGGGGGACATCCCGGGGTCGCTGCAGCGCGCCTGGGCAGAGCGGCAGCGCTGGGTCGTCCGCGGCTGCGCGTGGATCGCGCAGAATATTCGGTTCCTGCTGCTTGCCGTGACCGTGGTGCCCGGATATCCGGCCGCGTACTGCTGGATCGTCGTGGGCCCGCTCAATCTCATTCTCGTCGCGCTCATTCTCGCTCACGAGCGCGAGCCCAAGCTGCATGCGCCCCCTCAGCTCGCCTAACGCGTATCGCGGTGTGTTGGTCGGGCTGGGCGGCATCGCCCGGTCGGCCCATCTTCCCGCTTTCCTGACGGACCCGAAGGTTGCCTCGCGGCTGTGCATTGTCGGTGTCATGGACGACTCACCAGCGGCGACGGCGGTCGACGGTATTCCTCTATTACGCCGCCCCGAACAGCTCGCGGACCTCGGGCCCATCGACTTCGTCGACGTCTGCACGCCCACAGAATCGCACCTCTCGCTCTCGCTGTGGGGCTTGTCGCAGGGCTATCACGTCCTGTGCGAAAAGCCCGTCGCGACAACGCGCGCGGAAGCCGCGACGCTGGCAGCGGCGGCCGGCCGAGCCGGGCGAGTCGTCGTGCCCTGCCATCAATACCGCTTCAACCCGGTGTGGCGCCGAGTGCGCCGCTGGCTCGATGAAGGCATGATCGGCCACTGGTATCTCGCCGAGTTCCGCGTGTACCGCATGGCCGCAGACCCGGGAGTCGATCACAGCTCGGTCCCGTGGCGTGGGCGGCGCGCCGCTGGACGGGGTGGCGTGGTGCTCGATCACGGCACGCACCTGGTCTACGAGCTGCTCGACGTGGCGGGGCCGCCATCCAACGTGCGCGCCTGGACCGGCCGGCTGCGCCACGGCGGCTATGACGTCGAAGACACGGCGCAGCTGTTGTTCGAGTATCCCGATCGCATGGCGACGATGTTCCTGACGTGGGCGGCGCGGCGGCGTGAGAACGAGATCCGCTTCATTGGCGACCGCGGCAGTATCACGTGGACGGGCGGCGTGCTCACGCTGGAGCGCGATGGCCAGGTCGAGTCGTTCGATCACTCCGCCGAGCTGGACAAGGCGTCGTACGCCAAGTGGTTCGCGGATCTGTTTCAGGGCTTTGCGGACACCATGGATTCGGGAGACAGCACCTCCCCTATGGCCGACATCGCGCAGGTCGCCGCCGTTCTTGAAGCCGCCTACGCCACATGAGTCGTACGTGGCAGATCGCGCTGTTCATCCTCGGCGCGACGGTGTTCGGCTATCTCGTCGCCCAGATCGGAGTCGCCCAGCTCGCCGCTGACGCAGCCAGCACCGGCTGGATGTTCGTTCCCATTGTCGCGCTGTACGCACTGGTCTTTGCCTGCAGCACCGTCGCCTGGCGGCTCATCATGGCGGACGACGCGCACCGGCCGTCGTACTGGCGGACCTACGTCACCCTCGTCTGTGCCAGCTCGCTCAATTTCCTGACCCCGCTCGTCAACGCCGGCGGCGAGCCGTACCGCGCCGCCGCCATGGCGCCGTGGCTCGGCAAGCGCCGGGCGGCGGGGTCGGTGATTCTGCACCGGCTGCTGCATTCGTTCGCGTACGTCCTCATTTGGCTCAGCGCGGTCATCCTCGCGTTCGTAATGCTTCCACCGCACACGCGGCCGGTCGTGTATCTGCTGCTCGGCGTCGCGGGAGTGCTATTGCTTGGCGTTCTCGGGTTGTTCCTGTCCGCGCATCGCCGTGGATTGCTCGAGCGCATTCTCAACCGCATGCACCGCGTCCCGCTTATCCGCGGACTCGCGGTGCTGCTCGAACCGCGACGCGCGCTGCTGGTCGAGCTCGATAACCAGATCACCGAGTTTTACCACCGCCATCCGCAGCGCTTCATCAAAGCAGTCGCCCTGGAGTACCTTGGCCGGTGCCTGTTCATGATCGAGCTATTGCTGATCGCCGCGAGCCTCGGGATCAAGCTTGGGTATTTCCGCGCGTTCGCGATCGGCGGGCTCGAGGCGATTCTCAACAATGCGATGTTCGTCGTGCCGTTCGAGCTGGGGGCGCGGGAGGGCGCGTTTTACGTGCTGTTCAAGCTCTTCGGACTCGACCCGCAGCTCGGCATCTATACGTCGATCGTGGGGCGCGTGCGCGACTTCGCGTGGATTGCCGCCGGTCTGTTGCTGATTTGGGTGACGACCTCGGTCCTCGCTGCCGCCCCCGCCGCCCCTGCCGCCCCTGCCGCGACTGCCGCCCGTTCAGAATGACCATCGTCACCCACGTCCTCGCGACGACGCTCGGGGTCAGAGCCCTGAAGCTCACCGGAAGCGACGCTGTGCTCGCGTATGTGTTCGGCTGCGGCGTGGACATCGATCACGCCGTCAAAGCTCCGTTCTATCTCCGGGCCATCGGCGCGCGGAGAAAGCTGGGCTACTACTGGCGCAGCTCGCTGCAGGAGCCCGTCGCCCTGCTCTGGATCGTTCCACTTTGCTTCTTTCTCGGCACCTGGGTTCCCGCGCTCTTCTTCCTGATTCACGTCGCGATGGACTACAGCGTGGGCTACGAGAAAATGCCGTGGTATCCCTACTCGCCGGTCGTGACCCAGGGGTTCCTGCTCGGGGTCTCAGACAAGACCAAAGAAGCCGTCCTGATCGTGGTGCTCCTATGTATGAATTTGCTCCTGTTCTTGGCTCCGCTTTAGACCGCGGCACCCGCCCGGTGCTGCGCTTCCTGCATGTCACCCTCGGGCTCTCGCCCGCTCAGGTGACGTGGGGGGCGTTGGGGGCGAGCCTCGTGGCCGGCGCGCTGTTCGCGACCGGCTACACGGGCCTGGCGCTCGCGTTCATGGCGTTCGGCCAGGTGCTGGATGGGCTCGATGGCGGCATCGCCCGGCAGTACGGCCTCGTGTCGGACGCGGGCCGCCGCCTGGACACGAGGCTCGATCGCGCGTCCGAGATCGCAATCTTCCTGGGCTGCGCGGTGGGGGGTCTCGTTTCGCTGAAGCTCGCCGTGCTCGCATCCGTCGCGGTGCTGTTGCTCACCACCATCGTCGACCGCACGCGACTCGATCCGGGCCTCAAACGCTTTGCCCTGTACTTCGGCATCTGGCTGCCGTACTCGCTGATCTTCACCGTGATCTTTCTCGTGAACCTCACGGCATATGCCGTGGGACTGCTGCTCATCGACCTCCGCTTCCAGCGGCGGATGGATGAGCTGGGCGGGGACCTGAATACCGTCGCGTCACGCGCCGCTCGACTCGAGACACCGTAGTGATGTTCCAGCATCCGTACGTGGTCGTCGCGCCGGCGGAAACGGTGCACGTCGAGGCCTGGTCGGGAAACGGCCGTCCCGTCGCCCTCATTCCGGGGTTGTTCGGCGCCTCGTTCGCGTTCCGGAAGGTCACGTCGCTCCTCGCCGCCGACGGCTACCGCCCAATTGTGATCGAGCCACTCGGGACCGGCTCGTCCAGCCGGCCCGCAAAAGCCGACTACTCGCTGGCTGCGCAAGCGCGGCGCATTGCCGCCGTGCTCGACTCGCTCCATACGGGATCGGTGTTGATCCTCGCCCACTCCCTCGGCGCCTCGATGGCGTTCCGGCTCGCCCTCGATAGACCCGATCTGGTGGACGGGATCGTCTCGCTGGAAGGCGGACCGACGGAGGAAGCGACGACGCCGGTCTTCCGCCATGCCATGCGGTACATCCCGTGGATCAAAGTGTTCGGCGGGATGGATCTCATCCGTCGCAAGATCCACAGCATGTTGCTCGCCTCCTCGGGCGACCCATCGTGGGTGAGCGACGGCGTCGTGTTCGCCTATACGCTGGGCGAGGCGCGTAATCTCGACGCGACACTCAAGGCATTTCTCGCGATGTCGCGGGCGCGTGAGCCCGTGAAGCTCGTGCCGCGGCTCTCGGACCTCACCTGTCCGGTCACGCTGATGGTTGGCACCGCGCACCACGACGGCGACGTCCCGCCACAGGAAGTCGCGCTGCTGTCACGCACGCTGCGGTCGTTTGCCGTGGACAGCGAGCCGGGAGCAGGGCACTACCTGCAGGAGGAGCGACCGGCGGCCGTGGTGTCCGCGGTCGTACAGCTCGCCCAGCGAGCCTCGCGATGAGTTCCCCCTCGCTGCGAATCGCGCTGGTCGCGGAAGACTACTACCCGCAGCTCGGCGGGGTGCCCGAGCATGTGCACCACCTGGCCAGAGAGCTCGACAAGCTCGGTCACAACACCACGATCGTGACGTCGAAAATGCGGGGACATCACGCGGAAGAGCACGCCGACGTGCGGCGCGTGGGAACCAGTCTCGTGATCTACGCGAACGGCGGGGTCGCCCGCGTGACGGTTGGATGGCGCCTCACGGCCAGGCTCGAGGCGCTGTTTCGAGCGGAACGGTTCGACGTGGTTCACGTGCACGGTGGCCTGCACCCGACGCTGGGGCTGCTTGCGCCTCGGGCCGCCCGGCGCGCCGGCATCCCCGTCGTCGCGACGTTCCATAGCTGGTTCCCCCGCTCCATCGGCGCCCGGGTGTTTCGCAAGCCACTGCAGAGCATGCTCGACCGCCACGCGGCCACGATCGCCGTGAGCGCGGCGGCGCGCGATGCGATGTCACGCTACTTCACGGCGCCGTGGGAAATCATCCCGAACGGTGTCGACACGACGTTTTTCCGTCCCGGCACGAATGGGGACAGCAGGCAGTTCGAGATCCGCCGGCCGCGGCTGCTGTGGCTGGGACGCATCGAGCCGCGCAACGATCTATCGACCATCCTTACGGCGATGCCGCAGATTCTCGAGCGCCATCCCGGCGCCCATCTGACCGTTGTGGGGGATGGGCCGTGGCGCTCTCGCATGGAGCATGCGGCGCGAGACCTGGCAGGCGCGGTGCGCTTCGCCGGGTACGCGAATGGCGACCGGCCGGGCTACTACCGCAGCGCCGATGTCTACATGTGCTCGACGACGCGCGCGTCATTCGGTGTGACGCTGCTCGAGGCCATGGCGTGCGGCACGCCCCTCGTGGTGTCGGATCTCCCCGCGTTCCGTGATGTCGCCGCTCAGTCAGGCGCCATCTTCGCGCCACCCCGAGACGCCGGCGGGTGGGCCGAGGCGGTCAGCGGCCTGATCGAGGATCCCTACCGGCGGGAGGTCATGACGCAGGCGGGGCGAGAGATCGCCGAACGGCATTCGTGGCCGCTCATCGCGCAGCGCGTACTCGCCGTGTACCGGCGGGTTCTCTCATGATCGGTTTCGATCTGATCTTTGGACCCTCGGTCGAGCGCGGGCCGAAGACGCGACGGATCTACCTGACGTTCGATGATGGGCCGAACGAGCGTGCCACACCCGCGATTCTCGAGACCCTCGCCGCCGGGCGAGTGCCGGCGGCGTTTTTCATGGTGGGCGATCATGTGCGACGGTTTCCCGCTCTGGCGCAAGAAGTGTTCAGGCAGGGGCACATGGTCGGAAATCACACGTACAATCATACGAAGCTGCATTTTTTCGGCCCCCAACGGATTCGCACGCAGCTCGAAAAAACGCACGACGTTATCCAATCAACGACGAGTTGTGCGCCGCGCGCATTTCGCGCGCCGCACGGCTATCGGAGTCCGTTTCTTATTTCAATAATTCTTGAAATGAGCTATACGGTCTTCGGCTGGACCTTCGGCGTGTTCGACACCGCCAAGCCGGGTGTGGACGTGATTCGGCAGCGCGTTCGGCGGCGGCTAAAGCCAGGTGCGATCGTCTTGCTGCATGACGGGGATGGCTATGATCCGCACGGCGACCGCATGCAGACAGCCGCGGCCTTACCGGGGATTATTAAGGATGCTCGGAGCGCGGGCTACGAATTCGCACCCCTGAGCGAACTGCTAAACAATCCTTCCTGACCGGGCACTCAGGGCATTTCGGCTTGCGAGCTGTGCAGACCAGCGCACCAAGCTCCATCAGCGCTTGATTGAACCGCCAGGCTCGTTTCCCCTGCTTCGGAACGAGTGTCTTGGCGATCTCCCACGTTTCCCGTTTCTCGTTTTTCGTTTCCCGACCAAGAAAGACTCGTCCCAGGACTCGGGCAACATTGACGTCTACGGTCGGCACCGCCTTTTCGTACGCAAAGCAGGCGACTGCCCCAGCCGTGTACTGTCCGACACCGGGCAACTGCTGCAATTCTTCAGGCTTGTCGGAGATCCGGCCGGCGTGTGTCTTGCTGACCACGCGGGCGAGCTTGTGTAGATTCCTGGCGCGCGCGTAGTAGCCGAGCCCATCCCACTCCTCCATCACGGCCCTGGGCCCTGCGCCAGCGAGCTTTTCGATTGTCGGGAAGCGCGCCATGAAGCGGGGGAAATACTCCAGGACGCGGCTCACCGGGGTCTGCTGCAGCATGAACTCCGAGACAAGAATGGCATAGGGATTGCGCGTAGAGCGCCACGGCAGATCGCGGCCGTGGCGCGTGTACCAGGCTAAGAGCTTGCGCGTGAAGCTCATAGCTACACAAGATAAGGGGCTATGAGACCATTCACCGCCGCCCTCGACCTGCGGCGATACGTCGGGCGGTGGTCGCTGCGAAGCGCCAGCCACGCGGGGCGCTTTTCTTTTATGCTCCTCGACCTGGTGCGCGGCATCCTGGAATGGCGCGTCTGGGTCCCCCGCACTATCGAGCAGACCATTTCCGTCGGCTACGGCAGCCTCTTTATAGTGCTGCTGGTGGCCGGCTTCGCAGGCGCCGTGACCAGCCTTCAGGCCGGGTACCAGTTTACCGGCCAGCTACCCCTCTACGTGGCAGGTGGGGTCATCTCGGAATCGATGATTCTCGAGCTGGGCCCCGTTTTGACGGGGCTCATCCTGGCCGGCCGGATCGGCGCGCGCTACGCGGCGGAGCTCGGCAGCATGCGCGTCACCGAGCAGATCGACGCGTTGGAGAGCCTGGGGCGCTCTCCCATCACGCACCTGCTGCTGCCGCGGATTCTGGCCGGCATCTTCGCGATCCCCGTGTTGGTCATGCTGGCCAACGCTTTTGGAGTTGCGGTGGGCTACATCACGGCGCAGTCGTCACTCGGCCTGACCTACGCCGATTTCGAGTTCGGCGCGCGTTATTTCTTCAGGCCGCTCGACTTATGGTACTCGCTGGCCAAGTCGTACGCGTTCGCCGGCGCCGTCACGATCATCCCCTGTTACATCGGCTTCAACACCCAGCAGGGGGCGGAAGGGGTGGGACGGGCGACGACGGAGGCGGTCGTGTCGTCGTCAGTTGCCGTGTTGTTACTGGACACGATCCTCACGAAGCTCATCCTGGGGACCACGCATTGAGCATCGAGCTGAAGCACGTCTCCAAGCGGTTCGTGGACAACGTCGTCCTCGATGGCGTCGACTTCTACGTCGCCGAGGGTGAGACGGTGGCTCTGTTGGGGCCGTCCGGCGTCGGAAAGAGCGTGCTGCTGAAGCACATCATTGGCCTCATCAAGCCCGATTCCGGCGAGGTCTGGGTGGACGGTCAGCAGGTCCCGCTGCTGGGCCGCAAGCAGCTCGCGGCGCTGCGCAGCCGCATTGGCTACGTCTTTCAGAACGGTGCGCTGTTCGACTCGATGGACGTGTTCGAGAACGTCCGCCTCGGCATTACCGACGAAAGCCTGTACGAGGACAAAGACTATTGCATCGGGCGCGTGCGCGAGTGCCTGCGCCTCGTGAACCTGGCGGAGGACGTCGGCCGCAAGTACCCCGCGGAGCTGTCCGGCGGCATGCGCAAGCGTGTGGGCATCGCGCGGGCGATCGCCGGTAAGCCGGTATACTTGCTGTACGACGAACCGACCTCGGGGCTCGATCCAGTGAACGCCGATGTGATCGATTCCCTGGTAGAACGGCTGCAGCAGGAGATTGGCGTGACGAGCGTCGTGGTGACCCATGACGTGCGCGGCGCGTTTCGGGTGGCCGACCGTATCGCGCTGCTGGCGCAGGCGAAGATCCGCGCGGTGGGGACGGCGGAGGAGATCATCGCCTCCCAGGATCCGGTGGTGCAACAATTCCTGGAGCGCGATCTCGA
This sequence comes from Gemmatimonadales bacterium, assembly GCA_035943355.1. Classification (GTDB taxonomy): domain Bacteria; phylum Gemmatimonadota; class Gemmatimonadetes; order Gemmatimonadales; family GWC2-71-9; genus 20CM-2-65-7. The sequence goes on from DASZCG010000349.1 coordinate 17,280, forward strand.
GATGGCGGTGGTGGAAGCGGGTCGCCTGACATTTCAGACTCCGGCGAGGAGACGCTCCGGAGAGTTTGGCGCCGAAGGAGCGCGCTAGTGGACCTCACGTACAAACAGGAAGTCGGCGTCGGGGCGTTCGTACTCGTGGGCGTCGCGGTGTTCCTGGTGGGCATGTTCTGGCTTACCGGCCAGTCGCTGCGCCCCAGCGGGATATCGCAGGACGTGATGTTCGAGAGCGTCGCCGGGCTGAAGCAGGGGGATCCCGTGCTCGTTTCCGGCGTCAAAAAGGGTCGCGTCGCGCGCGTGGCGCTGGAGCGCGTGCACAGCGTGCGCGTTACACTCGAGATTGCCAGGGACGTGCGCCCCCACATCGACGCCAGCGCCGCCGTCGCCGCGCTCGATCTATTCGGGGCCAGGTTCATCGACTACAGTCCCGGCACTCCGGAAAAGGATCTCCTTCCGACGGGCCGCGCGCTGACCGGCACCAACCAGCCCGACATCACCGATGTCGCGCAGGGCGTGGCGAACCGCGCCAACGAGCTGATGGAGAATGCCGCGGGCATCGTCTCGGATCGATTGGGCGAGGACATCCACAACACGTTGCTCGTCACGCAGCGCGCGATGAGCACGCTCGCGGACGCGCCTGAAGGGCCATTCATGAAGCAGACGACGCGCACCCTGCAGGCCACCGAGCGGGTGATGCAGCGCGTGGACTCGATGCTCTCGTCCGGAACCGGCCGCAACATCGATTCGATCACGACGAACTTGAACAAGCTCACGACCGAGCTCGCCCGGACCGCGACGTCCATCGATACGTTGCTGCAGCGGATCAATCGCGGCGAGGGAACATTGGGCCGGATGGCGTCGGACACCATGATGTACGCCAACCTGCGGGACCTGTCGGCGTCACTCACGGCGCTCCTGAACGATCTCCGGGAACACCCGGACAAATACATGAAGCCGGGGCTCGTGCGGGTTAAGCTCTTTTGATCAACGGCGGGAAGAGGCGGGCGTAGGCGCGGCAGGTGACGAGAGAAATCGCAACAGTCCGCTGAGAGTCGCCAAGGCCGACCCAAACGTGATTTCAAGTTCCCGTGCCACTCGGGCTTTCAAATATCCGGCTTCATTTGCTGCCCTCGCCAAACATTCCGCTTCCGCAGCCGATCCAAACGCGATCCGGACGTGCCTCCTGAAAAGCGGCTTAGTTCCTAAGGCATAACCTTCTACGATATTCGCTTCAACGGAGATCGCGGCGCGCTTTAGTTGATCAAAGAGGGCCTTGGACTTGGGATGCCACGCTTCATCAGTCGCCTTGATTGTTGTCATGAGCCCACGATGGGCCCTCTTCCAGGCATCGAGCCGTTGATACGCGTACATGTTAGGTCCCGGTAGGTGAGTCTCCGATCCTATAACCGATCGTCTCGCCGGCAGTATCAGAAAAAACACAAACGGCGCCTCTTCCCGCCTAATTCCGCCTTTGCATCTATATTCGGCTCTCCATGCTCACCGTAACCTTCCTGGGCACGTCAGCCGCCAGGCCCACCGTCGAGCGGAATGTTTCCGGCCTCGCTGTCCATCGTGAGGGCGAAACGTTGCTGTTCGAATGTGGCGAAGGGACCCAGCGCCAGATGATGCGCTACGGGGTGAGCTTCGCCCTGTCCGAGATCTTCTTCACGCACTTCCACGCCGATCACTTCCTCGGCGTGATCGGGCTGATTCGCACGCTCGGACTCCAGGGCCGGCCCGAGCCCTTGTTTCTCTACGGTCCCAAGGGGGCCAAGAAGGTGCTGAGCACGGCCATGCAGCTCGGTGTGGAACGCGTGGCGTTCCCGATCGAGATCACCGAAGTGAAGGGGGGCGACACTGTGCGCCTCGGTGGCAGCTCACCGCGCGACGGCTACGACATCTGTGCGTTTCCAACCGAGCACGGCGGCGGGCCGTCGCTCGGCTACGTGCTGAAGGAGCACGTGCGTCGCGGCCGCTTCGACGTGGCGAAGGCGCAGGCCGCGAGTATCCCCGAGGGGCCGCTGTGGGGCAAGCTCTCGAAGGGCGAGCCGATCGAGCTCGCCGACGGCAGGCGGCTGACGGCGGACGGCTTCGTCGGTCCGGCGCGCGCCGGCCGGCTCGTCGTGTTCACGGGTGACACGCGTCCCTGCGCGGCGACCGTGGACGCAGCCGCGGGTGCCGACCTGCTGGTGCATGAAGCAACATTTGGTGAGGAAGAGCGCGAGCGCGCGCGCGACACCGGTCACTCGACCGCGAAAGAAGCCGCGCAAATCGCGCTCGCCGCCAAGGCCAAGAAGCTCGTGTTGTCGCACGTTTCGGCGCGCTACTCGATCAGCGCGGACGAGCTGGTGCGCGAAGCGCGCGAGGTGTTTCCCAATGCAAGCGTCGCGAAGGACGGACTGGAGGTCGACGTTCCGTTTGCCGAGTGAAACGCCGGCGGTGACTGTGTCGTGAAGGGCCGGGTCGTCAGCGTAACTCTCTCAGTGAGGACGACGTTCGACAAGACGTCGCTCATGGGCAACGCGGTGTGGGACTTCAAGGGACGCGAGAGCAAGGTCTCACCCTACGTGCTGGGCGGCCTCGGCGCGGTCAAGGTAAAGGACAAGACGCTGTCGGAGTCGTTCTCGCAGTTTGGCGGCGATGTCGGGCTGGGGGCCGACTACAATCTCGGTCGGGTCGGGGTCAGGGCAGAAGGCCGTGACCTGATTTACAAGTTCGACCACTTCGGCTACAACAAGACCCAAAACGACTTTCTCTGGCAGGGCGGCTTGACGATAGGTCTGTGACCGGGCGGGACTCATGACGGCGGTTATATTCACCGCCTCATGGGTCCCGTTTCCTTTACCTACTCCGGAACCGTCCCGGCACCAATCGACAAGGTCTTCGCGCTCATTTCGGATCCTGCGCGCATGCCGGAATGGCTGCCGCGCTGCATCGGCGTGAAAGCCACCACGAACGACAAGACGGCCGGGAAGGGCGCTCGGTACAAGCTCACCTTCCAGCGCGACGCCCATCAGCACGAGTCGGTTATCGAGATCATCGATTTCTCCCCACCGCATACGTTCGGGTGGGTCGAGATCTATCACCGCGCCGGCTCCAAGACTTTTTTCGGGCTCGGTTTCGAGGGCGGATCCACCAAGGTCACGTTGAAGCACGTCTGGGTGCCGAATGGCTTCCGGTCGTGGCTCAACGGCCAGTTCTACCGGCGTCGCAACGCGCGCCGGATGTTCGATGGGTTGATCAACAATGTGAGAAAAGCGCTGATCCGTTAGCCGGCCGTTCGCGCCTTGCGCGGTTGGCCGAGTTGCTTGGAGAATGGAGTGGGCGGGGTTATTTTCCGGGCCCGTCGTGCGGGGCTGTAGCTCAGCTGGGAGAGCGCCTGGATCGCACCCAGGAGGTCAGGGGTTCGAGCCCCCTCAGCTCCATCGAACGAAACGATGCCCCTTGGTGTAACTGGCAACACGCCTGACTCTGGATCAGGAGAGTCCTGGTTCGATCCCAGGAGGGGCAACTCGAAGCCCGATACGGTATTCCGCCGTGTCGGGCTTCGCGCTCTCCCGCCCGCTGCTACCGTTTGTGCTACCGTTTCTCACCCGGCTTTGCGCTCCCGCAACTTCATCGGATGCGCCATTACGTCGAGCAACGCGGCCTCGGTCGGCTGCTGGTAGCAGGTCAGCAACGTCTGCATATCCTTCCAGCCACCAGCAACCATCAACGCCTTGAGCGGTGCATCTCCCCGCTCCGTCGCCCACTTCCGACGGTACGCATGCCAGAGCCCGCCTTCTAAGCGCGGGACACCAGCGTGCCTCTCGGCGACGCCGAGCTGCTGACCGAAAATCTCACGCGGCCATGGCTCATCCTTCCCGGCGCGGGGAAACAACCATTCATCCCCCACCGCGCCGAGACGGACGCGGAAGTGATGTAGCTCCTCCGCGAGGGCCGCCGGAATCGGGACAACGCGCTCCCGACCCCGCTTGTCGAAGTCCTTCCGCCACCGAATGCGCGGCGGATCAGCCTCGAGGTCCGACCACCGGAGGCCGCGGATCGCGCCAATGCGCGCGCCCGTTGCCTCCGCGAGCACGAGGGCCAACTCCATCCTGACCCAGCGTCCTCGACCCCGCTTTTGCGGTGCAGTTGCGGCCAGTTGCTGCATCGCTTCTCGCACCTTCACGAACCGGTCGTAGGTCGCGACCGGCCGCTTGGGGTTCTCTTCGCGAGGCAGCTTCACCCCACGGAGCGGGTTCTCCGACAAAAGCCACGATCCGTTCGACGTTCGCTCGCGCGTGGCCCACAGAATCATAGTGCGCAGGAGCGCGAGGTCTTCGCGGACCGCGGTGGCTCGGACTGGCCGAGTCCTGCGGCCGTCGGGCCATCCATGCCCCGTCCGACGCGCCAGGGCGTAGCGCTCGACGTCGTTTGGCGTCAAGAAATCCACTCGCCTCCTCACGCCAAAAAACGCGAGGAGCCGTGCTGCGGCGGAACGCTTGTCGGCTTGCGTGCGCTTCGTGTTCTGTCGATACCCTGGTGCCTCCTGCTGGTACTTGGTCCACAATTCCCCGAGCGTGAGCGGGTTCGCGGTCGGTGTTGTCGAGTCAGACTCGAACAACGACTGCAAGAACACCTCCGCGTGCTGCTGCGCCTCCGAGCGGCTCGTGGTCCCGAACGATTTCCAGTCCTGGCCCTGTGCGGGTATCCACGTGATCCCGTAAAACACACCGCCCGGCTCGCGCTGTGTGACCCGGACCCGGCAGCCACGCCATCCGAGCGTCAGGGACCAGCAACCCTTAGCGCTCTTATGCCAGTCCGTGTGGATCTTCATCTTAGGCAGCCTCCTGCGTGTCATGGCAACGACCTCCATGAGAACGCCGGATGGCCACCTGCCGAGCATGGGCGTTGGGATCGTACGCCCGCCTCGGCACAGCGTCAACCGTCGCCGGTTTCTGCGGAAGGTCGGCGGCCCGGAAGAAGAGGCGGCGTCCACGGCGTTGCGCCGGGACCCGACCTGTCCGCACCAGCCGACGCAGATGGTCGCTGGAATAGCCGCTCGCTTCCGCGGCCTGCTGCAAGGTCAGCTCAGTCGAGTCTTCCTCGCTCCACAACCGCTCGAGATCGGCCAGCACCGCCCGACAAAGGCTCGCGCCGTTTACGGAGACACCGAGCTGCTCGTATTCGGCCGCTCGCGCCTCCCACTTGGCGAGTAGCTGTGGGTCCCTCATATGGCCCCCTGCCCCAACGGTGCTAGGATCGGTTCCTTGCAGAGGCGAATCCCCACAAATCCCCACCTACCGGTCTTCCCGTCGCGCCGCCGTTGGAATCCGCGGTCGGCGAGCCGCTGCGACAACCGTTTCAAGGAGCCGGAATCTTCACCGCGATCTCCAGACCACTCCTTCCACCCCCAGTACAAGTGCTGTGTGAGCGTCCACACCGCCGCCGACAGCTCGCAGTCGTCGGCGAGCCAACGGCCGATCACGTCTTGATCCTCGAAGTACTCGTTGGTGGCTGTCAACACCAACTCGGGTGGCGACAACCGTTGTTTCTGCCATGCCAGAGCACCGTCCACCATCCAGGCCAAGATTGCCGGCCCCTCGAGTTGGAGCTTCTCCGTGAGGTAGGGATCGGGATTCTTCGGTTTGACTGTGAACGGCACGAGCTGCAACCGCCGCCGCATCGCCTCATCAACCGTGTCGAGGGACGGCTTCCGATTGCCGACTAGCAGCAGCTTGAACTGCGGCTGGAAGGTGAAAAAGTCTTGGCGCATGAAGCGCGCGGTCACCGGGTCGCCACCGGAGAGACTCTTCAACCGCTCCTCGTTCCAACGCCCCTCGCTCGTCTCGCTCGCCGTTACGAGCCGCGCGCCGTGCAACATCGCGACTTCGGTTGGGTGGCGTTCATGACGTGCCGCCACGAAGGTGCTCATGGGCGCAATGGTCGCATAATCGCCCAGGACATGGGTAAGCGTGTTCAGGCAAACGCTCTTCCCATTCCCCCCAGGTCCGTAGACGAAGACCACAGCGTGCTCGTCCGTCGCGCCGGTGAGACAGTACCCCGCGAGGCGTTGGAGGTAGGCCTCGAGGTCAGGGTTTCCCCCGGTGGCCTCATGGAGGAAGGCTTTCCAGCGGCGGCAATCGCTGTCCCGATCGACGCTGACCTGTGTCATCTTGGTCAACAGCAGCGCGGGGTCATGCGGGCGCAGCAGGCCAGTGCGAAGATCAACAACGCCGGATGGCGTGTTGAGGAGCCAAGGATCTGCATCAAGGGCGCTCGCTTCGACCGCGATCCGTGCGTCAGACTCCATCAACTTCATCACGTTGAGCAGAGTAGCCGTGCTCTCGATGCGGCGTGCCTGCGTCGCAGCTTTGGCGCTCGCGTCAGTGGCGATCAGGTCGCACGCGATCTCGTGAAGCTGCCTGCCGATCTCTGCACGCGCCCGGTTCATCTCATCGGGCTGCCACCGGGACCCATCCCAGGTGAGCCACCGGCCCGTGCCGGGGACAAAGCGCAGCCGACTCCACACACACAGCGCCAGCAACGCTTACGCGCGCGCGCGACTACGCGTCCAGTCTATCTATCGCAGAGCCTTCACGATGGGTTGCCAAAGTAGCCAGCAACACTGTTGCTGGAGCCGGAGGATGGCACGGAAGGCGCGACCGACCATGCCGGACGACGCTGGATGCTCGTGGAGCCTCTCGACCGGCAGAGGACTAGTAGTC
>DASZCG010000350.1:0-13278 GCA_035943355.1 Gemmatimonadales bacterium
TCGAGAATCGCCTGCCGCACCAGCAGCACGGCAGGCGTGATCGCGAGAAAACTCAGTGGCGGAAGCGGGAACGGCGGATAGCTGGCGGTGAGCGCAAGCGCGCCAATCACCACAAGCAACACCAGACGACGGCGGCTCACAACAAGACGTCGCGCCCTTCGTCGGCGGAGCGGTAGATGGCATCCAGCACGCGTTGCAGCGCCAGCTGGTCGCGCGGCGGCGGCGCATTGACGTCACCCTTGATCACCGCCAAGAAATACATCCACTCGGCGCGGTACGACTGGATGAACTGTGTCTCTCGACCGGTGGCGCCGGTGGGCGTAACGTCGACGGCGGCGCCGTGCTGCTCCCGGAAGATGCGCAGCGGCTGGATCATGGCCGAGCCGCGCGCACCGAGGATATCGAACCAGAACCGCTCCCCGTCTCCCAGGTGTCGCCAGCTCACGTCGACCGCGATCGAAACGCCGTTCTCGAGCACCAGGAGCGCGGACCCCATGTCCTCCAACGCGTCTTTGCCGCTGCGCATGAGGTGCGCCGAAATGCGCTTCGGAGCCGCCCAGCCGGCCAGCCACATGCCCAGATCGATGAGTGGCAGGCCAAGGTCGAGCATCGCGCCGCCTCCCGCTTCGTTGCGGCGCAACCGCCAGCCCAGCATTTGTCGGGCGGGCTGGAACGTGTACCAGCCGCCGCGGACCGCCTGCAGTCCGCCCAGGTCACCGCCCGCGAGAAAGCCCCGCACCGCCTGGACGTCGGAGCGAAACCGATGGTTCATGCCGACCATGACGCGCTTGCCGTACTTGTCGCTCGCCGCCAGGACCCGTTCGACCCCCGCGACGTTCAAGGCGAGCGGCCGCTCGCACAGCACGTGCACGCCGGCCGCCAGCGCTGACGTCACGTGGATTTCGTGCAGGTGATTGGGCGTGCAGATGACCACGACGTCGACGTTCGCATAGCGCAGCACTTCCTCGATGTCGTCGTAGGTGTCCTGCACCTCGAATCGCGCGGCGAGGGCCTGCGCCTTCCCGACGTCGTTGTCGCAGATCGCCCCGACCTCGACCCCCGCGAGGCGGCGCAGGACGGGCAGGTGGGCGACCTGGGAGATTGCTCCGGCCCCGATGACGCCGACGCGGAGGGGATCGTTCACTTGCTCTTGCCTGCTCCTTGATCCCGTGCCGCAGGCAACCGGTACATCAAGCCGGTGCGCAGGCTAGCGGTCTGCAAACCGCTCGACAGCATGCCTCGGGCGTCCACCGTGAACCGCAGGGCGTGCGTGAGATTGAACTCGAACCCCACCGTGCCGTTCAATCCCGCGGTCACGACGTCGAGCGCATCCTCCACGAACGTGCCGTTGATCGCCGAGCCGCTGCCGTTGCGGAGATGGATGCTCACGCCCGTCCCGATGTAGGCGGTGATGCCGTGTCCCTGGGGGAAGACGTACTGAAAGTCGATGTCCCCGATCACATCGCTGAGATCGATGGTCCCGAGCCTGATGGTATCGTCACCCGATGGATCGATGACGATGCTATCCAGAGCCTGCTCGAACCGGGTCAGCGTCTCCTGGTCGAAGTGCGAGCGGAAGTAGGAGAGGCCGAGCAGGAGCCGTACGCGCGGCGCGATTCTCCCGAAGTCGAACCGTATCCCGCCGACCGTGGCGCCCGTCAGCTGTGACGCGCCGAGCACTCCGGCGTCGAGCTGAATGCCCGAGAGGCGCAGGTTGTCGTAGGAGAATTGGTTGAGGACGCCTTGGGCGGGCAGGCGGGCGAGCGGGCTGGCGGACAACACCAGCACGCTCAGTATTGCGGCGCCCGCCCGCCCGCCAGCGCGCCAACCTACCTCAGTAGAGCTTCTCAATTTTTGTCCCGGGAAAATAGGTCGTGAGAATCTTCACATAGTCCTGTCCCGCGCGAGCGCGCCCGATCGCTCCCCACTGACACATGCCGACGCCGTGTCCCGATCCCGCTCCCGCGGCGACGACCCGCGTGACGGCGCCGTTCGCCTTCGAGACCGTCAACTGAAAGGCCGTGCTGGAGAGCAGGCGATCCGCTTCGGGCCGGAACACGGATCGCACATCGGACCCCGGTATGCGTATGTCGCCGCGCTCGAACACGATGCGCAACTCTCCGACGCGTCCCGATCGCGTGGTGCGACTCACGGTGACGTCCGTGATTCGCTGCATTCCGTCGCCGGACAACGGCGTTACGCTGGGCAGCGTTCGCGACAATATAGCGCGCAGCGTGGTGCCGTCCCATTCTTCGCGCCAGCGAAACCGTGGTGAAATGTCACAGTAGAAGTGGCCACCGCCGCGGTCGTCGGACACCGGACGCAGATAGGGACGGCTCTGGGCCGTCGCGAACGCCTCCTCGACGCCGACGGTGCTGAATCCGCACGTCGAATGGAAGTAGGCGTCGATCACTGCGCCGCCGTAGCTCACCACCTGCCCCGCCGTCTTGCGGACCGCGCTCCAGACCTGGGGCGTCTCGACGGCAACGCCCAGATACACCTGATCCCGCGTGTCGGCGTACGCGTCGAAGCCCAGCGATTCCCACCGGCCGCGATTTTTCATCGCGAAGCTGCGCGACACGACCGCCTGCGCGAGCACCGCGGCTTCCTCGTCGGCGCGGCGCGCGCCGATCTCCGGACCCACCACCCCCGCGACATAGCTCTCGAGTCCCAGACGGTTCACGACCGTCAGGCCGCCGCGAGCGGATGTGATGTTGATGCGGCCGCGGTACCGGCGCCCGTTCGCGACGAGGAACCGGTTCTCCGTCACGTTGACGACCGCGATCCCGCGCAGCGCGTCACTGCGGGTACTGTCGGGTTTGACCAGCCGGACGCGCCCTGCGTCGACCGAGTCGGGGATGACCACCCAGCGGGTGCCCGCGGGGATCGAGCCGACCGGCACGCCGCTCGCTGCGTCGCTGATGAAGAGCTCGCCGCCGTCCGCGCCTCCGAGCGACGCATAGGCCGCGCCGACGGCGAGGCCAACCCGCAACTCCGGCTCTCCACTCGGCGCAGGTGGGGCCGTGGGTGGGCCCCCGCCCCCCCCCCGGCCACCCGGGCAGGCGAGCGCCGCGAGCAGCGCGGCGCTAGCGGCGGCGCGCTTCGCCCAGCGCGGCATCGAGCTCCCGGATTGTGAAGTCGATGTCTGCCTCCGAGTGCGCGCTCGACACGAAGCCCGCCTCAAAGGACGACGGCGCGAGGAAGACCCCTCGGGCGAGGGCCGCCTTGTGCCAGCGCGCGAACAGCGCCGTATCGGTCTGGCGTGCGTCGTCATAGTTGTGCACGGGGCCAGCGGTGAAATACACACCCCACATCGATCCCGCGTGGCTCACGGAGGCCGGCACGCCATGGCTCGCAGCCACGGCTGCCAGACCGGCTACAAGCCGGTCGGTGCGACGCTCCAGCGCGTCGTAGAATCCGGGACGTTCGGTCTCACGCACCGTCGCCAGGCCCGCGGCCATCGCCACCGGATTGCCCGACAGCGTGCCAGCCTGATAGACGGGCCCCTCCGGCGCGATGCGCTTCATCAAGTCCGCGCGTCCGCCGTACACGCCGACGGGGAACCCGCCCCCGACGATCTTGCCCAGCGTGGTGAGATCCGGTTTGATGCCGAGCGCTTCCTGAGCGCCGCCCGCTGCAACACGAAATCCCGTCATCACTTCATCAAAGATCAGCAGCGCGCCGTGCCGGTCACACAGCGATCGGAGCGACGCATGGAAGTCGGGTTCCGGAGCGATGAAGCCCGCGTTGCCGACGTACGGCTCGACAATGATCGCCGCGATACGGTCGCCATGTTTGCGAAACAGATCAGCCACGGTGCGGTCGTCGTTGAACGGCGTCGTGAGGGTCAGACGCGCGAGCTCGAGCGGGACACCGGGACTGTCAGGGAGACCGAGCGTCGCGACGCCTGATCCGGCTTTCACCAGAAAGCTGTCCGCGTGACCGTGGTAACAGCCGTCGAACTTGATGATGTGATCGCGGCCCGTCGCCGCCCGAGCCAGGCGCACCGCGGCCATCGTCGCCTCGGTGCCGCTGTTCACGAACCGCATCATCTCGAGACTGGGCACGCGCCGCCGCACCGCCTCGGCAAGCTCCACTTCGGCCTCGCACGGCGCGCCGTAGGTCCAGCCGCGCTCGGCGGCTGTGACGACCGCCGCGAGCACGGCAGGATGCGCGTGGCCCAGAATCAGCGCGCCCCACGAGCAGACATAGTCCACGTATTCGCGGCCATCGACGTCGGCGATGCTCGACCCGTGCCCGTGCGACACGAAAAAAGGCGTCCCGCCCACTGCCCGGAACGCCCGTACGGGTGAATTCACGCCACCGGGCAACACCCGTTTCGCCCGGTCGAAAAGCTCGCTCGATCCTGTCACGTCAGCGCAGCCGCCTGGAAATCGTAGTCCTCGCTCGCCGTAATGCGGGCACGCACAAACTGTCCTGGTTGTGCCCACCCACCGCGTTCCAGATAGGTCACCCCATCGACGTCATCGGCTTGCCATTGGACCCGACCCGCCGTGACGCCGGCCTCGGTTTCGAGGCCGTCCACGAGCACGTCCACCTCGCGCCCCACGAATCGCTCCAGCCGCTCGGCCGAAATCGCGCGTTGTACCTCGACGATCTCCGCGAGACGCTCTTGCTTGACCCAATCAGGTACGTCGTCTTCGTATTGGACCGCGCGCGTCCCTTCCTGCGGCGAATACGCGAACGCGCCCATCCTGTCGAACTGCGCCTCCTCGAGGAACGCGAGCAGCGCGCGGAAGTCTTCGTCCGTCTCGCCCGGGAACCCCACGAGGCACGTCGTCCGAATCGCGAGGTCTGGAATCGCCCCGCGCAACCACGCGAGCTTCTCGCGCAGCGTGCCCAGGCGCTCCGGCCGCCGCATCCGCTCCAGTATGCGATCGCTGGCGTGTTGAATCGGCATATCGATGTACGGCACAATGCGCGCTTCGCGCGCCATCAGCTCCACCAGCCGCTGGTTGATGCCGGCCGAATACACGTACAGCAGCCGGAACCAGGGCACCGTCGTCTCTTTCAACAGCGCCTCGAGCAGGTCGGGCAGCTTGGGACCGTCGAGGCCCAGATCGCGCCCCCAGTGTCCCAGATCCTGCGCCACGAGGTTGATCTCTTTCGCGCCCTGCGCCTCGAGCTGCTGCGCTTCCCGCACCAACCGGCCGAGCGGCTCGGAGCGGTGTTTGCCGCGCATCAGCGGAATCGCGCAGAACGCGCAGGTGTGATCGCATCCCTCGGAAATCTTGAGATAGCGAACGTGCGACTGACGCCCCAGGAATTGACGCACGCCGGGATGCGACGCGACGGGGTCCTCGATCAAGCCCCGCTTCGCCAGCTCCGGCACGAGGTGATGCAGCTCGGAGAATCCGAGCATCAGATCGACTTCCGGGATTTCCTGCGTCAGCTCCTGCTTGTAGCGCTGCACCAGGCAGCCGACCGCCACGACTGCCTTGACACCGTCTTCCTTCAGTTTCGCGGCCGACAGCATGGCATCGATGGATTCCTGCTTGGCGGCGTCGATGAACCCGCACGTGTTGACCAGAATCACGTCGGCGGAGGGGAGATCCGGCGTGACGATGGCGCCGTGTCCGACCAGCTCGCCCACGAGCCGCTCGGAATCGACCGTCGCCTTGTCGCAGCCGAGGGAGATGACGCCCAGCTTCATCCGCGATAGTTCCCGAACTTCAGCTCGATGCCGAAGTCCTGCGAGCGGAGGAATGTAATGACTTCCTGCAGCTCGTCTTTGGACGGCGCCGAAACGCGGATCTCTTCGCCCTGAATGGAGCCTTGGGCCTTCTTGAATTTCTTGTCCTTGATCGCCTTCACGATCACTTTGGCCTTCTCCTGCGGGATGCCCTGCGTCAGCTTGATCTCGCGCCGCACGGTGTCGTTGGCCGCGGGTGTGATGGTGCCGAGCTCCATGTTTTTCACGGGAACGCCGCGCTTGATCATCTTGGACTGTAGCACGTCGAACAGCGCTGTCATTTTGAAATCGTCGTCTGCGACGAGAGTCAGCGTGGCCGTGGTGCGGTCGAACGCAATCGAGGCTTTGGAGCCCTTGAAGTCGTAGCGCTGCGCGACCTCTTTGGAGGCTTGATTGACGGCGTTATCGACCTCCTGGAGGTCGGCGCCGGTGGAAATGTCGAATGACGCTTGGGAAGCCATAGGGCGGGAAATATAAGGAAAGCACGGCGCACGGAGCAGGGAGCAAACTGCTCCGTGCTCACTGCTCCGTGATCTTTAGGAGAGGAAGCTCTCCAGCGCTCTGGCTCTGGAGACGTGGCGCAATCTGGCCAGCGCCTTTTCTTTCAGCTGCCGCACCCGCTCACGCGTAATACCGAGCTGCGAGCCGATTTCCTCCAGCGTCATGGGCTCCTGCCCTTCGAGCCCGAAATAGAGACGCAGGATGCGGGCTTCGCGCTCCTTCAGCGTCGCGAGCACCGACTCGATCGACTCGGTGAGCGCATGCTCGAAGATCTCGTCGTCCGGACCGGGATTCTGCGTGTCGGGGAGATAATCGAGCAGCTTGTTGTCCTCGCCGGGCGTGAGCGGTGCGTCGAGCGAGAGATGGGCCTGCGAGATCGACAGCGTCTTGGCGACTTCTTCCTCGGAGATGTCCATCCCCTCGGCGATCTCTTCGACGGTCGGCTCGCGCCCCAGCTCCTGGAGCAGCGTCGCCGAGCGCTTGCCGATGCGATGCAGCGTGCCCGCGCGATTCAGCGGCACGCGCACGATGCGCGACTGCTCGGCCAGCGCCTGGAGGATGGCCTGGCGGATCCACCATACGGCGTACGAGATGAACTTGATGCCTTTGGTCTCGTCGAATTTGTGCGCCGCGCGAATCAGACCGAGGTTGCCCTCGTTGATCAGGTCGGAGAGCGAGACCCCCTGATTCTGATACTTCTTCGCGACGGATACGACGAACCGCAGGTTGGAGCGCACCAACTTGTCGAGTGCCTCTGGATCGTTTTGCTTGATCCGCTGCGCGAGTGTGACTTCCTCCTCTCGCGTAATCAGCGGATACTGGCTGATTTCTCGCAAATACTGATCCAGAGATCCCTCGTCGAATGATGCGCGCTTCGCCGTATTCAATTGCATGGACTGGGCACTCCTCTCGGAACGGACGGCGCCACTCTTCTAGTGAATCAGCGAACCGAGCCGGCTCCAGCGAATGTCCGTCAGCCAGGGCAGCGCGTCGTGCGTGCCCCGTTCGTAACTAAAATAGACCACGAGCGGGCGGCCCTTCACCGCGCTCGCATCGACAAAACCCCAGTAGCGTGAGTCCGCGGAATTGTCGCGGTTGTCTCCCAGCACGAAATACTTGCTCATCGGCACGCGCAGCGGGCCCCACGTGTCGCGCGTCGGATGATAGCGCCGCCGCTGCTCGTCGGTCCGTTGCACGAGATACTCGCGCTGCCAGTCGAATGCGGGATCGAACCCGTCGTGCAGTGGGTCGGAGCGCTGCACGTACGGCTCCTCGATTGCGCGGTCGTTCACGTACGCCTGTCCGAGCCGCATCTCCACGATGTCACCCGGTACGCCGATCACCCGTTTCACATAGCTCAGCGTCGGATCTTTCGGGTACGCGAAGACGATCACGTCCCCATGCCGGGGCGTCTTGAAGCCGGGCAGCCGAGCGTTGGTGCCGGGAATCTGGGCGCCGTACACCGCTTTGTTGACGAAAAGAAAGTCCCCCGCGAGGAGCGTGCGTTCCATGCTGCCGGAGGGGATCTGAAAAGCTTCGAGCAAAAACGTGCGAATGATGAGAAAGAGCACGAGCGCCATACCGAGCGACCGCATCCAACTGTCGAACCAGCGGCCGAGTACAGAGCGCTGTCTTGGGGGGGGCGACGGGAACGGTGGGGGTACTGCGCCGTTTCCAGCGACCCGCGCACCCAAGTCATGCATGCGACGTACGTTAGCGACCGGGCCCGCACGGCGCAACGGTTACGCCCCATCCCCGAGCCGCACCCCATTGCCGGACTCTGACTCGGAATTCGCGCGTCGGGTCCGGATGTCGAACGCGGGCCGCGAGACAGGCGACCCGACCTTCCCGTTCTAGGCGTATCCATGTGACCGTTGTCTCCGGCAACGCGTCGAGCGCGTCACGTTCGAGGCTCGCGCCGCCCGTCGCGAGGACGACGACGACCGATTCGTGCTGCATGCCGTCCATGCGCGGATGCTATGGTCAGGGGAGTGACACGCGTCACCATTTTGTTGCCGCCGGAAGCGTTCGAACGCGGTCTCAGTACCGCGCCAGTGTCGGATCCACCTCCTGTTGCCAGCGCAGGATTCCGCCCGTGACATTCGCCACGCGGTGGAATCCTGCGTCCGCGAGATGGCTGGCCGCGGCACGGCTGCGGCTCCCACCCTTACAGTAGACGACGATCTCGCGCTCCCGATCGAGCGCATCGACAACGTCCGGTAGGGTCGCCAACGGCACTAGTCGCGCTCCGGAGATGTGCGCGATGTCCCACTCGAACTGCTCGCGCACATCGATCAGCTGAAGTTCTTCGCCGCGCGAGAGCCGGCCCTGCAGCTCGCGTGGCGTGATCTCCACGAATCCGCCCACGGCCCGCGGCTCCGCCTCTGCGGCGCGCACGCCACAGAATTGCTCGTAATCGATGAGCGCTTGGATCTCACGCGTGCCGCACGCGGGGCACGCCGGATCCTTGCGCACATTCACCGTGCGGAACTGCATGCCGAGCGTGTCGATCAGCAGCAGCCGGCCTTTCAACGGCTCCCCCGCCCCGACGATCAGCTTGATCGTTTCGGTCGCCTGGATCGTCCCGACCAGCCCCGGCAGCACGCCTAACACGCCACCCTCCGCGCAGCTCGGGACCAGCCCGGGCGGCGGCGGCTCGGGAAAGAGACAGCGATAGCACGGGCCGTCGCGCAACGCAAAAACCGACGCCTGCCCCTCGAACCGGAAAATGCTCCCGTACACATTCGGTTTGCCGAGCAGCACGCACGCGTCATTGACGAGATAGCGCGTCGCGAAATTGTCGGTGCCGTCCACGACGATGTCATAGCCGCTCAGGATGTCGAGCGCGTTCTTCGATGTCAGCGCGGTCTCATAGGTCTCGAGCCGGACGTGCGGATTCACATCCGCGATGCGCTCGCGCGCCGACACCAGCTTTGGCCGGCCGACATCCTTTGTTCCATGCAAAATCTGGCGCTGCAGGTTCGTGACATCCACGTTGTCGAAATCGACGAGTCCGAGCGTGCCGACACCCGCAGCAGCCAGATAGAGCGCGGCGGGTGAACCGAGTCCGCCCGCACCGATGAGCAGGACACGCGCGGCCTTGAGTTTCTCCTGGCCGGGCACGCCGACGTCGGGCAGAATGAGATGCCGGCTGTAGCGAACCAGCTCGGCCTGGTCGAGTGCGGCCATGACTCAACCTCCCGCGATCGCTGGCACGACGATGATCTCATCGCCATCACGCACCGTCGCGGCGAATCCGCCCTGCAACCGCGCGTCGTCGTCGTTTACATAGAACGTCACGAACGGATAGGGTTTGCCGTCTGCATCCCGCAGGCGCGGGGCCAGACCGGGGAAACGCGTCGCGACGTCGGCGACGATGTCGCCCAAAGTGGTCCCTTGTGCCTCGAGCGTGCGCCGGCCGTCAGCGAGCTTCGCGAGTACGGTCGGTAATTGAAGCGTGACACTCATAGTGACTCCGTGGAAACGGAATGAGTTTTATCGGGAACGCGAGTCGCGCTCGCGCCCGGCACAGGATGGCCACTCCGTACCAGCTTGGCGGCGATACCCGACACGCGCCACGCGGCGAGCATCGCGGCGCCCACCTGGGTCGCGCGATCGCGCGGCGCGATCGCGACGATCGCCGAGCCGGCGCCCGACAGCGTGGCGCCGAACGCGCCGGCCGCCGCTGCGGCATGCACGACGGCATCATACCCGGGGATGCGCGCCCGCCGGAACGGCACATGCAGCACGTCGTCGAGCGCGGCCGACAGCAGCGCGCCATCGCCCGTCGCGAGTCCCTGCACCAACGCCGCCGCGCGGCTCGCGCCCAGCGCTGCGTCGGTGTGAGGCAACGATTGCGGGAGTGCCGCACGCGCCGACTTTGTGTCGTTCGGGAACGGCGGCACGGCAATCAGCAGCTCGATGCCGTCCGCGACACGCAGCGACGACGCCACCCAACCGTTGTGAGCATGGACGCCCAGCACTGCGCCGCCGTAAATGGCCGGCGCGACGTTGTCGGGATGCCCTTCGATCGTGGTGCAGATGTCGAGGATCTGCCCGTGCGATAGACCCAATGCCAGCGCGGCATCCGCAAGCAGCGCGCCCGCCACGATGGCGGCCGCTGACGAGCCGAGACCACAACCGACGGGAATGTCGGAGCTGGCGTCGATCCTGACTCCAGTGGGAAACACGGCGCCGGCGGCTGAGCATGCCGCCCGGAACCCACGCGTGAAGAGATCTTGATCGGCCCGCACTTTGACGGTGCTCAGTTTCCCACGCCGCCGGATCGTGAAGCCAATTCCCGCACTCGCGAGCGTCACCGATGCACTGAGCCAGCGATCGATCGCGATCCCGACGCAATCAAAGCCGGAACCCAGATTGCTCGAGCTCGCGGGCACGCGAACACGGGCACTCATGACGCTTCCTTCACCAACGCGCGCACCTCGGCCACGCGTGGCGCGATGATCGGCGTCGCCGCCAACACCGGCGCAACGGCGTCGACGGTCTTGAGTCCGTTGCCCGTGATGCACAACACGACTTCGTCATCCGCGGAGAACCGGCCCTCCGCTGCCAGGGCCAACGCCGCGGCAACCGTGACGCCGCCCGCGGTCTCGGTGAAAACTCCGGTTTCCTCGGCGAGCACGCGGATTCCCGCCGCCAGCTCGGCGTCCGACACTGCCGCGGCCCAGCCGCCCGATTCGAGAATGGCGCGCTTCGCGAACACCCCGTCGGCGGGGTTTCCGATCGCGATCGAGCGGGCGATCGTTTGCGGAACCACGGGAGTGACGGCCTCGGCATTGCTCCGCACGAGCTGCACGATCGGCGCACAGCCTGTCGCCTGAGCGCCGTAAACACGGGGCGCCGAGCCACTGACCAGTCCCGCCGCGGTGAACTCCTTGAAACCTTTGCGCAGCTTGGTGATGAGCGAACCGCCGGCCATGGGCGCCACAACCGCGGTCGGCAAACGCCACCCGAGTTGTTCGGCGATCTCGAACGCCTGCGTCTTGGAGCCTTCCCCGTAGTAGCCACGCAGGTTGACGTTCACGATGCCCCAGCGAAACAGGTCCGCCACCTGCGCGCACAGGCGATTGACATCGTCGTAGTGCCCGTGGACGCGAACGACCCGTGCGCCATACACGGCGGTCCCGACGATCTTGGCGGGCTCCAAGTCTTCCGGAATGAAGACCCAGGCCTTGAGGCCGGCGCGGGCAGCCTGCGCGGCGACGGCGTTGGCAAGATTCCCGGTGGACGCGCAGCCGATCGTGTCGAGACCGAAGGCCGCGGCCGCGTTGATGGCCGTGGCGACGACGCGATCCTTGAAGGACAGCGATGGATGCGAGACGGCATCGTTCTTCACCCAGGCACGCGCGACGCCAAGCCGCCCCGCGATTCGCGGCGCTTCGACCAGCGGCGTGCCGCCGCTATCGAGCGAGAGCACAGGCTCGCCGTCGAAGGGTAGCCACTCGCGGTAGCGCCACAGCGACCAGGGCCGCGCTTCGATTGCGTCGCGGCTCGGAAGCGGCCGGCGCGGGTCGAGAACGGGATCGAGCGGCCCGAGGCACTGTTCGCAGATCGCGGTGGGGCCTGGCTCGTGGTCGGCCCCGCAGGCGCGGCAGCGCTGCGGCCGGGGGCGCAGCTGGCCGGCAGCAACAGCCGGCGAGATCGTCGCGCTCATGGGGCCACCGCCGCGGAAGGGGGAGCCGGTCGGACCGGCGGCGACTTGCGACGGTGACGCGCGGCGCGAATCACCGCTTCGTCGGCCGCGTCAATCTGGTAACAGTGTTCCGGACCCGGAAAGACGCCGGCGCGTACGTCCCGCGCGTACTCGGCGAAGGCCCGTTCCACATGCGCGCCGACCTCGGCGTAGCGCTTCACAAAGCGGGGCGCGATCTCACCCACGAAGTTGCCCAGCAAGTCATGCGAAATCACGAGTTGTCCATCCACGTCCGGGCCCGCGCCGATGCCGTAGACCAGCACACTAACCCGCTCGCGGACAAACGCCGCAGTTTCCGCCGGCACCGCCTCGAGGAGAACGGCGAACGCGCCCGCGCGTTCCAGCGCCTCCGCATCACGCAGCAGCCGTTCCGCGGCGGCCAGTGATTTGCCTTGCACGCGGTAGCCGCCGAGCTGGCCGAGACTCTGCGGTGTGAGCCCGAGATGGCCCATGACGGCTATCCCCGCATCGACCATGGCACGCACGCGACGCGCTACGCGGTTTCCTCCTTCACACTTCACGGCATCACATCCCGCCGCGATGAACGCCCCGGCGCTGCGGATGGCAGTTTCATCCGACGGTTGGTAGGAGAGGAATGGAAGGTCGCCCACGACAAACGCGTGCTTCGCGGCACGCGTCACCGCGCCGACAAAGACCAGCATCTCGTCTAATCCGATTTGCAGCGTGCTCGGCAGGCCCAGCATCGTCATCGCCGCAGAATCACCGACTAGAATCATGTCCACGCCGGCCCGATCGGCGAACGTCGCCGTGGGATAATCGTACGCGGTGACGAACACGGCCTTTTCGTTGCGGGATTGCAACGCGGCTAGCGTGGCGACTGTGACTTTGCGGGCGGTCATCGCTCCCTCCGGCGTAAGCGCCGCGGGAAAGCGATTCCCTGAAACAACAATCGCCCGGACAAATAATGCCGCGGGCGAGTTCGCTTTTTAGCCCCTTGTTTAACGTGGCGGCAATACGCGGCAAATGACCACGAGTTCTTCGATTGTGCGCCTAGTCTAGCCCCCGATACCGAGTGCCGTCAAGGGCTGAATTCCGTGTCGATCTGCGCGCGCTGTAGATGTCCCGAGAAATCGACGTAGATCGTCTTCGTCTCGGAATAGAAGTCGTAGACTTCCCATCCTCCTTCCCGGTGCCCGTTACCAGTTTGCTTGACGCCACCGAAGGGGAGATGGGCCTCGGCACCGATCGTCGGCGCGTTCACATACGTGATACCGGTGTCGAGATCGGTCATCGCCTGGAACGCGCCGTTGACGTCACGCGTGTAGAGCGAGCTCGAGAGTCCGTATTTCACGCCGTTATTGATCCGAATCGCTTCCGCCAGGTCTTTCGT
>DASZCG010000351.1:0-28607 GCA_035943355.1 Gemmatimonadales bacterium
GACCGGCGATGGGAACACTCTCACGCAGCCTGTCGGGACGACAAACGCCAGTGGCGTGGCCACCGGGACGCTGAGCTCGACCGTAGTCGAGGGAAAGACGGTCTCGGCAACGATCAACGCGGTCGCGATCACCCAGACCGCAGCGGTCACGGTGACGGCCGGCGCCGTCGACGCGGCCCAATCAACCGTCGCCGCGACTCCGACCTCGATCACCGCCGGGGCGGGAACCTCCACGATCACCGTGACGGCTCGGGACGCCAATGGCAACCCGGTCGCTGGAGCGACCGTGGTGCTGGCGGCGACGGGGAGCGGCAACACGGTGACTCAGCCGGCGACGACGACGAACGCCAGCGGCGTAGCGACCGGGACGCTGAGCTCCACCGTAGCCGAGGGAAAGACGGTCTCGGCAACCATCAACTCGATCGCGATCACGCAGACGGCCGCTATCACGGTGACCGCAGGCCCTGTGGACGCGGCCCAGTCGACCGTTGCCGCAGACCCGGCGTCCATTGCAGCGGGCACGGAGACCTCGACTATCACCGTCACCGCACACGACGAGCATGGTAACGCGGTGGCCGGAGCCACTGTCGTGTTAGCTGCCACCGGGACAGGTAATACGCTGACGCAACCCGTCGGACCGACCAACGCGAGCGGTGTCGCCACGGGAACGCTGAGCTCGACGGTGATTGAGGCGAAGACGGTCTCGGCAACGATCAACTCGGTCGCGATTACCCAGATGGCGACCGTGACCGTGACTACAGGCGCAGTGAGCGCTGCTCAGTCAACCGTTGTGGCAGCTCCGACGTCGATCACCGCGGGCACGGGGACTTCGACGATCACAGTGACGGCGCGCGACGCTGGCGGCAATCCCGTTGCTGGCGCCACGGTTGTGTTGGCGGTGACAGGAAGCGGGAACACCGTGACTCAGCCCGTGGGGACTACGAACGGGAGTGGCGTGGCGACCGGCACGCTGAGCTCGACCGTCGCTGAATCGAAGATCATCTCGGCGACGATAAATAGCGTCACGATCACGCAGACCGCCACAGTCACCGTAACGCCGGCGGCCGTGAGCGGTGTAGCGTCCACGGTAAGCGCTTCCCCCACGACGATCACGGCGAGCACGGGAACGAACTTCACGACCATCACGGTGACGGTGACGGACGCGTATGGGAATGCAATCAGCGGTGCGAGCGTGGCGCTCGCGGTGACGGGCACGAATAACACGCTGACACAGCCGGCCCAGCTGACCAACGCGAACGGTGTCGCCACCGGAACGCTCAGCTCCACTAAAGCGGAGACCAAGACGGTGTCGGCCTCGGTAGACGGCAGCGTGGCGCTCACCCAGACCGCGACCGTGACGGTGAATCCCGACGGCATGGACCACGTAGCGTTCATCGTCGAGCCGACCAACGCCACCGCGGGCGCGGCCATCGCTCCCGCGATCCAGGTCGCGATACAAGACGCGTTCGGCAACACGCTCATTTCGGGTCCGGCGCGAACCATCGCGCTCACCATCGTCAATAACCCGGGCGGCGGCACGCTCTCGGGCACGACACAGGTCCAGGTGGCTGCTGGCGCCGCTCCTCGCGTGGCCGTGTTCTCGGATGTTCATATCGACAAGGTCGGGGCGGGATACACCTTGCAGGCTGCGGCTACGCAGGGTCCGCTCAATCCGGACATAAGCGCGGCGTTCACGATTACCGCGGGTGTCCCGGCGTCGATCGTGGTGAACGGGGGCAACAACCAGAGCGCCCCGGCGGGAACGGCCGTGGCGGTGGCCCCGTCGGTGGTGCTCCGCGATGCGTTCGCCAACGTCGTGCCCGGCGCGAGCGTGACGTTCGCGGTCACCGCGGGTGGCGGCAGCGTCACGGGCGCGTCCCAGACGACCACCGCGGCCGGCGTCGCCACGGTCGACAACTGGACGCTCGGCGCGATCGCGGGGACGAACACCCTGTCGGCGACGGCTGCGGGGTCGGGCATTACGGGCAACCCGGTCACGTTCACAGCGACGGGCACAGTCGGGGCGGTGGATGCCGCGCAATCAACAGTTGTCGCGGCGCCCACCTCCATTGCCGCTGGGACGGAAACGTCCACGATCACCGTGACGGCGAAGGATGCGTTTGGGAACCCGATCCAAGGCGCGAAAGTGGTGCTCGCCACGACGGGGAGCGGAAACACGCTGACACAGCCCGTGGGGACCACAAACGCGAGCGGCGTGGCCACGGGGACGCTGAGCTCAACCGTGGCTGAGGCGAAGACGGTCTCGGCGACGATCAACAATGTAGGAATCACCCAGACCGCGTCAGTGACCGTAAACGCCGGGCCGGTGAGCGCCGACCAGTCGACCGTCGTGGCGGCTCCCACCTCAATCGCAGCAGGGACGGAAACGTCGACCATCACGGTGACCGCGAAAGACGAGTTCGGCAACCTGATCGTGGGAGCAACGGTGCTGCTGGACGCCACGGGAACGGCGAACAACCTTACACAACCACAGGACCCCACTGACGCGAGCGGTGTGGCGACGGGCTCGCTCAGTTCAGTTTTCCCGGAAACCAAGACTGTTTCTGCAACGATCAACTCCGTCGCAATCACCCAGACGGCGACCGTGATCGTCACGCCGCTGCCATGACCGCTCCCGCGTGGCGTTCATGATGGCGGAGGCCCGGCTCCACCCCGATCCGGACGCTGCGGTCCAGCGCGAGCTGGGGCACCTCTTCGCGGTGCTCAGAGCACTGCATCACGGCCGTCTCGCATCGGTCTATCTCGCGCGCGATGTCCAGTCAGGAGCCACGGTGGCGCTCAAGACGATCGTGCGCCTCCGGTTCCTCGAGCCAGGAAATGCAGCGGGATTTCGACGGCAGGCCGTAGCAGCCGCGCGGCTGGATCACCCCCATATCGTCTCGGTGCACCGACACGGGGTGTCGCCATCGTTCCTGTGGTACTCGATGGACTATTGTCCGGGCGGTGCCCTCAGCACCGTCCAACCGATGGAGGTCATCGAGTGCGTCAAGGCCGTGCAGGAAATCGCGAATGCGCTCGACTACGCGCACCGCAGCGGAACTGTGCACGCCGATCTGCGACCCTCCAACATCCTGCTTGACGAGAGCGGGTGGATACGAGTCTCCGATTTCGGCATCCTGCGCGCGCTCGGCGGCGTGGCGGCCCTCGAGACGGCGCAATGTCCTCCGGGAGCACTCGACTACGTCGCTCCCGAGCAGCTGGTCAAGGACGGCGTGCCGGGTCCGGCCGCGGACCAATATGCGCTCGGCGTTCTGACCTACGAGTACCTTGCCGGTCTGCCGTTCTGGGGTGCCACATCGGCGGAGGATCTCGCGGCTCGGCGCCGTGGCGGGCCACCACCAGACGTCACAGCCCTCCGGCCCGACGTGCCATCGCGTTTGGCAGGAGCCGTGCGGCGCGCCCTGAGCGATGCACCGGGCGATCGTTTCGCGAGTGTCGCCGAGTTCGCTGCGGCGCTCACCGGCCCCGCTGCGCCCCTTGTGCTGTGGCCCACAGAGGCAACGTCGGACGACGAGGATGCGCCGGACGACGATGATGCGCCTCGTCCCGTACTGCGGCCGCGTGGGAGGCGCTGGTGGATCATGGGCGTCGCCTCCGCCTTGTTCCTGGTCGCGGGCAGCCTCTGGTTCGCCTTCTCAAACGAATCACGGTTGCCCACCGAGAGCGCAGTGGTTAGCACGGTCCCGGTGGCACCACGTGAGCAACCTTCAACCGTCGTCGAGCGTGCGCCGGCGGCCGCCGCCGATCCGCGCGCTGCTCCGCCACCGTTGCCACCGGCTCGGGTGGTCGTGAGCTCTACGCCGTGGGCGGAGCTGTACGTTGATGGTCGACTGGTGGGGAACACCCCGGTAGTGGGCTTGCGGTTGCCACCGGGCCGGCACCGGCTGCGCTTGGAGCAGGTTGGCTTCCGCCCTCATGAGGAAGTCGTGAACCTCGCACCAGGGCAAACGTTGAAAATCACGGGCATAGTGCTGCAGCAGGAGACCGCACCGTGACTCATCATCCCGCGCGGTGGGCGTGCGGAGTTGCGTTGGCGGTGGCGCTCGCCGCGCCCCGGGCCCCGGCGCAGAGCGACGGCTTGGTTGAACGCGGCCTGCGCGCCTACCAAGACGTCGAGTTCGCCACGGCCGCCACCCTGCTGCGCCGCGCCCTGGCCAGCGGCCTTAGCGACAGCGAACGAATCCAGGCCCTCGTCTATCTCGGCGCGGCGGAGGTGTTCGCCGGGCCCCAACGCCGGGACTCGGCGCGCGCCGCCTTCCGCCGGCTGGCGCTATTCGATCCGCGGCATCGCCCAGACCCTCTCGTATTTCCGCCACAGGTGCTCGCCGTCTACGAGGACGTGCGCCGGACGACCAAAGCTGTTCGCGTGGAAGCCCCGTCCGAGACGAGCTTCAAGCCGGCGGTCGAGGGCGGAGGATTGGTTGTCCGGCTGCACGCGACCTCTTCCCACGAGATCGAGGTCCGCATTGGCCGTGAAGACGGCACGGTGGTTCGCACGCTGTATTTAGGGCCGGTGAGCGACAGCCTGGATGTGCGATGGAATGGGCTCGATATGGACGACGGGGAGGTGCGTTCGGGACGCTACGTGCTGTCGGTCGCGTCGCGCTGGTCCCTCAGCGGGCCGGTCGTGCGCATGGTGCAACTGCCGTTGCGCGTCGAGTTTGTTGCCCCTGATACCCTTGCCCTGCTGCCCATGCTGCCGGACTCGCTGCTCCTGCCGGAGCACGCGTCGCGCAGCAGCGGGATCCGCCCGCTCGCGACCGGACTGCTCGCGAGCGGCGCGGCGATAGCGCTCCCGTCGCTGGTCGCCGACGGCACTGAGCCGTCCGGCGCGCGATTCGCGGTAGCGGGGGCCCTGAGCTTGGTGGGCATCGTGGGTTTCGTGACCGAGCCGGGTAAGGTGCAGCGTCGCCACGTGGCGGCGAATATCGCGACGCGCACGGAGTGGCAGCGTCGCGCCGACTCAGTGCGAGCCGAGAACGCGCGCCGGCGCGACGCCGCGCGTTTGATGGTGTGGGTCGGACCTGCGACCGTCATTGACTCGCTGGGAGAGGGGCCATGACGCGCCGGCTAGTGGTTGCGGCCGTATGCGTGGCCGCGCTGGGGGGCAGGGCGCTCGGGGCTCAAACAGCGAACTGGCTCACGCTGGGAGCAAACGCGACGGGGATTCGGCTGCAAAACCGGTTCGCCACAGGCGCATCGCAGGACGTGTCGGGCGTCGCGTTGGGAGCGTCCGGCGGCGTCAGGCGCGGGCCGGTAGCGCTCGCGTTGGGGTACTGGCAGGGTCAGGTCGACGCAGATACTGGCAGCACCCAGCAGCAGGATGTGATCGACGGGTACGCGCTGCTTGTAGTGCATGCCCAACCGTGGCTCGGCGTGAAACTGGGGGCAGAAGCGCGGAGCTACGTCACGCCTGCCGGCACACAGCGTTGGGTGTTCTGGCAAGTCCGGTTGCGCGCCGAGCGCCCGATCGTGGACCCGTCGGCCCGCTGGCACGTCGAGATATGGCGCGCGCTCTCGACCGAGGTAAACACACAAGGGACCGTGGACCGGGCTCAAGGAGGAGAGGTGGGCCTGACGCTGCTGCGCGCCCTCGGGCCGGCTTGGGTGCGGATCGCCTATGGCATCGACGACACGCGACTAGTCGGGAGTGCGCAGCGGCAGACGCTGGAAACGCTGGCATTCTCGATTGGGTACGGCGGGCGGTGAGTGGGGGTCCTCAACCCATGGCCGCTACGCCATCCATGAGTTCGGCCGCGCGCGCGAGCACGTGTTGATCCTCCTTCGGTAGCTGCGCAACACCGTGCGCGAGTCGCGCCACGCGGCGCGCGCGGCCCTTGTTCAACAACCCGCGACCTGCGGCGGTTGCCTCCACCCGCTGCACCCGCCCATCGTTCGCGTCGCTCACTCGGCGCACCAGTCCCCGCCGCTCCAACCCCTCCACCAGCCGCGTGATCGTCGGCGGCCTCACCTGCTCCGCCTCGGCGAGCGCGCTCATGGTGATCGGCCCGCGGAACACAATCACCGACAATGCGGATGTGCGTGGCGCGGACAGGCCCATTGCCTTGTCCTCGACGCGCAGCCGCCGCAACAGATGAATCGCCGCCGAGTGCAGCCGGTCGGCCACGACCCGCACGCCGGCGGCCGCTGGTGGGGGGGCTTGACGGTTCACGGTCTCCATAATTACTTAGCTAAAGCTAACTACTTTCTTGGGGAGGGGCAATGGAGCTCGCCCAGGTCACGAACGTCGTGCACGACATCGATCGCGCCGTGATATTCCACCGCGACACGCTGGGGCTGCCGTTGCTGTTCCAGGCCCCGCCGTCGCTGGCGTTCTTCCAACTAGGGACGACGCGGCTGATGCTGTCGCCGCCGGAGAACGCCGAGCAGGATCACCCCGGATCGGTCCTCTACTTCAAGGTGCAGGACATCGAGCGCGTGCACCGCACGCTGGCGGGAAAGGGCGTCCAGTTCGTGGACAAGCCGCACCGCGTGCATCACACGGCGGAACACGAGCTATGGATGACGTTTTTTCACGATCCCGACAACAACCCGATGGCGCTCATGGAGGAGAAGCGGAAGGCCTAGTCCTGCGAAACGACGACGCTACCGCGACGCTGGCGACGAGAATGTTCGCCACGATCACGGGGAATGAGTGGATCAGTACGCCATACAACGCCCACAGCCCGGCCGCCACGCCCTGCACGCGCCGCAGCGATTGCGGCTGGCTGGTGAAGTAGGAAACGAGAAACACCGCGGTCGCCAGCCAGCCGATCCAGTCGACGTTCCTCATCATGGTTGCCCCTTGAGCAGCTTCAGGATTTCAAGATTCCCTTTCGTCGCCGCGAGACCGATCGCCTCCTTGGGATCGGCGCCACGCGAGAGCAGCAGCTGGACCGTCTCGCCGTTTCCAAAAAAGGCGGCCAGTCCCAGCGGGGAAAATCCGTCACGCGAATGCGCGCCGAGCAGCTGCGGATCGCGATCCAGGAGCTCGACGACGCGTGGCGTGTGCCCCACCGACGCGGCGTCGAAGATGTCGAGCTCAGGGGGAGGCCGCACGTCGAGCAGCAGCGCCACGGCCTCCCGTTTGTCGTGATACTGCGCGATCAGCACGGGCGTATGACCGCGCTCGTTGCGCACGGTCGCGAGCCGTGGGTCGGCCTCGAGCAACGCCCGCAGCCGCCCGGTGTCTCCCGCTCGCACGACGTCGAAGATCTCTTGCGACGGCTCCATGACGGCTCCTGTCAGAACGAGAATCCCTTCCGCAGTGTGACTCCCCAACTCTTGCCCTTCACACCCTGTCCAAAGCGGAAACCGAACGCCAGCTCGGCGGCTTCCCCGCGCACCGCGCGCGTCGGACCAAATCGCAGCGAGATCCCCGCGTCCCCTCCCTGCCGGGCCGGCTCGTCGGAGTACCACGCGCCTCCATAATCGACGAAGGGAGCGAGGCCCACGGCCCACAAGCCGAGAATCTCGTCCGCCACCAGTATCCTGTCTTCCAGCACAAACCACGTCATCCGGGTGCCGGTAAAATCGTGGATGCCGAAGAGCCGTGGGCCACGCTGCTCAATCCACGGATCGAATTCGCGTCCCGGCTTGGGATTGGTCAGCAAGCCACCCTCGGCATGCAGAATCAGGGTGTGCCGGTCGATATTCTGGCTCACCACGGTCACGCCCGCTCGGGTCCGTGTCGAGTCGAGCGCACCATTCGCGTCTCCCTGGACCATCGCGAACCCGCCCGTCCAGACCGTCGAGCCTTGTGCGTGCGCTTCATAGCCGACGCCGGATTCGATCACGGCGCCGAGCCGCAGGCTCGGCGAAAGATCGACGTCTTCCCGCCGCGCATAAGAATTGAAGTGCTCGAGTACCCGGAACCGCACCGAGCCCAGGTCGATCCCCGCGCGCACCGTCGTAAACACCGAGTAGGGAAACGGCGTGGCGCCGCTGTCGGCAAAATCCTCACGCCGCCACTCCCAACTCCCCCACAGCCGGCTGTAGGAGTGGCTGTTGGGATGCAACGCCACGCCGCCCGTCAACCCGGCGCGCAAGAGGCGATGCCACTGGGTCAGGATTAATGAGTCATCCCGATAGCTCAGCACGCGCTCGTCGGCGACCTGCCCGTACGTCATGACGGAGTGCGGCGCCGCAGTCTCGTGAAACGGCAGGCCGAGCAGCCACTCGCCCAGTTGCCCGTCCGACAGATGGGAGTATTGCGTCTGCAGCAACGTGCGACGTCCGAAGAAATGTGGGTTGATGAATCCGAGATCGAGGCGCCGGCGGTCGGGGTTCTTCTCGTAGACCAGCCCCACTTCCGTCGCGGTGCCGAGGAAATTGCGCTCGATGAAGCCAACTTGCCACGTCTCGTCGCCCCCCACGCTCGAGTAGCTTGCGCGCGGCTGCGTGCTCCAACCGTCTGCCGTGACCGCGCGAACCGCGAGCCTGTCGCCGGGCTCGGTTCGCAGCGTGTCGACGCGGACGGACCGGAAGACGCCGAGCGTCCGCAGCAGGCGCTCGCTCTCTGCCAGCCGCTCCGGATCGAAGGGATCGCCGGGATTGAGCAGCAGCCGGCGGCGAATCACCCCCTGCCGCGTGCGCACGTGCAGCCCGTTGGCGAGATTGGCGACCCACTCGGGCGCTGCGTCGGCGGTGTCGAAGATGTTGCGATTGACGATGATGATCGTGTCGATCAGCTGACGGCCCGACGGCCCGACGGCCGGGCGGTCGGTCTGGGCGGCCAGACGGCCGCACGGCCGGACGGCCAATGATGCGACTATCGCAATGACCACACCGGCCATGAGGCCGTGCGGCCGTCCGGCCATCATGGTCTCACGCCGTGGATCCGCTGCCGCAACCGATACGTCGCGTGCGTGTTCGGATCGTCCCACGCCGTGAAGTAGAGCGTCGCGTCGATGCGGCCGGCAATTTGGCGCGAGCCGCGGGTCTGAATGGTGTAGGTGCCGCGCACGGAGTCCGCCCGCAAGGGACGGCACAAACACGTGACGGTTGCGAACGCGGGTATGGAGTCGCCCAACGAGTAGGGGTGATTCGCGGAGCGGGCCCGCGCGGAGCCGAGATCGAGGGCGATGCTCAACGCGTATTCGTCGCCCTCGGCCTCACTGGGATCGAATTCGAAACGCGCCAGGATGACGTCGCGCCGCTGCACGATGTCCGTCGTGTCGACGCGCAGCCGGATGAGGGTATAGCGCGGATCCTGCTGCACGACGATGCGCCCGTGCTGGTCCCATTCGCCCGCGGTCTGAACGCCCTGCGTATCGCCGGGGCGCGGCAGGATGTCGCATGCCGTGACCACCACCCCTATCAGTACACACTCAAGTACCGCTCGAGCTCCCACTCGCTCACCTTTCCGATATACTCCTGCCACTCTTCGCGTTTGGCCTCGACGAACCGCTCATAGATGTGCGTGCCAAGCGCGTCTCTGATCACCGCGTCCTTTTCGAGCGTATCCAGCGCCTCATGCAGGTCGCGCGGCAGCTCGTCGATGCGGTACTTGCGGCGCTCGCGGAAGCTCATCTCGAAAATATTTTTGTCCACCGGATCGGGCGGCGTGAGCTTCTGCTCCACGCCGTCGATTCCCGCCGCCAGCTGCACCGCCAGCGCGAGATACGGGTTCGCGGAGGGATCCGGCATCCGCAGCTCGCACCGCGTGCCCGAGCCCCGCCGATCCGGAATTCTCACCAGAGGCGAGCGATTCCGCATCGACCAGGCGACATTCACGGGCGCCTCATACCCCGGCACCAGCCGTTTGTAACTGTTCACCAGCGGGTTGGTGACGGCGCAGAAGCCGCGCGCGTGCGTCAACAGTCCCGCAATGTACGACAGGGCGACCGCCGACAGCTCCCACTGCCCTTTCGGGTCGTGAAACGCGTTGACGCCCTTGCGAAACAACGACTGGTGCGTGTGCATGCCCGACCCGTTCTGCCCGAAAATTGGCTTCGGCATGAACGTCGCCAGAAAGCCGTGGCGGTAGGCGACATTGCGCACGATGAAGCGGAACGTCGCAAGGTTGTCCGCCGTCTGCAGGGCCTCGGCGTAGCGAAAGTCGATCTCGTGCTGCCCCGGGGCGACCTCGTGGTGCCCCGCCTCGACCTCGAATCCCATCGCGACGAGATCCTTCACGATGAGCCGGCGAATCTCCTCCGCGCGATCGACCGGGGTTTGATCGAAATATCCGCCGCGATCGTGCGTCTCCGTGGTCGGATCGCCGCTCGCATCGAGCTGAAAGATGAAAAACTCCGCTTCGACGCCGGCCATCATTTCGTACCCGAGCGCTTTGGCCTTGGCGATCTGGCGTTTGAGCGCTTGCCTGGTGCATCCGTCGAACGACGAGCCGTCGGGGTTATAGATGTCGCAGATCACCCGCGCGACCTTGCCCGCGGCATCCCCATTGGGGAGGACCCGGAAGGTCTCAAGATCGGGCTTGAGCACCATGTCCGATTCCTCGATTCGCACGAACCCTTCGATCGACGATCCGTCGAACATGATGTCGCCTTCGAGCGCCTTGTCGAACTGGCTCTCGGGCACTTCGACATTCTTGTTGACGCCGAGGATGTCGGTGAACTGGAGACGCAGGGAGGACACGTCCTGCTTTTTGGCGGCGTCGAGGATTTCACGTTTCGTCGTCATGGCAGTCATGGCCGGCAGAGGCGAACAAGGGCGGCAAGGTTATTCACCCTGCCGCCCCTGCCGTCCCTGCCGCCCGAGTTGTCAGGCGTCGTAATACAGGAAGAACTCGTACGGATGCGGCCGCAGTGCCACCGCGTCGACATCCTTCACTTTCTTCATCGTCAGCCACGTGTCGATCAGATCCTGCGTGAAGACTCCACCCTCGAGCAGGAACGCGTGGTCGGCTTGCAGCGCGGCCAGTGATTCTTGCAGGGTTCCGGGCGTGTTCTTCACATGCTTGCGCTCTTCGGGCTCCAGCTCGTACAGATCGACGTCCATCGGCTTGGGCGGCTCGATCTTGTTCTTGATGCCGTCGAGACCGGCCATGAGGAGCGCCGCGAACGTGAGATACGGGTTCGCCGACGGATCGGGCGCCCGGAACTCGAGCCGCTTGGCCTTCGGCGACGTCGAGTACATCGGGATGCGGCAGATCGCCGAGCGATTGCGCTGCGAGTAGATCAGGTTGATCGGGGCTTCGTAACCCGGCACGAGACGGCGATAGCTGTTCGTCGTCGGCGCCGCGAAAGCCAGCAACGCCGCGGCGTGCTTGATCAGCCCGCCGATGTACCACCGTGCCGAGTCGGAGATCAGCGCGTAGCCGTTCTTGTCGAAGAACAGGTTGTTCGCACCGTTCCACAGGCTCATGTGCACATGCATGCCCGAGCCGTTGTCACCGAACATCGGCTTCGGCATGAACGTCGCCGTGTAGCCGTTCGCGGCGCAGACATTCTTGACGATGTACTTGTACATCATGATCTGATCGCCCATGCGCGTCAGCGTGTTGTAACGCATGTCGATCTCCGTCTGGCCCGCGGTTCCGACTTCATGGTGATGCACTTCGACTTCGATTCCAGCCGCGATCATCGCCAGCATGATCCTGGAGCGCAGGTCCTGCAACCTGTCGGTGGGCGGGACCGGGAAATAGCCCTCTTTGTGCCGGGGACGATGGCCTAGGTTCGCCGTACCATTGGCACCGCTGTTCCAGATGCCCTCTTCGGAATCGATGTGGTAATAACCCTCGTGCGCGTTCTGATCGAAGCGCACCGAGTTGAAGATGTAGAACTCCGCCTCGGGCCCGAAGTACGCTGTCGTGGCGACGCCGCTCTTCTTCAGGAACGCCTCTGCCTTGCGCGCGACATAGCGGGGATCGCGGGAGTAGGGTTCGCGGGTTATCGGGTCGACGATGTCGCACGTCAGAGACAGCGTCGGCACCTGCAGGCAGGGATCCACAAACGCGCTCGCCGGATCCGGAATCAGCAGCATGTCGCTCTCGTTGATCGCCTGAAAACCGCGGATCGACGAGCCGTCAAACCCCAAACCGTCCTTAAAGGTGTCTTCCTCGAGCTCCTTCAGCGGAATCGAGAAATGCTGCCAGGTGCCGGGCAGGTCCGTAAAGCGGACGTCGACGACCTGAACTCCAGCTTCCTTGGCTTTGCGAATCACATCCGCGGGCGACGGGCCAGCAGATGTCTTCGCGCCACCGGCGACGGTGGGTTCCAGCGTAGCGGTCATTGGGTGGGATCTCCTTCCCGAGTCGGGATGTCTCTTAGCAAGCGGCGGGCCATACGGGAAGCTAGACGGCTTCTGCAGGGGTGTCAAGAAAACCGTGCACGATCTGCAAAGAAAACGGCTCAATTCACTTTTGCACACCCAGAAATCGGCAAACTGCGTGCTCAAATGTGCAACAAATGCGCTACAACGACTCCACGAAATGCAGCAGCTCCACGGCCGAAAACTCCCCGAAACGCTCCTGAATGTCCCGGTCCTGCCATTCGAGGAAGATCCAGCCGGTCATCTTATGCTGCTGGCCGCTGACGAAGTGGATGCGGCCGCGCACCGCGCCGAGGGTGGTGTCAGGCTGCCCTTCGAGGTAGACGTCCCAGCGCTGCTCGCCGCGTTTCAGCTCCCCCATATGCTTGCCGTACTCGGTACCCGCCATGCGCCCTACACTACCGGCTTTCAGGACGCCCGCCAGGGCAGCCAGGCGCGTTACATTCCTCGCCTATGACCTGCCACGCTTGTGGGGCGCAACTCTCGTCTGGCGCGCGCTTTTGCCATAAGTGCGGCGCCGCGGTTGGCATCCAAACCAGTGGATGGCGCGCCGGCCTGCCTTGGGGAATTGCCGGCGTGGCGCTGGGAGCCCTGGTTGCGGTGGTGGCGATGCGCGGACCTGGGAGCAAAACGCAAGGAGCAGGGAGCACGGAGCAGCCGTCGGCTCCCAGCTCCACGCTCCGTGCTCCTGATATCAGCCAGATGTCGCCGGAAGAACGGGCCAATCGGCTCTTCAACCGGGTGATGATGCTGGCTGAGGCGGGGAAAGACGACAGCGCCCGCTTCTTCCTCCCAATGGCCCTCGGTGCATACGCCCAGCTGCCGACGCTCGATGCCGACGCCCGCTATCACATCGGCATGCTCGAGCTGGCCGGGGGCGATGCCGGCGCGGCGCTGGCTCAGGCGGACACCATTCAACGCTCCGTCCCCACCCACCTCTTCATCTATGTACTGCGCGCCCACGCGTACCAGCAGCAGCGCAATACCCGCGAGGAGCAACGCGCCTACGCCGACTTCCTCCGCAATGAACCCGCCGAAATGGCGCGCAAGCGACCGGAGTACGCCCAGGACGCGCATCTCGATGCGTTGACGAATTTCCACGCGGAAGCCGTGCGACAGGGACAGGGTGGACGGAGACCAACGTCGTGACCGTGACGCTGCCGCACGTTATTCATGTCGCGCACAGCCCGGACGCCGACGACGCATTCATGTTTTGGGCGATGGCGGCCCGCAAGATCGACACCGGCGACCGTCGCTACGTGCACGAGCTCGGCGACATCGAGAGCCTGAATCGTCGGGCGCTGGCGGGTGAGCTGGAGGTCAGCGCCGTGTCGCTGCACGCCTACGCCTATCTCGCCGATCGCTATGCGCTGCTCGCCCACGGAGCGAGCATCGGCGATCGGTACGGCCCGCGCATCGTCGCGCGCGAACCGGCACCGCGCGATCCTCGCGCGGCGCTCGCGCGTCGCCTGATCGCCGTTCCGGGCGAGTTGACCACGGCATTTCTGACGCTGCGGTTGTACCAGCCGGCCGCGCGGCATGTCGTCGTTCCTTTCGACCAAATCGAAGATTGCGTCGCCTCCGGAAACGCCGATGCGGGACTCCTTATTCATGAGGGCCAGCTGACCTACGCCGACCGCGGCTTGCACCTCTGGGCGGACATGGGCGAGTGGTGGCACCAAGAGACGCGGCTCCCGCTGCCGCTCGGCGGCAACGTCGTCCGCCGCGATCTCGGGGAGAACCTGATGCGCGCCATTGCGCGCGATCTGAAGGCGAGCATCGAGTACGGCTTGGCTCACCGGGCGGAAGCCCTTGCACACGCGCAAGGATTCAGCCGCGGTCTCGACGCGAAACGTCTCGACAAATTCGTGGGCATGTACGTGAACGCCTACACGGTGGACTACGGAGCGACCGGACGCCGCGCTGTGATCGAGCTCCTGACACGCGCGCGCGCCGCCGGCGTTGTTCCGGGACCAATAGATCTGGCGTTTGTCGTGGCCGATTCCTAGTTTGGCGCTGCTATCGCAAGGAGCCGCGGTTGACCGCACACGCCGGCGTCGTCAGCGTGCTGGTCGTCGATGACGAAGAGCCGATCCGGAACGCGTTGCAGAAATATCTGAAGCAACAGCCGTTCGAAGTGTTCACAGCGGGCTCGGCCGACGAAGCGCTGCAGCAATTGCGCCTTCACAAGGTCGCGCTGATGCTGTCGGATATCCGCATGCCGGGGACGAGCGGGGTCGATCTCGTGCCGCAGGCGCTCGAGATCGAGCCGGACCTCGCCATTCTCATGCTCACCGCGGTAAACGACGCGACGAGCGCCGCGCTGTGCATGCAGCGCGGCGCCATGGACTATCTCACCAAGCCAATCGAGCTCGCCGACCTCGGCCGCGCCGTCCAGCGCTCGCTGAAGCGGCGCGAGGTGCTGCTCGAGAATCGCCACTTGAATCAGTGGCTGAAAGAAGAAGTCACCACGCGTACGGCCGAGCTGCAACGCGAGCGACACCGGCTGGAGCGCGTGTCCACCGCGACGCTCGAGGCGCTCGTCAACGCACTGGAGGCAAAGGATCCGTATCTGCGCGGGCACTCAGCCAGGGTCGCGGATATCTCGGCAAACATCGCGACCGAGCTGGGACTCTCCGAAGAGGATGTGGACCGCATGCGGATGGCAGGCCGGCTGCACGATCTGGGCAAGATCGGGACGCGAGACCTGGTCGTTAATAAGGATGGGCCGCTCACGGCCGACGAGTTCGAACATGTGAAGCAGCACGTCATCATCGGCGCGCAGATTCTCGCGCCGCTCGTGCACCTGGGCGATGTCGTCTCGATGGTGAAAAGCCACCACGAGCGCTGGGACGGAACCGGCTATCCCGACGGGCTACGGGGCGAAGACGTCCCGCTGGGAGCAAGAGTCATCGGTGCCGCGGAAGTTTACGACGCCCTGACGACTGCCCGACCCTATCAGGACAAAATGTCGCCCGAACAGGCAGTCGAGCGGATGGCGGATTTGTCGGGAACCGTGCTCGACCCCACGGTCTACGATGCGCTCGTCAGGATCGTGGGCCGGCGGCAAACGCTGGTTTTCCTCGACGAAGACGGGCCGACCCTCTAAAAAGACCAAACCCCGGGGCGAAAAGCTCCCCGGGGTTGGCGGTCGGGTGAAGTGGCCGTCACACTTCAGCCGCGACCCTTGCAACAACGTGCAGCACTGTATCCAGGTTTCATACGATTAGATGCTCGATCCCGCTGAAGGGTTGCACTACCAGTGCTTCACTCTTCCAACGCGCGACATCGTAATTGTTTCGGCCTGCGACCCTCGACGCAATACGATCTTCGTATTAGACACGCCCCATGCCATTCCGTTAGGACCAAAAATCACGATAGGGTTTGAGACCTCCATCTGCACACCGTGGCTCGCCGGGCCGGGCGTGCGCCACCAGGGAACCCAGCCCTGCGACTCGAACCGATCGATGCGTATCGTGTCGCTGGCGAATGAAACGCGCGCGCGAATTGCTCGCATCACGGCACCATGTCTTCCCACCGCCAGCGCCGTCGTGACATCGCGGACGGCGCGCTCGGTGGCGAGCCAGTCCATGAGTCTGGCTGCGCGCGGCACCCACAAGGTCATCAGAACGGCGGCGATGCAGGTGACAACGACCAGTTCCAGCAGCGAGAAGCCCTTGGGCATTCATCAGTTATAACTGTCAGCGAAACCCTTCCGTCATCCGAAAAACCCGGCGAAAAGCCTGAGAACGCGCCTTTTGCGTCTAACGCCCCGGCAGGTCAAACGCTATGTTGGTCCGCGTGATGGTCTTGCCCTTCGGCATACCGGCTGCACATGAGGTGCGCGATGACCACTGAAGCCAAAGCGCACCGAGCCGGGCTGCCCCATGCGGTCTTTCTCCAACGCGTGACCGGCGAGCCGGCTTCGTCCGCCCAGGTGCAACTCGGCCAGGGCGCGTTTCTCACTTTGCGCTTCGTTGACTTGCTCTCGCCCGATCGCGAACTACCGACGCCCGATGTGTTCCGCTATCAGTGGGCCGCGACCGAGCGCTATTGCGCGGAGCTCGCCGGCGAAGGGACCGAGGCCTCACATCTAAGCGGTATCGTCCGCGCCACCGGCGATGCACACAGAAGCGGCGACGTGCGCCTGCTTGCTCCGGCATTGCTCGCGTACGGCCTGTACCTCGAGCAGGTATCCCACTTCGAGGAGGCCGAGGACGCGCTGCAGACATTGATCGACATCGGTGGCGGGCGGCTCCAGCCAACCGACGCAATCTCCACGTGGCTGCGTTTGGGTCGTACGCGCCGTATGCAAGCCAATTTCGACGGCGCGCTGGTCGCCTACGAGGAAGCAGCGCGACTCGCGAACGCGGCGAACGAGAAATACTCGGTGTTCCTGAGCCGGATCGGGACGTGCAACGTACACTACTTCCGCGGCAACATCCCCGAGGCCGAGCGCGGATGGCGCGCCATCCTGGCTGACGCCGCCGCCGCGGGCTTCCGGACGGCGGAAGCGCAGGCGCACCACGGCCTGGGAAACCTGCTACAGCGCCGCGGACTCGCCGATTCTAGCGCGCCACACCTCTGGCGCGCCTATGAGCTCTATGAAAACGAGCCCGATCAGCTCCGCGTCTTGAACGACCTCGGTATCGTGCTGCTGTCACTGGGCGACGTGGAAGGAGCGGAATACGCACTGAACGAGGTCGCGCGTCGCGACCGATCGGGCGAAAACCGCACCAACTGCCTGATTGAGCTGATGCAGTGCGCGTCGTTCCGGCGCGATCGCCTGCGCTTCGAGCGCCTGCGCGAAGAATGCCTCACCAATCTGGACGCCATGCCACCCAACGTGCGCGCCGACTACTACTTCAAGGTCGGGGTGGGATTGGCGCGCTTCGGCAATTTTGTGAAGGCGGAAACGAATGTTCGTCACGCGCTCGAGATCGCGAGCGCGCATGCATTACATGAGCTCGTGTTCCGTATCGAACGGATAGTGGATGGGCTCCGCATCTGCGAGGCGCCAGATGAACTGCGCGAGCCTACGGAGCCCATCATTCAGAGCGACGCGCTTAGGGAAGTGCGAGCATCCCTAGCCGCGTTCGGTTGCTAGCGACAGGTGTTGGGGTTGCTCTGATCGCACGGGGTTTCACGACTCGGACCCGACGCATCGGCGCAAGCCGCGGCGCTAAGGGCGAACGACACGAGCAACAGAGCTAGGGCACAGCGCAAGCGGCGGGTCATAAGGCCTCCAGGGAGATGGTGAGCGGTCGAACACCAACTTGAGCGCCGGGGACAGTCCCGTTTAGGGCGTTTTTGCGGCATCGTAGGGCACTTTTGCGGCAATTGGGCATTCTTGAGGAGGACGCGCGGGGAAATGCTGGTACTGGCAGCGGTTCCCGATCTGCAATTCCAGAAACTCCGCAGGGCGGTCGCGCCGCGGTTTTCCGTGACGCGCGCCTCCACCTGGGACGATGCGCTCGAAACGATCCGCAGCCGTCTCGTCGAGATCGCCGTGGTCGACCCGGCGTTGAGCGGCATCGCGAGCGGGCAACAGATCGAGCGGCTCCATGTCCTTTTCCCCTCGCTCCGGCTGATTCTCTACACGGCGATGACGCCCCAGCTCGCGCCCGTGCTGCTCGCGTTGGGACAGTGCGGCGTTCGGCAGGTGGTGCTACGCGGCGTCGACGATCATCCGGAAGGACTCTTCAACCTCGTGTCGGCGGAAGCGATGCACGCCGCCTCGCACCGGCTCCTCGATCAACTGACCGTCGCGCTCGCCCCTCTGCCGAGCGAGCTCCGGTGGGTCCTGGAGGACGCGCTCCGCACACCCGGCGTCGTGCAAACGATCCAGCAAGTCGCTGCACGGGCGCGCGTCGACCGCGGTACGTGCGCCCGCTGGTTCGCGCGCGCCAGCCTGCCGAGCCCGCGACACATCCTCGCCGCGGCGCGCGTGCTGTACGCGCACCGCCTGCTGCAGGATCCCGGCTTTACAATTGAAGACGTCGCGAAACGGCTCGGTTACGCGCAGACGAAGACGCTGCAACAACACGCCCGCACCTACCTCGGACTCACAGCCGGCGAGATGCGCCTGTCGCTGACCGCCGACGAGGCCACCGCCCGCATCGTGCAGAGCTTCCTCACACCCATGCAGCGGGCAGCGGCGGCGACCGCATCATGATGCCCTCGCCGCCACGCCACCCGACGACGGTTCTGGTCGTCGACGACGAGGCCGGACTGCGCCGCGTGCTGGAGCGATTCCTGGAACGGCACGGCTATCGCGTGCTGTCCGCTGGTACGGCTGAAGCGGCCTACGACCTTCTGGCTTCGGAAATGGCGGACGCCCTCTTGCTCGATATCCGACTGCCGACCATGTCGGGATTGGCGCTATACTTGGCCATTATCCACCGCTGGCCGCGGCTGGACGGCCACATCGCGATTATGACGGGAGATGCCGAAGCCGAGGAAGTGCGCACCTGGCTGGAGCACCATCACTGCATGGTGATCCGCAAGCCGTTCAACTTGCAGCAAGTCGCAGAATGGGTATCGTCCGTGTTGGAACGGGACCGTTCCACAGGAGCGATGGACGCATGACGACAGTGGCACACGCAGATCCTCTGCATGTGCTTCGTGAATACCGCAATCTCGCGCCGTGGAACCTCCGAGACCTCTCGGTCCTGGTCGGCGCGGTCCTCGACGTCTCCGCCGTCACTCCCATCAACGCCGCGGCCCGCGCCGCGCCGAGCGAGCGCACGATCCGCTTTTACGTCACGCGGGGGCTCGTCAGTCCACCCGAGGGGCGGGGCACCGCCGCGACATACTCCTATCGCCACTTCCTCCAGCTGCTCGCCATCAAGCTGCGTCAGATGGAAGGCGCTACGCTCGCCGCGATAACCAAAGACATGCACGACCAGACGGGCGACGTGCTGGAGCGGCGCTGCGCGCAGGTGCTGGGGACATCACTGCCGACGCCGGACCGGCTGCCTCTCAAGGGCGCCGATGGAATGCCGCGCGGCCGCTCCGGACGCGCGCTCACCGCGTGGCTGACCCGCGATGCCGTGAAGGAGACCGGCGGTCCGACCACCTGGCGTCGCATCCCGGTTACCCGTGGCGTAGAGCTGCATGTGGACGCCGATCACCCCCTCGCCCGGCTCGGCTCCGACGACAACGGCCTCGCCGAGACCGTGCGCCAGGCGATCACGAAACTCCTGCCGCACGACACGTAATGCACAGTATCGTCTCCAACATGGAGTCCTGATGACGTGGCTGCTGCTGGTGGTGGTCGTGATTGCCGGTCTCTGGATGATCGGCGCGTACAATGGCCTGATTTCGCTCAAGAATCAGACGGTCAACGCCTTCAAGCAGATCGACGTGCAGTTGAAACGCCGCCACGATCTGATTCCCAATCTCGTCAATGCCGTGAAGGGCGCGATGAACTTCGAGCGCTCCACGCTGGAAGCGGTGGTGCAGGCGCGCAACCAGGCGGTGAAAGTGAACGCGTCCGGACCTGACGCGATAAAGCAGATCAGCCAGGCGGAAAATGCGCTGTCCGGCGCGCTGTCGCGGCTGCTGGCGGTGGTGGAACGCTATCCCGACCTCAAAGCGACGGGAAACATCGGCCAGCTGCAGGAAGAGCTGACGTCGACCGAGAACCGCATCGCCTTCGCGCGGCAGCTCTACAACGACACGGCGACGCAATACAACACGAAGCAGCAGCAGTTCCCGACGACGCTGGTGGCGGGCATCGCGACTGCGGCACCCGCGGAGCTGTGGGAGATCGAAGAACAGGCTGAACGCGCGGTACCGCAGGTTGACCTCTCCGGACGGTAGTCTCTTTCAACAACAGGAAGCCAATCGCCGGCGCACGACATGGCTGGTGATTGGCTTCGTGCTGTTCTTCGCCTGGCTCGGCTTCGGCGGCGATTTCCTCTGGGCGCTCGAAGGCCGGCACCCCTTTCCCTGGCTCGGCGTCATCCTCACCGTTGCGGCAATCCTCGGCGTGCGGTACGCCTACAAGACGGGGCCCGAGAAGGTGCTCTGGGCGACCGGCGCTGAGGAGCTCATCGACCCCCAGACCGACGGCGAACGGCAGCTGATCAACGTCGTCGAGGAGATGGCCATCGCGGCGGGCGTGCCGCGCCCGCGGATCTGGGTCGTCCCGGACGACGATCCCAACGCGTTCGCCACCGGGCATGATCCGAGTGATGCGCACATCGCCGTCACCCGCGGCCTGCTCAAGCTCTGCTCGCGCGATGAGCTCCAGGGCGTGATCGCTCACGAGCTCGGCCACGTGAAAAACCTCGACGTCCGGTTGATGACGACGCTGGCCGCGCTCGTGGGCGCCGTCCTGCTGGTGCGTGATGGCATGGGCAGGATGATGCGCGGCGGTATCCCCCTCAAAGGCGGCGGTGGCAGCAGTCGCAAGAGCAAAGACGGTGGTCCGCTGCTCGCGATTCTGCTCGCGCTCTGGATCCTGTCGTGGGTGATCGCGCCGCTCGTGACCCAGCTGCTCGCGTTCGCCGTGAGCCGGCGGCGCGAATATCTCGCGGATGCGATGAGCGCGCAGTTCACGCGGAACCCGCTGGCGCTCGCCGGCGCGCTCGAGAAGATCGAGGCGGCGGCGGCGCCGACGACGTCGATCAAGCGCGGCGCTGCGCATCTGTGCATCGCCGATCCGCTGGGGCGGCGGTTCACGAGCCG
Organism: Gemmatimonadales bacterium; assembly: GCA_035943355.1. Lineage (GTDB taxonomy): Bacteria > Gemmatimonadota > Gemmatimonadetes > Gemmatimonadales > GWC2-71-9 > 20CM-2-65-7. The sequence goes on from DASZCG010000351.1 coordinate 20,950, forward strand.
CGAAGGCTGGCTCGCCGACACCCTCGCCACGCACCCGCCGATGAGTATGCGCATCTCGCGGCTGAAGGGAATGGGCTACGCGCAGCTGAAACAGGAAGGCGGTCTGGCCGTGTGAGCGGACGGGTCAGCCGGCCCGTACTACGCACCATCCACGAGTTTCGCGCCCGTCTGATGCGCTACAAGCTGCAGGAACGGCGCCTCGCCCGTGAAGCGCTGGCGAACGACCCGGCGATCACCGCCGCGGTGCAGGCGCACATGGCCGAGCACGGCATGCCGGAGCAGGCCGTCCGGCAGCAGGTCCGGAAATACCTCGACGAGATCATCCCGCACTTCAACGTCCTTTCCTACTACAGGCTCGGCTACAACGTCGCCAAGATCCTCGTCAACCTGCTGTACAAGACCAGCGTCGACTATCAGGACGAGCGGGCGCTCGAGCACATCCCCAGGCGCGATGTGGTCGTGTACCTCATGAATCACCGCTCCAACGCCGATTACGTCGTCGTGGCGTACGTGCTGGCGCGTGGCGTGCACGTCAGCTACGCGGTCGGTGAGTGGGCGCGCGCCTGGCCGCTCGAGTACGTCTTCAAATCGTTCGGGGCGTACTTCATTCGCCGCAAATTCCGCGAACCGCTCTATCACACCGTGCTCGAGCGCTATGTCCAGCTCATCACGCGCCACGGGGTGACGCAGGGGATCTTCCCGGAGGGTGGGCTGTCGCGCGATGGCAAGCTGCGGCCCCCCAAACTGGGCCTGCTCGACTACATCTGCCGCACCATGTGCGATCCGGCATTCGACCGCGATATCTGGTTCGTCCCGGTCGCGCTCAATTACGATCGCGTCTTGGAGGATCGCTCACTGATCTTCCAGCAGCTCAACGAGGAGGACCGCCCCAGCCGGGTCTCGCAGTTCGGCACGGTGGTTTCGTATCTCCTGAGTAATACCGTGCGGTTGCTGACCGGCCGGCTCAAGCGCTACGGTCGCGTCGCCGTGAACTTCGGCACGCCGCTGTCCCTGCGCGCCTGGCTGCGGACGGCGCCTACAGACGTGCTCGCGCTCCCCAAGGAGCAGCGGCTGCCCGAGCTCGAGCGGTTGGCGCGCGAGATGGTGACCCGGATCGGCGCCATCATCCCCGTGACGCCGGTGCCGCTGGCGGCGGCAGCGCTCCTCTCGTTCGGGCAGACGGTCGTAACCAAAGCGGCGTTGCTCGAGCGGATGGACCAGCTGCGCGATCGCCTCACAGAGGTCAATGGCAAGGTGGTGCGCGGTGGCGCGGGCATCGCGGATATCTGGGACCGGGCCTGGCGCATGCTGCGGATGCGGCGGCTGGTGCTGGCAGACGGCGACACGCTCGTGGTGTTGCCCAACGGACGGCCGCTACTCGAGTACTACGCCAACTCGATTGCCCATCTGGTCCCCGTGCGCGGCCCGCGGCTCCCGTTCCACAAGGCCCACGAGATCGACACCACGCTCCCCCGGTTGCGGCCTACCTAACTGGAATAATCTGAACACGTTCAAAACTGTCCTTGACGGCCGGCGTCCGGGTCGCCAGATTGGCACATAGTTGAACGTGTTCAAAAACTACCGTTCCCGGGAGGCCGTATGGTCAACACCTACCTCTTTTACCTCGCCCTCAGCATCGCCCTGACCGTCTGGGTCGGCCATACGCTCCACAAGAACGGCCGGCCCTTTCTGCTGCACGCCTTCGACGACAACGCGCTCGTGGCGGATTCGATCAACAACCTGCTGCTGGTGGGCTTCTATCTGCTGAACTTTGGGTTCGTCAGCCTGGCGCTTCGGACGAGCGCTCCGATCAGCGGGCTGCAGAGCGCCATTGAGCTCCTGTCGGTCAAGATCGGACAGGTGCTGATGGTGCTCGGCGGCATGCACTTCTTCAACATGCACATGCTCCACAAGCTGGGCCGCCGGAAAGCGCGTCTCACCGCCGGTTCGCCTCCACCCCGGCCCGCGACCCCGCCTCCCCCGCTGCCGGGGCTCGGTCACACCATCCTGCGCGGCGCCGCATGACGGAGCGGCCCAAGGCTGCCGCGACGAAGGCCCGTATCCTCGAGGCCGCGCTCGACCTGTTTCGCGAGCGCGGCTACGAGGCGGCAACGATGCGCGCCATCGCCGAGCGCGCGGGCGTGGCCCTGGGGAACGCGTACTACTATTTCGGCTCAAAGGAACACCTCATTCAGGCGTTTTACGATCGCACGCACGTCGAGCACGTCGCGGCGGTGGGAACCAAGCTCGACGACCTCAAGGATCTCAAATCCCGCCTCCTGTGGGTGATGCGGAAAAAGCTCGAGACGATCGAGCCCTACCATCGCTTCGCTGGTCTGTTGTTCCGGTCCGCGGCGGACCCGAACAGCCCACTGAATCCCTTGAGCACCGAGTCACAGCCGGTGCGGCGCGAGGCGACGGAGGTCTTTCGGCGGGTCGTGGAAGGATCGCGTAGACGGATCTCGCCCGAGCTGCGCGCGGAGCTGCCCAATTTGCTGTGGCTGTATCACATGGGAATCGTGCTGTTTTGGATCCACGACACGTCGAAGGGGCGCCGCCGGACCTGGCGGCTGATGGAGCGCTCCGTGGACTTGATCGTGAAGCTGGTCGGACTCGCGTCCCTTCCGCTCATGGGGCCGGTGCGTCGCGCCGCCTTGCGAATCGTTGAAGAGCTGCGGGATTCAGCGGAGAAGTCAGCCGCATGAAACTGGCGTGGAAACACGAAGCCCCCGGGACGGCACTGAGGCGCGCCCGGGGGCTCCGACACATTGGCTACCCGGAGTCGAGGGCTTGCGCCCTTCGTTCTCCTCTCTGGCGCCACCTGTGGACTGGTTCGTCCTCGGTAGGGCACGCAGAGGCTCCGGCTTCCATCCCTAGGCAACCCCGTCGGGTCGCCCAGTTCACCAATGTGGGTGCTACGGTTCAGATCGGGTCGCGGACCGACCCTCCGCACTGCACGTCGAGGCACCATTTCGACGTGGCTAGGGCAACGCGACTGGCCCCAGCTGTCCGACCCGGTGAGTTGACTCCCGGATCAACGAGCGCCTGAGCCCTTGGTTGCATCGGCGCCCTCCCCGGAATTTCCGTTCGGACTCGGTTTGAAGGCGTTGTTGGAACGCCAGGTCCCAACCCTTCCCTCCAAGCCGCGTGGCAACAATATAGGACCCTCGTAAAACCGCGCAAGTGCCGATGTTTCTTCGGGTTAGCCAACTTCGATGTGTATCGTCTGTGGAGAGTAAAGACTGCCCGCACAATTTGTTCCAGCCCTCATCCACATGATGTGGAGTTGTGAATCCACAGTGCCCACGTTCCCACATCGGGGTATTTAGCCCTCTATTGCCACCTCGCAGTAGGCAAACGGCTCGTCTGTATCGGCCGGAATGAACAAAAAGCCGGCGCCGCTGGTTGCAAACCAGCCCGCGAGCAGTTGCGTGGAGCGTCCGACGGCAGGTTCCGCGAACAACGCTTGCGTCCAGCGGCGAATGTGACGCAGCTCGGGTGCGCGACGTGACAACAGACTCAGCGCGGCGCCCAAACCGTGTGTAGCTCTTAGGAAATGCGCGATCGCGTGACCGCGTTGCGCGAAAATGTACGAGCGGACTCCCGGCTCATCGTACAGCAGGGTACCTTCGTAGGGATCGGCGGGCGGCGCGTCCATGCGGGGACCGAAGTAGACGAAGACGCGCGCGTCGCCGTCTCGTCGCTCGACGACGATCGCGGCGGAATCGGGGCTGAGACGCGCGGCATGGACGAGATCTTCCGCGGCGAGTATGCCGACCTGCGCGGTCCATTCGAGCGCGGCGAGTGCTTGATCGAGCGGCAAGCCTACGGCGTCATCGTAGGCGATGAGACGCGGCGCTTCACCCGCGCGCAAAAAGAAATGCGCGAGCGCGTCGGCGCGATCTTCAAACGTCCGCATAACGCGGGAGGTTGCGGGTGCGGCCATCTGAGGATAATAACGGAGCAGGAATTCAACTGTTAGAGGAGTCGTTTTGAAGATGCTGGCTGGAATCGTGATGGTGATCACCGCCGTAGCGCACCCGCTCTGGGCGCAGGACACGACACACAGGGACAGTGTGCCGGTGATTCCTGTTGCCGCGCCGGCATCTCCCATGCCGCCGCCCGCTCCACCTCAGGTGCCAGTGTCGCCGCCGCCGCCGCCGCCCACCCTCGAGCAAACGCGGTACCTGGAGGGCTTGAAGACCGCGACGCGGGGCATCGCCCAGCTGCGTGATGGATTGAACCGCCTAGCGCGTACCCAGCAAGCCGATTCGGTGACGCGCCTCCATGCGGCCCGTCGCCTCGGTGGCCTATGCACGAGCGCCCGCTCATTCATTTTGGGCGGCCGGCCCAAGATGGCGCCGGCGGCATATGCCGACTCGTTGCGCATCCTGGCAAAACAGCTGACGACGCGACTCGATTCGCTGAATGCGGCACTGCCCACCTGTGAAAAGAGCGCAGGAAAGGACCCGACGACCGTGGCGACCGATCTGACCAAGAAGCTGGCCGCCTACGACGACGCGTTGCTCGCGTTCAAAACCGCACAAGCCAGCCTCAATAAGCCCGACAGCACCAAGACAGTTAGCCAGCAGTAGAGCACATAAGTAGCGACGCTATAATAGCTTAGCTACCTTCCGCCTGCCATTCTCGGAGCAGATCGGCGACGGCTTCCCGCGTATCGGCGAATTTGAGTCCCGCCGCGATTGTCTGAAGCTTGGGCTGACCAATGGCCCGCGGCAGGGAGAAGCGGAACGCCTCCAGCGCCCAGCGCCGCACATAGCTGCGCTCGTCATCGAGGTGCTTCACCAGCAGATCGAGGGCGCGACTATTCCCGCGCGCGGCAAACGCCGCGAGGACGTGCAGCGCGAAACGATCCTGCCCGGCCCGCGCCTCCACCGAATCGATCAATGACGTATCTCCGGTCGCGGCGATGACGCGGTAAGCCGCGATTTGAATGACGTCGCGGTAAGCAGGCGTCGTGAGGGCCTGCAGGACGATGGCTCGGCGATTCGCTGAATCGGTGAGCGCCATTGCGGTCACCGCCGCCGCGCGGACGGCATCGCTCGAATCGCTGGTCCACGCTCGCCGGGCGAGCGCCGCTCCCTCCGGACCGCCTAGTGTGCCGAGCGCCTCGATGGCGGCGGCGCGGACCTGCGCGGACGTGTCTGCGGTGGCTGCCTGCAAAGGTGCCAGCGCTACGGAACGGGGGAATGTCGCTAGGGCCCCGATCGCCGCGACGCGAACGAGAAAGTAGTCGGCGTGGATCGCGGCCTGGGCGAGCGCCGCTCCCGCCGCTGGGTCTTTGCTGCGCTGGCTCAGTTGCGCGATAACCCAGTGACGGTTCCACAGGTTGGGATCACGCTCGAGCTGCGTGGCGAGCCAGACCGTGGGTTCGTCGAAGCGCAGCTGTTTCAGGATCGCGTTCCCGTCGTCGAACACCACCATCGTGGGAGCAGTCTTCACGTCCCGAACCACGATGGTGTCCTGCCGTCGGGACAACTGCGCGCGCGCCGACACGTCACCCGCCGCCGTGCCGAGGCGAATGGCTACCGGCATGCGAAACACCGCCGGCGTCGTGTAGCGCACGCCGCTGCTGTCGGGGGGGGCCTTGGAGGAATCCTGCTGCACCTGCTGGACGACGAGGGTGACGCTGGACGCGCTCGAGTCGTACGTCGCCGCGACGTTGAATTCCGGATAGCCAGCCTGATAAATCCACTGATCCCAAAACCAGTCGAGATTCTCACCGGTGGCGTCGAGCACCGCCTGGCGGAGGTCGTCGGTGGTGGCGTTGCCGAGAGCGTGATCGACGAGGTAGCGATGTACCGACCCCCATAAGCGCTGCTCGCCGAGGTATTGCTTCAGCATCTGCAGGACGAGTGCGCCTTTCGGATAAATGTTGTTGGAGCGGAGTGCGGCCAAGGGCATGCGTCGCTCATGATCGATCTGCATGAACTGGTTGTACTCATCGAGGTAATAATCCTCCTCGGCGCGGGCGCCCAGCGTGCGCGCCCAATACTGCCCAGGCATGAACTCCGCGAAGCCCTCGTTGAGCCACATGTTGGCCCAGTTCTCGGTGGTGACGTAGTCGCCGAACCACTGGTGCGCCAGCTCGTGGGGAATGAGGATCCACTGATACCACGGCCGGTCCTGGTAGTCGCGTGAGCGCGGTAGCCAATCGACGAGGGTCGTGGCACTCACGTTTTCCATTCCACCAAAGAAGTCGGCGACCGTGGTCTGCGCGTATTTCGACCAGGGATAGGTGATACCAGTGAGGCGGGAATACGTCTCGATCATGTCGGGCGTCACCTTGAAGAGCGCGCGCGCCAGGCTCGAGTCCTCGTGGTAGACGTAGTAATCGACGGGAGTGGTGCGCCACGTGTCGTGCACCTTGGCGAGCGGGGCGACGACGATCGAGACGAGATACGTTGCAGTCGGCTTGTCTTGCAGCCAATCGAAGGTGCGCGATCCGTCTTTGGCGGTGACAGCGGAGACGAGCCGGCCGTTCGAAACGCAGGTCATGCCCTGGGGCACGGTTGCCACGACTTCCCACGTCATCTTGTCGTTGGGAAAGTCGTAGGTGGGAAACCACAGGTGATTGTTGTCGTCCTCGCCCTGGCTCCAGATCTGGCGAGGACGGTGCAGACGACCTTCTGGATTGATGTAGGTGAGGCCGCGGCCGTTCGACACGACGCCGTGATATGTGATCGTGAAACGGGCAGTGTCGCCAAAGGCGACCGGCTTGGGCAAGTACACGACCAGCGTGTCACCGTGGCGCGACGTACGCGGCGCCATCTTGATCTGAAGCTTCGCGCCAGCATCCAAGACCACGGAATCGAGGCCCGGCCGGCGGGCCACCAGCGTCGTCGTGACCCGCCCGTCGAACGACGTCGAATCCCAATCGAAGTTCCAAACCTCGATGCGCTGGTGGATCAGGTCGTACTCGTGCGACCGGGTGTAGTGGTCATTGGCCATGCGTTCGGTGTTGGTCTGGGCACAGAGCGGAGCGACTGCCCAGCAGGCCGCCAGCAGCGGGGGGAGAAAGCGCATTCGTGTCCTCACAGAGGGTAAGTTATTGCTGGTGCTGTAATACTGTCGCAATACTGCCTGTAAGACTTATCGGCAGGCCTGATTGACAGGTTCCACCGCGTTCCATACTTTTGCCCGCGGTTCAAGCATACGTGGCACCGTCACCGGCTGTCTGCGCTTCCGCGAGGACCATTGGTCTCGCGGATTTTTGCTTTGAGCCCGTCCTACGCCACGGTGGCGTGGGTCGTTCCAGTCCGGGGCCGTGCCCCATTGTGCTGAGGTTAGAACAGTATGGCAAAGGGTAAGGTGAAGTGGTTTAACGACGCGAAGGGCTTTGGCTTTATCGCGCAGGAGTCGGGTCCAGACGTGTTCGTCCACTTCACAGCGATCCAGGCCGAGGGCTTCCGCAGCCTCGCCGAGGGCGACAACGTCGAGTTCGATGTCGCTCAGGGTCCAAAGGGACTGCAGGCGCAGAACGTTCGGAAAGTCTGAGCAATCCGCTCCAAGGAAACGGGCCCGGGTCACACCGGGCCCGTTTGCTTTTCATATATTGGCGCATGACCCCACTGCTCACCTTGTTCCTGCTGATCCAAGCGGTCCCGCCGCCCCCCCCTGCCCCACTCCCTGCGCCG
>DASZCG010000352.1:0-15845 GCA_035943355.1 Gemmatimonadales bacterium
GAGGAGAGCATCAAGAACTTCTGGTCGCCGGGGATGCTGTTCGAGGAGCTCGGGTTCCGCTATTTCGGTCCGATCGACGGGCACAACATCGCACAGATGGTGCAGGCGTTCGAGATCGTGAAGACGCTGAAGGGACCGCGCGTGGTGCATGTGATCACGGAGAAGGGCAAAGGCTTCCCGCTGCCCGAGCCCGATCTCGAGAAGTATCACGCCCGCGCGCCCTATGATCCCGTCACCGGCAAGCTCAAGCCCGTCAATCCGGGCCTGCCGCTGTGGACCAAAGTGTTCGGCGAAGCCCTCACCCAGCTCGCCGCCGAGGACGCGAACTTCGTGACGATCACCGCGGCGATGCCGTCGGGTACGGGGACCAACATTTTCCAGAAGAAGTGGCCGGCTCGGTTCTTCGACGTGGGGATCGCCGAGGCCCACGCGACGACGTTCGCCGCGGGCCTGGCGACGCAGGGTGTGCGGCCCGTCGTGGCGATCTATTCGACGTTCCTGCAGCGCGCCTACGACAGCATCATCCACGACGTGGCGATCCAGAAGCTGCCCGTGATCTTCTGCCTCGACCGCGCCGGGATGGTGGGGGAAGACGGCCAGACGCACATGGGGTTGTACGACATCGCGTACATGCTGGCCGTGCCGCACATGACGGTCACGGCACCCAGGGACGGAGCGGAGCTGATCGGCCTGCTGCGCTGCGCGCTGGCGCACAACGACGGACCGTTCTCGATCCGCTATCCGCGCGACAAGGCTCCGGGCGAGGCGCCGCTGGCGGCCGAGGTCCCGACCGTTCCCTACGGCACGTGGGAGCTGCTGCGCAAGGGAAAGGACTGCGCGATTGTCGCCGTCGGCGTGATGTGTAAGCCCGCCCTCGAGGCCGCCGCTGCACTGGCCGCCGAGGGCCTGGCGCCCACGGTGGTCAATGCCCGCTTCATCAAGCCGATGGACCGCGAGATCCTCGACGCCCTGGCGCGCGACCACAAGCTGCTGGTCACGGTCGAGGACGGCACCGTGGTCAACGGCTTCGGCGCCGCGCTGGCAGCGCTGGTGCAGACGACTGCCCCCGATCTCCGCGTGGTGGCGCTCGGCGTTCCCGATCGCACGTACGAGCACGCGCCGCGCGCGCAGCAGCTCGCCGACGTCGGCCTGACCGGCGAGGGCATCGCCGCCCGCATCCGCGCCCTCGCCGCCGAAGAGTCGCTCACCACGCGATGAACGTCGGGGTCGTCGGCAACCCCAACTACCCGGACCTCGGCGCTTTCCTCGCGACGCTCCAACAGAAGGCGTCGAGCGTCGGACTCAAACTGTATGCCGAGGAGCGCATCCAGCCCCTCTGGCCGGCGGGCGACGGAGCGGGGGGGGCCAAACCGCCGCTGCTGAGCGACGCGCCGGCCACGCTGGATTGTCTCATCACGCTGGGGGGGGACGGCACGCTGCTGCGCGGCGCGCGGCTGCTGAACGGCGCCGAGACGCCTATCCTCGGGCTCAACCTCGGCCGTGTCGGTTTCCTGACGACCGCGGCTCCCGACACGCTCGACTCGGCGCTCGATGCCATCGTGCGACACGCCTACACCACCGAGTCGCGGCTCGCGCTCCAGACGACGATCAGCGGCAAAGGCGCCAAAGCGGGTCGTGTCGAGCCGCTCGTCCTCAACGACGTGGTGGTCCACAAGGGCGGCGTGGCACGCGTCGTCCGGCTCAAAGTGTCCGTGGATGGCGACGAGGTGGCGCAGTACTCGGCGGACGGGATCATCGTCAGCACGCCCACCGGCTCGACGGCATACTCGATGTCGGCGGGCGGGCCGATCGTCGTGCCCACCGTCGATGCCATTGTCGTGACCGCGATCTGCCCCCATACCCTTGCCGTCCGGCCGCTCGTGCTGCCCGCGACCGCCGTCGTCACGATCCAGCCGATTCCGCCCTGGACTGACGAGGTGCTCGTATCGTTCGACGGCCAGGTGGGCACGCCGATTCAGCCGGGCGAGCGACTCGAGGTGCGCCGCGCCGCGCGGCCGATTCATCTCATCCGCCTCGGCTCCGAAAGCTTCTTCAAGCGGCTGCGCAAAAAGCTCCATTGGGGTGACTTGAGTGACCGGACACGTAAATAAAGCACGGAGCGCGGAGCAGGGAGCAGACTGCTCCGTGCTTCCTGCTCCGTGCTCCTCATGTTGACCGAGCTGCGCGTTCGCGATCTCGCCGTCATCGCCGACGTGACGCTGCCATTCCAACCAGGCCTCAACGTGCTCACGGGCGAAACCGGCGCCGGCAAATCGATGGTCGTCGATGCCCTCGCGCTGCTGCTCGGCGAGCGAGCGTCGGCGGACAGCGTGCGCCCCGGTGCGGAGAAGACGATCGTCGAGGGCGCGTTCGAATTCGCCTCCGCCGTCCACCGTCATCTCCTGCCTCCGTTTGCCGCCCTCGGCATCGAGCTGGAAGAGGGGCGGCTGGTCTTGAAGCGCGAAGTGCTGCGCGAGGGGAAGTCGCGCGCCTGGGTGAACGGCTCGCCGGTGACGATCGGCGTCTTGAGCGAGATCGGCGGCTTGTTGGTTGACTTGCACGGCCAGCACGAAACCCAGTCGCTGCTGCGTCCCGACGCGCAGCGCGATATGCTCGACGCGTACGCCGATGCCGCTGTGGAGCGCGTGGCGGTGCGCGACGCGTACTCCCGGCTCAAAGAGCTGGAGCAACGCGAAGCCGAGCTCACCGCCCGGCAGGTCGATGTCCGGCGGAAGGCCGATTACCTGCGGCACGTGCTGCAGGAGATCGAGCGCGCCAAACCAAAGGTGGGAGAAGACGCAGCGCTGGAGGTGGAGTCGCAGCGTCTCACGCACGCCGAGGAGCTGGGGCGGCTGGCGCGCGAGCTCGAGGAGGCGGTCGACGCGGCCGGTCTCGCCACAGCGCAGAAGACGCTCGCCGCATTGCTGCGGCTCGATCCGTCGGTCGGCAAGTGGCAGGAGATGCTCGACGCGGCGTTTGCCAATGCCGACGAGCTGGCCCAGGCGGCGCGGGAGTACGCCACGTCGATCGAATCCGATCCCGGCAGGCTGAACGAGCTGGAGCAGCGCCGCGATGTGCTGTTTCGCCTGCAACAGAAGCATGGCCCCACCATCGCCGACGTGCTGGCGGCGCGCGACAGCGCGGCGCGTGAGCTCGAATTGCTCGACACGGCGGATCTTGACCTGCGCACCATCGCTACCGATCGCGAGACAGCGGCGGCAGAATTCTCTCGCGCCACCGCTGCGCTCACGGCCAAGCGCACCGCAGGCGCCAAGAAACTGGCGCGTGCCGTGAACAAGCCCCTGCCCGCACTGGGAATGGAAGGCGGAAAGTTCTCGGTGCAGCTGCTGCCGCTCACCGCGCACCGCGCACACGGTGCGGAGGACGTCGTCTTCGATGTGAAGCTCAATGAGGGACTCGAGGCTCGACCGTTGGCACGGGTGGCATCGGGCGGTGAGTTGTCGCGCCTCATGCTGGCGCTGAAGGTCGTGCTCGCCGCCCAGGATATCGTCCCCACGCTCGTGTTCGACGAGGTGGATCAGGGCATCGGCGGAACAGTCGGGGCGCGCGTGGGGGAGGCCCTCAAGGATGTATCGCGCGAGGGCCGTCAGGCGCTCGTCATCACCCACTTACCGCAGATCGCCGTGTACGCTGATCAACAGCTGGTCGTCGCCAAGGGCAAAAAGGGTGGCGTCGCGACGAGCGATGTGCAGGTGGTCGAGGGCGAGTCGCGGGTGAAAGAGCTCGCGCGCATGCTGGGTGACGCCGACATGGCGACCGCGCTCCGCCACGCCATGGAGCTGCTCAGAACGGCCAGCGAGACAGCCGCATCACCAGCCGGAACACCGTCGCCGCCGGCACCCGCTCCCCGGCGGACGCTCTGACGGTCTGCTCGAACGAGACACTGCCTTCCATGTCCGGTCCGACGTAGGTCAGCGCCGCACCCAGCCGCCAGCGCCGCACCGCCGTCCCCGGATCGAGGGTATCGGCCGCGAGGGGCGTGCCGCCCATGTGCGTCGTCACGTCGATCGAGTCCTGGGTTGAGCGATAGCTGTAATGATCGCTCTGTTTGGCGTAGTAGCCTGCCGTGAATCCCGCGCCGAAGAATTTCGAGAAGCGATACAGTGGCGCGACGTCGATCGCGGCGTAGTCGCCGGGGTCCCAATTGAGCTTTGCCAACGACGCGTGTGGCCTGAGCAACTCCGACTGCGGCGCGATCCGCTCATCGCGCGTGCCGGCTCGCTGCTTCACGAGGCGGACGCTCGCGTTCAGCCACAATCGCCGGAACAGCGTGAGCTCCTGCGCCACCTGGATCTCGATGTCGGTCTGATGATCGCCCGTCGGAATGTCGAACAGGTTGTTAGGCGAATCCTGGTGACCGGTCGGCAGTCGCACGAGGAGCGTCCCGCTGAGGGCGTAGTCCGCCGACTCGATGAAGCGATACTTCGCCTGCACTTCCATGTCGCCGGAAAAGTAGCGCAGGTGCTGCGGCGTGTTACTGAGCGATCCGTACGCGTAGGTCGTGTCGTTGAGGAGCGTATCGAGCGCCATCCCGGCGCTGTCGACGACGCCGTTGGTATCCACGGCGTAGCTCTGGCGCGAGCTCACGCGGACGAGCGGCGCCTTGACGCCGATCGCGATGCGATTGGTGATGCCGTACTCGAACTGCAGCGGCGTAACGCGCTGTTCCTGGCGAACGAAGACCGTTGCCGGCAGCGACGCCCCGATCGGGAGACGGCCCTGTGGTGTGAACTCGTAGTCCCACGTCGTGATCACCGGTTCGAATGTCACGCGCAGCGTGCCGGCGCGCGGCGTATCGGTGCGGGGGACGGCCTGTGCCCGGCAGACCCCGGGCGGCGGCCCGGGGATTCCCGTGAGCAGCAGGACGCTCAGCGCGAGGAAGCGAAGAAAAGGCGGCAACGGAGAGGGATACCCCATTGCCGCCTTTTCCATCGCTGCGCGCCGGCGTTTACGGAATCGCAGGTATCGCCGTACCGTAGGCCGAGTTGATCACGTGGCGCAGCGTATCTGCGAGGAGGCGGTGCGTCGAGGCGCTCGCATGGATGCCATCGAGTGAGAACGCCTTCCCGAACGGCCGCCGCACGGCCACCGTATCGCCCGCGTTGCCCTGCGGGAAGTAGGGGAACGGCCGCACCTGCGCCGTGTCCTGGGCGAGCTGCGCGAACTTCACGTTCACATCGAGGTACGCCCAGCCGCGCGCCGTCGCCTGGCTGGAGATGTACGCGTTGTACTGCGTCATCGCGCCGATCAGCTTGATGAGCTCGGAGGGGACGATGACCGCTGCAACGGTATCGGCGCAATCGAGATTGCGCGGTGCGCCCTGCTGCGCAGCACCGAGCAATGCCGCGCCGTAGGGGAACGGCACGAGCACGGAGTCACCGCGTGCACCCGGGATGAGCGTCGCGACCGGCGCGCAGTTGTTGCTCACCGTAAACGCGGGCGGGAACGCCGCGCCGGGCACGAGCCCGTTCTTGATCGCCCAATAGACGGCGCCGCGGCTGAAGTACGGCACGAGCGTCACGTTCGCCACGCCGAGCAGCACGACGCCGCGGGGCCCAGCCTCCTGAATCGTATCGAGCAACGCGCCGTACCGCGTCTGGAAATTCGCGACCGACGTGATCTGCGTGCTGTCCCCGGCATTGGGCGAGGCGGTCGCGGCGCCCAACACATCGTTGTTGCCGATCCACACCGAGACGAACGTCGGATTGGCGCGCTCCATCATCTGAGTCTGCGTCAACCCGCCGAGGAAGAACGACGTGAGCACGTTCGCGTTCGTGTCCGGTGCGAAGATGAAGTTGTTATAGAGGTCCGCAACCTCGGCACCTGGTACGGCTGTGTTGCTGACGTAGGGCGGCGGCGGGTTCGGAACCGACCGCAGGTAACAGCTCGTCGCGGTGCTGGGGGGGAATCCCGGCGGCGTGAGCCGTGTTCCCGTGAAGACATTGGTGAACGGCGGCGGGCACCCCGGCCGTTTCATGAGCGGCGAAAAAAACGGCGCGTGCATCGCGCGCGCGAGCAGTACCGCATACGACTGACTTTGCGTGCTGTCGTTGATCCCGGCGGACTGGAAACCGGCCGTGATCGAGTTGCCCATAGACACGTAGCGATCGAACAGCGGATCCACCGGCGTGACCGAGTACGGCCGGTTGAGCTCATCGTTTTGACAGGCCGCGGCCGCCAACAGGAGTCCGAGGACGACCGAGGAGCGGTTGGTGCGCATCATGAGTCGCGATTCCTCAGAAGGTGTAGGCGGCCCCGATCCCGAACAGATGGGCCGAGAACTGGTAGAGACCGGTGTTGCCCGCGGCGATGTTCACCGTGCCGCGGCGGTCGTTCTGTTTGATGTACTGGTACGCCAGATCCGCGTGCAGCTTTGGCGCGATCTGGATGCCGGCGCCGATGGTGAACTCGTTGCGCGGGCCCTCCGGCAGGAGCGGCGTCACGAAGTTGTCGGGCGAAGCGCCGGTGTGATACAGGTAGCCGCCGCGCAGCGCTACCTTGGCGTTGTACTGGTACTCCGTGCCGAAGCGGAAGCCGTGCGTGTCCTTGTTGCTGGGGTGCAGCACGAGATCGGGGGTCGCCGGGTTCTCGAAGTCGATGTTCACTTCGCTGAACCAGCCCCACACCACGTACTGGTAATCCGCCATCACCGTCCAGTCAGGGTTTGCCTTCCACGACACGCCCAGCGACCCCTGCGGCGGCATCTCGATCGACGTCTTTGCGTTACCGTTCGACAGCGGTCCACCCGCGCCGAACTCCGGGGCCACGATGAGGTCGACTGGCGTACCGGCGGGCAGGTCGAGCGGGTTGTTGGGGGGCAGCACGAGCCCGGTTGGGACCTGCTTGAACTCGGCCGTGCCGTCGTAGCTGATCTTTTTCCGGGTCAGCCAGTGACCGCCAACGGAAACGCGATCGGAGAGCTTCCAAATGCCGCCAAAGTTGAACGCGAAGCCGGTGCCGGTCGCGTGCAAATGGGCGTCGGCAAAGTCGGTTCCAGTCGGGACACCCAGGGCGGCAAAGGGGGTGCCAGGCGGCACCAGGGCTGAAGGAACAACTTGCTGGGAGAAGTCCGTTCGCTGCCGGAGCGTGAGGCTGCTCGTGATGTATGCGACGCCGATGCCAACCTGAAGGGTGGGCGAGACTTGGACGCCGATGGTCGGCTGGATGTAGATGGATCGGACGTCGGTGTTATAGCCCAGGAATCGGCCCTCAAAGCTCGTGCTGTCCCACTTGGTCTCGAGGCCGTACGGTGCGTACAAGCCGATGCCGGCCGTGAGCTTCGGGCTGAAGGCATGGGTTGCGTAGACGTTGGGGACCGGAATGACGGGGTTTTGGAGGTCGCTGCGGTGTGCTAGGATGTCGTCCGTGAAGCCACCCTGCGCGGCGATCGCCGTGACGCCGACGCTGAGGCGCGATCCGGGTAGCCCGGCCAGCCCGGCTGGGTTGAAGAAGATCGCGGAGCCGTTCGGACAGGGGTTCGCCGCCGCCACGCCGGCGCGCCCCATGGTACAGGTATCGTGCTCGTAGACGCCAAACCCCTGCGCGGGCAGCGCGGCGACGAGCGAAGAGGCTCCGGCGAGCAGCAACAACGCAAACCGCCGCATACGTGGTCTCCGAGGGGACGCAATTGGGGTAGATGGTGAATTCGGTCGCAACACGGTAGCATTGGCTCCCATCATTGTCAAACCCATGTCACGACCTGCGATAGCCCTCTTTCGCAATGCATTTGGGACAATACCTAGGTCCGCCGCGTCGGCACCCGGTCGCGTCAACCTGATCGGCGAGCACACCGACTACAACGGCGGTCCGGTGTTGCCGATTGCGATCGCCGAGCGCACGACGGCGGCGGTCGGACCGGGTCCGGTCGACGCGCCGGGGACGCTGGAAGCGGTTTCGACCCGTGACAACACCGTTGCACGCGTCCGGTGGCAGGAAGAGCTGCCGCAGGGTTGGCCGGCGTACGTCGCGGGTGTGCTGCGCGAGTTGTGGACGCTCGCGGCGATACCACCGGGCGGCAGTCTGCGCATTGCCATCGCGTCCGAGGTGCCGATCGGTGCCGGATTGTCGTCGTCCGCGGCGCTCTCCGTCGCCACAGCCAGGGCGATCGCGGCATTCGTCGGCGCCAAGCTGACGCCGCGGCAGATCGCCGGCGTGGCATTTCGCGCCGAGCACGATCATGTCGGTGTGCGGTGCGGCGTGATGGATCAGACGATCGCATCGCTCGGCAAGCGCGGACATGCGCTGCTGCTCGAATGTGCTTCGCTCGAGGTTCGGCAAATCCCGTTTACCGCGCCCCTGCTGCTCGTGGACACCGGCGTGAAACACGATCTCTCGGCGGGCAGCCTCAACGAGCGGCGCGCGGAGTGCGAGGAAGCAGTCAAGCGGCTCAAGCTGGAGCTTCCCGAGCTGGTGTGGCTCGCCAGCTGGCCGGTCGAGTGGCTGCCGCGGCTCAAGCGCGCGCTGCCCGAGCCGCTGCGCTCACGGGCGGTGCACGTGGTGGGCGAAACCGCGCGCGCCCGCTTCGCGGCGCAGCTCCTGGCAGGCAAGAAGCTCACGCAGTTCGGGAAGCTGCTCTACGAATCGCATGAATCCTGTCGTCGGCTGTACCAATGCAGCGCCCCGGAGCTCGATACCGTCGTCGCAGCGGCAAAGCGCGCGGGGGCGTTAGGCGCGCGGCTCACGGGGGCGGGGTGGGGCGGTGCGGCCATCGTTCTCGTAAAGGAGCGGGGGACAGGGAGCGCGGCGCCGGTCGCCGAGGCGATCCGCGCTGCATTCCGCAAAGCGTACGGTCGAGAGCCCGAGATCAGGCCGGTGAAATCATCGGCGGGCGTGCGTACCGAGCGGGTCTAACTCGGTTACTTTCCTAGCGCTCGACCCCAGCTCGGCTGGCGAAATCGGTAAACGCTGCGGACTTAAAATCCGCTGGGCTCTGCCCTTGGAGGTTCGAGTCCTCCGCCGAGCATCTGTCGTGCAAGGGTTCCGCAACGAGACGGGATAAGGCCGCGTGACGCGTGTCCGAAATCCGTCAACCCACGGTTCCGTGCAACCTTTCCCGAGGTCCTGGCGTCTTAAGATACGAAAGTAGTCGACCATGTCTCTTGCTGGAGGATGCAGATGCGCGGCCTGTCTTTGCTGATTGCGACGATCCTGACGTTCGGATACGGCTTCGCCGCCCAAGCCGCCATGACGGTCGACCGTGCGGAGACGTTCCGCCGGGTTGCTGGCACCGTCGAAACCGCTACCCCAACCGAGGATGCGAACCGGGTCTGGTACGGTGGCATGCTGGCGCCGATTACCGTCGAGGTCACGGCTCCGCCCAAGTGCCCGCTGTCGTGAGTGTTAACTGCGTTTCCCGCCCTACGCACCGCCCGCTGGAATCCCGGCGGGCGGTCGCGTGTCGGGGCGAAACTTGCCAAATTGAAAGTGCGTAACATCACCTGACCATGGACATGTCACTCGAGCAACCATCTTCCTTCAAGCGGTTCGTGCGCACGTGGCGTCGCGAGATCATTCGCGGCGGCGTGTTGTTCAGCCTGGTGGTCGGTGCCGGCCTCATGGTGCGCGCCGGGATTCGCAATGTCAAAGAGCGCATCCCGCACTCGCTCGGCGCCCTCGGCTCATTCGGCGACTTCGACTGGGGCGACGGCGAGGGGTCCAACCTCTTCGGCCACGATCGCGAAGTCGGCGATGAGTGGCAGTACCGCGCGCTGCTCAAGAACGGGCAGCACGTCTGGATCCGCAACACCAACGGGCCCATCGAAGTCGTCGGTGGGACCGGCGATTCGCTCGAGGTCCACGTCGAAAAGAGCTGGCGGCATTCGAGCCCGCAAAGCGTGCAGATCGTCCCCGTGCCGACCGAGCGGGGCGTCACGATTTGCGCGATGTGGGAAGCCCGAGAGCAGAAGTGCGGCGACGCTGGTGACTACCGCCTGAACGGCGTTCGCAAGAACGACGTCGCGGTGCGCTTCACCGTGAGCCTGCCGCGTGGCGTGCCCATCGAGGTCTCCACGGTGAACGGCGGTCTCCAGATCGACGGCGCGAGCGCGCCCGTCGAAGCAAACACCGTCAATGGCCGGATCGCGGTGAGCACGTCCAAGGGTCCGATCCAGGCCAATACGGTCAACGGTAGCATCGAGGCAAACATGCAGGACCTGGCCGGCGGCGACGTGAGACTCACGACCGTCAACGGCTCGGTCAGTGCCGGACTGCCGCTGCGTATCAACGCGAACATCGACGCGGAAACCGTGAATGGTCGCGTCGAGAGCGACTTTCCAGTGAAGGTGCTGGGCAAGCTGAGCACCCGTCATCTCCGCGGCACGATCGGGACCGGTGGCTCGACGCTGAAGCTCGGCACGGTCAATGGCTCGATCACGCTGCACGAGGCGGAATCGGGGACCGCCGACGTGCGGGTGCACGTCGGCCCGATGCGGCGGGTGCACGTCGAGGCGCCGCTACCCCCGACGCCGACAAAGCCCCCCCCCCCCGACCAGCCCTAACGGGCTGGTGGCGTAGTCCCCGTCGTTCCCACCGGTCCACCCGCGCGGCCGATGCTGTAGGGCCAGCGAGCCGGGTCCAGCGTCGCGAAACCGATAATCATCAGACATGCGCCCGTCAGCGAGATGTTCTTCCAGAACTGCGCCGCCTGATTCGCGGCCATCATCGGATCGGCGAGTCCCCAAAATTTATGAACCGTGAATGCGGCGGTGACGAGAAACACGGCGATGAGCGCCGCTCCCACGCGCGCCTGCACGCCGAGCAGGATGCTCAGTCCGCCGGCCAGCAGCATCAGCCCGGAGATGGCAGTCAACAGTGTGGGTGCCGGGACGCCGGACGCTCCCGCGTACTGTGAGTACATACTGAGTTTGGTGAGGTGGTTGAATCCGGAGTAAAGAAAGAAGTACGAGAAAACCACCCGCCCGAGCAGCAGCACTTTACCGCCCATGATCATCCTCCCAGGTAGCGACCAACCTCAGTAGGGAACGTGCGCACATCGATTGGTTTCGTGATGTAACCGTCGAAGCCGGCGGCGCCGGCACGCGCCCGATCTTCCGGCAAGGCATACGCCGTCAGCGCGACCACTTTCCATGAGCGTTCAGGGAGTGTCTTCAGTTCCTCGAGGATCGCGTAGCCATCCCGCCCGGGAAGCTGGATGTCGAGCAGCACCAGATCGGGTACGGGCTGATGCGTGCGCAGCACCTCGGTGAGCCGGTCACCGTCGGGCAGTCCCACCACCTGATGCCCCTTCAGCGTCAGCAGGGTCGTCAGCAGCTTCAGGTTGTCGGGCTGGTCTTCCACGATGACGATCGTCGCCATGCTCATTGCGCCTGGGGAAGGGTGAACCAGAAGGTGCTCCCCTTGCCAAGCTGGCTGTCGACGCCGATCGCGCCGCCCTGTAGCTCGACGAGCCGGCGCGACAGCGCCAATCCCAGACCGGTCCCCTCGTATTTCCTGCTTGCCGACGCGTCGAGCTGGAAAAACTCCTTGAACAACTTCGGCTGATCTTCCGGCGCGATCCCGATGCCCGTGTCGGTCACCGCGATGCGCGCGAAGTCGCCGCCGTTGACCATCGCCGCCGTGACGGTAATGCGCCCGCCGTCGGGGGTGAACTTGATCGCGTTGGACAACAGGTTCAGCAGGACCTGGCGCACGCGGCTGCGATCGGCCTGGACGCGCACGTCCTGCGGCGGGGACGTGACGACGAGCGCGTGGCCGTGATTCTGCACCTGCGTCTGCACGCTGCCGGCTGCCTCGGCCAACACTCCCGCCAGCTCGACGGACTCCGCGTTGAGCTCCATCCGCCCCGCGGCAATACGCTGCAGATCGAGCAGCTCGTTGATGAGCTGGAGCAGCTGGCGGCCGTTGCGCGCGACCGTGTCGAGGAAGTCGCGCTGCTGCGCCGAGAGGGGAGCGCCGAGATCCTGCGTGAGCAGGAGATCGGTGAAGCCAATGATGCTGTTGAGCGGCGTGCGCAGCTCGTGCGAGATGCTCGCGAGAAACTGGTCCTTCGACTTCATCGCCGCATCGAGATCGGTATTGAGCTGTTCCAGGCGCTTGGCGGTCGATCGCACTTCGATCGCCAGGCGGCGCGTGTTGTGATGTGCCAGCCCGCGCTCGCAGGCGATAGCCAGGTTGGGCGCGGCCTGCTCGAGCGCGTCGCGCTCATCCGGGCCGAATTGCGCGCCCGGCACGACGCCCAGCACCCCCACGAGCTTCGCGCCCGAGCGCAGCGGCACGAGCACCAGTCCGTGCGGCATCGGTGCGGTGAGACGCAGCTGATGCCGCACGGCCTGAACCGCCTCGCCGTGATAGAGGGTTGCCTGCGTGGCATCGCCCATGAGGTCGCGCATGGTCGCGCGCGAGACCGGTTTCGGTTCCACGCCGCGCGACGCCGTTGCTGCCCACTCGTTGGAGTCATACGCGGGCTGATACAACACGGTGCCCGTCGCCTTGGTGGCACCGGCGATGACCCCCAACGCGTGGGCGAGCCCCGTCGCGGCTTCATCGGCCGGAGTATTGAGCGCCGACAGCAGCTGGGAGAGATAGGCGTGCAGCTCCTCGCGCCAGGCGAGCGACTTGGCCATGTGATTGACGCCGCGCGCGATCGCGCCGAATTCGCCGGGTTGATTCTCGGGGAGCGGATCCACGAACTGTCCCTCGGCGACGCGCTGCAGCGCCACGGCAATGCGCGAGAATGGCGCGGCCAGGCGACGGCGATTGTACCAGAAGCCGAGGGCCAGGACGGCCAGCATGGCGGCGAAGAGCACCGTCGACGCGAGAGCGGCTTGCACCGCGTCGTCACCGGCTTCGGCGGCGATCTCGGCAGCGGCTGTCTCGTTCAGGCGATCGAGCCGCTGCGCGAGGACGACCATTGCGGCCTGGGTGGCGCGAGCGCTTCGCCACGTGGCGATCTGTGTGACGAGACCGACAAGGGCGACGGCAATGAACGTCGCCGCGAAGAGGCGGGTAATGCTCGGCGCCCGATTCGGCATGGCAGTGATGCGCGAAATAACTATGAGGATCGGTACCCGTTGCACAAGTGTGCAACTGGCGCCGCCGTAGCGTGCACGCTACACTACGGCCTTTCCTGGGGGACCATCCTGACGGACTTGCTGGACACACTGCGGGGGGCGCTCGCCGGCTCGTACGCCGTCGAGCGCGAACTGGGTCGCGGCGGCATGGCGACCGTGTTTCTCGCCGAAGATCTCAAACACCGCCGCAACGTGGCCATCAAGGTGCTCCATCAGGAGCTCTCGGCGCAGATCGGCCCCGACCGGTTCACCCGCGAGGTCGAAATCGCGGCGCGACTCCAGCATCCGCACATCCTCCCGCTGTACGACTCCGGCAACGCCGCGGGTCTCCTCTATTACGTCATGCCGCTGGTCGAAGGCGAGTCGCTCCGCGATCGCCTCGATCGTGAAAAGCAGCTGTCGCAGGAAGAGGCGATTCGGATCATTACGGAAGTCGCGAACGCACTGAGCTACGCCCACAGCCGCGGCGTCGTGCACCGCGATATCAAGCCCGAGAACATTCTGCTGTCGGGCGGCACGGCCGTCGTCGCGGATTTTGGAATCGCGCGCGCCATCGACGACGCCGACGAGCAGTCCCTGACCAAGACGGGGACGATCATCGGCACGCCCACGTACATGAGCCCGGAGCAGGCGACGGGCGCCGCGCAAATCGATGGGCGGAGCGATCAGTACAGCCTCGCGTGTGTGCTGTACGAGCTGCTCGTCGGCCAGCCGCCGTTCACGGGACCGACGGCCCAGGCGATCATCGCGCGTCACTCCCTCGACCTGGTGTCGCCCCCCTCTATCGTGCGTCCCGGCCTGCCGGAAGCGCTCGAGGATGCGCTGCTCAAGGCGTTGTCCAAGGTCCCGGCCGATCGATTCGCGACCACCACGCTTTTCGCGGAGGCGCTGGCGGTGCCGAGCCGGCCATCCGCGCTGCGCCGCCGTCCGACCCACGCGGCCCTGTCCGCTCGGCCACGCGCCTGGCTCAAGCCCGTTGCCACCGTCGCCGGCGGCGTTGTCCTCATTGGCGCGACCTGGGCCGTGCTCGCCGGCATTCGCGGCACTGCGAAAGCGGGGACGGGTGCAGGCGATGCCGATCCGCGACGGATCGCGGTGCTCTATTTCGAGCACCGCGGCGACGCCACGCGGACGCAATATCTCGCCGACGGCCTCACGGAATCGCTCATCCACGAGCTCTCGGCCGTGAAAGTGCTGCAGGTCATCTCGGCGAACGGCGTGCGTCCGTTCCGCAACGCGTCGAATCCCGTCCGGCCCGACAGTTTGCGGCGCGCGCTCGGCGTCGGAACGATCGTGCAGGGTACGGTCACGGAGGACGGCGACCGGCTCCGCGTGGACGTGGCGCTCGTAGACGCCGCGAGCGGCACGGAGACCAAGAGCACCACGCTCGAGCGCCCGCACACCGAGCTCTTCGCACTACAGGACACCCTCTCCCGTTCGGTGGCGGAGTTTCTCCGCCTCGCCATCGGCGAGGAGGTGCAGCTGCGTGAGACGCGAGCGGCGACCAGCGACGTCCAGGCGTGGGAGCTGGTGCAGCAGGCAGCCGAGCAGCGCAAGACAGAGGAAGGGTTGATCGCCGCCGGCAATCAGGCCGCCGCCAGTGCCGCGCTGGCGAGCGCAGATTCGTTGTTGGCTCAGGCCTCGGCACGGGACGCCAAGTGGACCACGCCGATCGTCGAACGTGGCTGGCTCGCCTGGGAGCAGCGTCACGTCGCGGGTATCGACAAAGGACCGGCGCGGGAGTGGACCGACCGGGGGCTGCGCTTCGCGGATCAGGCGCTCGCCATCCGGCCCGACTCGGAAGCGATCCACTTGCGCGGCACGATGCGCTACATGCGGTACGTCCTCAATCTCGACGTCGGCCCGCTCTCCGGTGACCGGCTGCTCGCGGCGGCGGAAACGGACCTGCGCGCGGGCGGCGCCGCGCGCTCCAACCCGCGGCGCGCCTCGGCGCTCGCGCTGCTCAGCCATTTGCTGATGCGCACATCACAGACCGCTGAAGCCAAGCTGGCGGCGTTGCAGGCCTGGGAAGCGGACGAATATCTGACCGAAGCGAACGGGGTGCTGTGGCGCCTGTATTCCGCGTCACTGGACCTGGAAGACGCGGCGGAGGGCGCTCGCTGGTGCGACGAGGGACAGCGGCGCTTCCCCAGCGATCCGTTCTTTACGGAATGCCGCATCTCGTTATACGCGCTTCCTGGCCTCAAACCGGACGTGCCCGCGCTGTGGGGACGGGTCGAGCAGTACGCCCGGATGTATCCCGAGAGTCAGCAGGAGTACCGGCGCAAGCGCGCGCAGATCCTGCTGTCGATGGCCCTGGTGAACGCGCGGCTGCGCGACAGCGCGCGCGCCGTGTTACTCCGCTCGCGCGGCGACCCGAGCGTCGATCCGACAAACGACCTCATGTATCTCGAGGTTGCGGCGCGCAACATCGTCGGTGACCGCGCAGAGGCGCTGCGGCTCCTGGGCCGCTACCTGGCGACCAACCCGCAGGAGCGTGCGTCGCTTGCGCGGGATGATACGTGGTTTTTTAAGGGTTTGCGGGACGATCCGCGGTTTGTGGCATTAGTGGGGACCGGACGATAGAGCACTTCTGTACCGGCGGGCTTACAGATCCCACTCCGCAGGCGATTCCCTTTTACAGGTTCAAGTAGCGCAGTCGTAGCGTTTTATGTAGCGCA
The DNA here is from genome assembly GCA_035943355.1 of Gemmatimonadales bacterium. Classification (GTDB taxonomy): domain Bacteria; phylum Gemmatimonadota; class Gemmatimonadetes; order Gemmatimonadales; family GWC2-71-9; genus 20CM-2-65-7. The sequence goes on from DASZCG010000352.1 coordinate 15,731, forward strand.
ACGGCGGTAGGACCGTTGTTTGCCATGTCGCGCCCGGCCGGAGGTGTGTCCGGTATCTCGAACTCATGGAGTGAACATGAAGCGATGGGTGTTGAGCGGAATCGTAATCGCTGCA
>DASZCG010000353.1:0-17995 GCA_035943355.1 Gemmatimonadales bacterium
CGCGAAGATTGCCTTCTCCTGAATCTGCGGATCGCTCTTCGGATCCTGGAGGATGGAATCGAGCGCCGCGACAGTCTCATCTCCCGGTACTTGTGAGAGCCAGAAGACTCCCTGCTCGCGCACTTCCTGATCCGGATCGGAGCGCACGACGTCGAGCAGAATGCGCGATGTCTCATCGGTGTGCTTCTGCGAGACGAGGAACACGGCCTTCCGCCGCAGACACACGGATCCCGCGTCACGACGAGCGAGCACCGTCTTGAGCAGCGGTACCGCGCGGTCGGCGTCCATTTGCAGCACGGCATTCAGTGCCGCGATGCGGATGTCATCTTCGTCGTCACACGCGTCATCATGCAGGTGATAGCGGCCGCGGGGCGCGGGAGCGATTGCCGGGATTGGTGGTGTCGGGCCCACCGACGGAGCTGCCGCGACCGTCGGCGCCTCCGGCGCCAGGCTCTCGGCCTCGGCCGTCAGAGCGGCGGCCGCGTCGGCGTCCCCGCTCCGCGCGAGGGCGCCCTGGATCCGGCGCATCAGCACTTCGGCATCGCGGCGCGTGGTGGCCTTGGGGTAGCGGATGGACTGCATATGCAGAGCGTCGCGCCCCGCGTCGAGCGCCGAATCGGATCCTAACCGGTACAGGGCGAAGGCCTGCCAGTAATAGCTGTTGCCAACGTACGTCGATCTCGGGTAGCGATCCCGCAGCGTGCGGAAAAGGCTCGCCGCGCGGTTGTACTGATGATCGTTCAGCGCCTGGCGCGCGATCCGATAGACCGAGTCGGCGACATCTGCCTGGGTGCTAACATCGTCCTGCGGCCAGACCAACTCGAGCTCGGCGGCGTCGCCAATGTCCCCAAGGTCTGCCAGCGTCGCCAAGCCGGCCAAACCGTAAAGTCCCGCGAGGTCAGACAGACCAGTGAGCGCATAGGCCGGGGCCTGCAGCGCCTGAGCCGACATGGCGAGAGCGGGAGCCTGGGCGCTCAGCATCGCGAAGTCGGGCTGCGCCATTTGCAACTGCATCTGCAGCTGCATCGCCGCCGCTTCGATCTGTCCCGATGCGGCAATGAGTGGCGCCACGGTGACCGGTCCGTCGGTGACGGGCCCGACGGCCGTCATTGGCGGGGGATGCGCGCGCGGTTTCGGCGCAGGCGAGGGCGTCGCCTGGATGGTCGTTGTAACGGCGAGCATGAGGGAGAAACACGACAACATCAGAGAGCTCCTTCTGTGCGCACCGGTACGGGCCCGGCGGGAATCGCCGAACGCAGCTTGGGCAACACGTTGGATTGGTTCATGCTTTGGGTGATGAGATCGCGGTCGCGGCCATTCTGCTCCGGATTGAGCAGCGATATCTGCATCAGCACGAGCTCGAGATCCTCGAGCAACGAGCGCAGGCGCGGATTGTCACCCGCAGGTGAATCGAGCATCAATTGTGTAGTCGTCAGCAGCTCGCGCGCCTGACGCGCGAGCCGTGCGGTGTTTGCCGAGCGATTGGCGTCCGTGCGGAACGATGTCAGGAATGTCTCGGTGCGCGAGAGGTATTGCGTCGCGGCGACCTGGTACGCGACGGTGGCAAGGGAGTCGATCTCGCTCGCGACCTGCGTACCGGCGGAGGCTGTGGGCGTGGCGGACGGGGTCGACGACTGATTCGCCGACCAGCGACCGATGCCGATGCCGAGCACCAGCACCGCGGCGGCAGCTACCGTCCAGCGCAGCCAGGGGCGCAGCTCGATGACGTGCCGCTTGCGACGCGCCTCCTCGATGTGCTTCCACATCTCGTCGCGCGGCGTGGCGCCCGGCGTGTGATACGCCTTGGCAGCGTTCTTCAGCCACTGTTCGAATTTCGGGTCTTCGTGCTGGTCCGTCATGTCGTCCATTCTCCCGCGAAGTCCGCCAGCGCTATGCGCAACTTGGCGCGCGCGCGGGACAGTTGTGCCTTCGAGGTCCCGGTCTCGACGCCCAATGCCGCGCCGATCTCCTCGTGTGTGTAACCCTGGACATCATGCATCACGAACACCGTCCGGTAACCCGCAGGCAGCTCGTCGATGGCTTTCGTCAATCGCATCTTCAAGTCCGGCTCCGATTCGCGTTTCGTGACGCCGACCGCCTGTGCGTCGTCGATGTCCGCCTCGCGCTGCCGCAGCCGCTTCACCTTGCGCAACCCGTTCAGCACGACCGTCGTGGTGATCGTATGCAGCCACGTCGAGAACGCGGCGTCGCCGCGGAACGAGCCGAGCCGGTCGAACGCGCGGATGAACGCTTCCTGGGTGAAATCCTGCGCGAGGGCGTCGTCGCCCGCGAGCCGGAAGGCCAGGCGGTACACGCGGTCCACATGTGCGTCATACAGCGCGCGCTCCGCGGCGCTATCCCCGGCGCGGACGCGGGCAATCAGCTGTGATTCGTCCACGACGCTCCGCGGTGACGGGCAGGTCTCGTAACTACTGATGTGACACGGGGGACGACAAAAGGGTTACGTGGGGGCGCCTTACCTGGTGCCAAACAGTCGGTCGCCGGCATCTCCAAGCCCAGGCAGGATGTACCCTCGTTCATTGAGCTGCCGATCGAGGGCCGCAGTGTACACGGGGACCGTCGGGTGGGCGTCCAGCATGGCCTGTACCCCTTCGGGGGCCGAAACCAGGCACAAGAACCGGATCTTCTGAGCGCCGGCGCGGATGAGGGCGCTGACCGCGGCGACCCCTGATCCTCCGGTGGCCAGCATTGGATCGAGCAAGAAAAAAGCCCGGTCCGCTTCGCCGGAGGGAATCTTGAAGTAGTAGTCGACGGGCCGGAGGGTGACATGGTCCCGATACAGCCCGATGTGTCCGACGCGCGCCGAGGGGATCAGTTGCGAGATCCCGTCTACCATGCCCAGTCCGGCGCGGAGGATGGGCACGAGCGTGAGCTTCTTGCCGGCCACCTGGCTTCCGGACGTTTTCTCGAGCGGTGTTTCGATCTCCACCGGCTCCAGCGGCAGATCCTTGGTTACCTCGTACGCCATGAGCATCGCGATCTCGTTCACCAGCTGCTTGAAGTCGCGTGTGCTGGTCTTCTTGTCGCGCAAAATGGTGAGCTTGTGCTGGATCAGCGGGTGCGACAGCACCGTGAGGTTGGGGAATTGCTGCGCCGCCACGCGCGCCATGTGCCAAGAAGGTACGCTCGAGCCTTCACCGTGTCACGTTCCGCCTGTTCTCGTGGTCCTTACCCATCGGGGAGGAGACCACGACGCGTGGCAGGTCGACCGCTTACTGTTCTCCAGATCACGCACGCCGGGCATAACGCCGGCTCCACGTTTCTCATTCACAGCCTCTGTGCGCCGCTCGCCGCGCGGGGCCATCGGGTGCTGGTCGGGTGCCGGCCGGACAGCGTCCTTGCCGAGCGCACCGTGGCGACCGGGCTCCCCGTGGTTCCGCTCGACTTTCGAAGGCTGGGCCCGCTCGCCGACAAGCTTGCGCGCCTCATCGAGCGTGAGCACGTGGATCTGATCAACAGCCACGATACCCGCGACCGGCGAGCACTCACGTGGCTGCGGTGGCGCCACCGGTTGCCGCAAGCCTTCGTTATCACGCGGCACACGATGCCTCTCACTTCTCCAGCCGAGCTGCTGGCCATTGGTTTGTCCGCGGATCGGACGATTGCCGTGAGTCCGGCGGTGGCGCGCGGACTGCGAGGCCGCTGGCATCCAGGCGGTCGCTTGCGCGTGGTGCCCAACGGCATCGATTTCACACGCGTGGATGCGGCGCCCAGTCCTGCGGCGGTGGCAGCGGCGGCAGCGGCTTTGGGAGAGAGGGGGGGGCGGCCGGTGATTGTTGTGCTGGCCCGCCGCAAGGATCAGCACATTCTGCTCGACGCGCTGTGCAGTGTCTCTCATCCCGTCGTGGTCGCGTGCGTCGGGATCGAGCCGGACGACCAGTTGCGCGCGGTGCAGGCTCACGTGCCACCGCGTCATCGTATAGTCTATGTTCCGTTCACCGACCACCCGCTCGCGTTCTATCGCCTCGGGACGATCGTGGCATTGCCCTCGCGCATCGAAGGACTGTCGCTCGCGCTGCTCGAGGGAATGGCCCTTGGCATGCCGGTCGTGGCATCGCGGGCCGGAGGAAACGCGGACCTCATCGCCTCCGATGAGACCGGAGTGCTCGTGCCGCCGCTCGAGCCGCGGGCATGGGCGGCTGCGCTCGAGCGCATGCTCGGCGATCCCGCGTTCGCCGCGCGCGTCGGACGGGCAGCGCGGGTGCACGTGCGGAGCGAATACGCCCTCGAACGCACGGTGGAGCGCACCGAGGGCGTGTACTTTGAAGCGTTGGCGCGCCGCCAGATTACGAGGAGCCCGGGTGCGAGCACCGATCACCATCGTTATTCCCACGCTCAATGAGGGAGTGCAGATCGCGGAGTGCGTACGCCAGGTCGACTGGGCCGCCGACGTAGTCGTTGTGGACGGCGGGTCAAGCGATGACACGGTCGCGCTGGCCCGGAGCGCGGGTGCGCGGGTGATCAATGGGCCGACCGGCATCGCCGAGCAGCGCAACGCGGGGATTGCGGTAGCGCTCGAGAAATGGGTCTTCGCGCTGGATGCCGATGAGCGGATCGGTCCCCAGTTGGCCCAGGAGCTGATTGCCGCGCGGGAGAGTGACGCGCACGAAGCGTTTCGCGTGAAGCGCCGCAATGCGTTCCATGGCCGCGTGCTGCATCGGGGTCATTGGGGGAACGACTGGGTCGTGCGCTTCGCGCGCCGCGAGTTTCGCTATGGTGGGAGCGCGATCCATCCCGGCTTGCAGGGCCTGCGCGATGTCGGCACGTTGCGGCAACTGCTGGAGCACATGCCATACCACGATCTGGCGCATCACGCCAAGAAACTCGTCTCGTACGGGGAAACGAGCGCCCGCGGGCTCGCCGCGCAGGGCCGGCGCGCGCGCTGGAGCGATCTCACGTTGCGGCCCATTGCGCATTTCGGCCGAGAGTATGTGCTGCGAGGCGCGTTTCTCGACGGCCGGATGGGCGTAATTCAGGCCGGGATGGGCGCGATCGGCGGGTTCCTCAAGTACGCGTTTCTGTGGGAACAGGAATGACTGCAGGCGACGGCCCGTCGCCGCCCAGCCTGCTGCTCGCGTTCAACTTCCCGCCGCACGAAGGCGGCATCGCCCGAATGATGGGTGAGTTGGCCCGCCGCTATCCGCCCTACTCGCTGGTGATCTCCACGGGGTCGTACGACGAAAGCGCGGCGAGTGACGCCACGTTTCAGCAGACGATCGACCGCGTTGCAGTTCCAGCGCAACGACTCCGGGCGGTGCCGGGACTGCTTCGCTGGACGGCTCGCGCCGACCGGCTGGCGCGCCGGACTCAACCACGCTTTGCGTGGTGTGCGGAGCTCAAGCCCGCCGCCTATCCTGCCCGCTGGTTGCACACACGCTACGGGATTCCATTCGGCATCATCACCTATGGAGCGGAATTGCTGCTCCTCGATCAGAAGCTCCGGCGTTCGAGGTTCAAGCGCCGCACCGGCGGCTGGCTGCTCGAGGGTGCGTCGGTCTTCGTCGCGATCAGCGAATGGACCGCGGCATACACGCAACGACTGCTGTCGGAGGTCGGGCTGACAGAGGCGGCGCAGCGGGTACGCGTCGTACCACTGGGCACCGATCCCGACCAATTTCAGGTGGGGATCGATACGGCGGCCGTCCGACGGGCGTACGGCCTTCACGGCGGCCCCTGGATCCTCACCGTCGCGCGGCTCGACTGGCATAAGGGATTTGATACGGTCATCCGCGCGCTCCCGGCGGTGCGCGCGATGCACCCCGAGGCGCGCTACGCGATCGCCGGCGTCGGCGCGAGTCGCCCGTACCTCGAGGCGCTGGTTGCTGAGCTGCGCTTGGGTGACGCGGTGCGGTTCCTGGGCTTCGTCCCGGACGCGGATCTTCCGGCCGTGTACAACGTCGCCGATGTGTTTGCGCTCGTCTCGCGCCGTCACGACTTGCTGGTCGAAGGATTCGGGATTGCGGCTGTGGAGGCGTCGGCCTGCGGCGTACCAGTCGTGGCGGGCCGAGAGGGCGGTCTGGGTGACGCGGTGCGCGACGGTGAGACCGGCCTGCTCGTCGATCCCTACGATCCGCTGGACGTTGCCGCGGCGCTGCAACGCCTGCTGAGTGACGCCGCCCTGCGGCGGCGACTTGGCCAGGCCGGGCGTGCCGCCGTGGAAACGTATTACAACTGGAATCGTGTGGCCCGAGACTTCGAGAACATCGAAGCCGAGTTGCGACGGCACGACGCAGGCGTATTATCTCCCTCCCCTCGCTAGAGCCGTAGACTCGGAGGATACGATGCACAGGCCATTGCTAACCCTGGCGGCAATCGCGATCTGCGTGACGCCGCTCAGCAGTCAGTCAGTAGACAGTCTCATCGCCAAGTACATCCAGGCGTCCGGCGGCCTGGCCAAGATGCAGGCCCTGCAGACGCTGCGGCGCACCGGCAAATACACCGGCGGCGGAGGGTTCGAGGCCGTCGTGATGCAGGAGAACAAGCGCCCCAACAGTGTGCGGGAAGAGTTCTCGATGCAGGGGATGACCGGCATCAACGCTTACGATGGCCGCGACGGCTGGAAGATCGAGCCGTGGCAGGGCAAGCGGGATGCCGAGTCGCTGGGCGAGGACGAGATGCACAGCATTCTCGACGATGCGGACTTCGACGGCGCGCTGGTGAATTATCAGGCGAAGGGCAATAAGGTCGAGTTTCAGGGGACGGAGCAGATCGAAGGAAGCGACGCTTACAAACTCAAGGTGACCCGCCCCAACGGCGACGTCAGCTTCTACTATCTGGATACCGAGTACTACGTCCCGATCCGGATCGACACACAGCGCATGATCCGCGGGGCCCCGCAGGAATTCGAGACCTCGCTCGGTGACTACAAGCAGGTGAACGGTGTGTCTCTGCCATTCTCTTCCGAGTCTGGTCCTAAAGGCAGCACTAGCGCAGACCGGTCCAAGATCACCTACGACAAGATCGAGGCCAACGTACCGCTCGACAACGCGCGGTTCAGCCGGCCCGGGACTCGCCCATGAAACTGCTCCTCGCTCTTCTGCTGGCTCAGCAGCAGGCGCCGGCCGTCAGGGTGGACTCCGAAACGATTTCCGGCCTGGGCGCGCGCAACATCGGTTCTGCGGCGATGAGTGGCCGCATCGCGGCGCTCGCCGGAGCGCACGAGGGAGTGAGACTCACGCTCTATGTCGGCGCGGCGAGCGGTGGCGTCTGGAAGTCGGTGAACGGCGGCACAACGTTCAAGCCGGTCTTCGACAAGCAACCGGTGCAATCGATCGGGGCCGTCACGATCGATCCCAAGAATCCCCAGGTGATCTGGGTGGGCACGGGCGAATCGTGGATGCGCAACAGCGTGTCCATTGGCGATGGCATCTACCGCTCAGACGATGGCGGCGAAAACTGGACCAACATGGGGCTGCACGAGTCCGAGCATATCGTCAAGATCATCGTCGACGCCACCGCCACCAACACGGTCTACGCCTGCGTGCCGGGCAAGTTGTGGAGTGATAGCGACGAGCGCGGTGTCTACAAGACCACCGACGGCGGCAAGACGTGGAGCAAGGTCCTCAAGGGCGGCAACTTGTCGACCGGCTGCTCGATGCTGTCGATGGATCCGTCCAACTCGAAGACGTTGTACGCCGGGATGTGGGACTTCCGCCGCAAGGGCTGGACGTTCCGCTCGGGCGGCGACAGCGCAACCGCGCCGAGTGCTTCAGGGTTGTTCAAGACCGTCGATGGCGGTGCGACGTGGACTGAGCTTACGTCGACCAGCGCGGCGGGCTTGCCGCCCAAGCCGTGGGGTCGCGTGGCGGTCAGCGTCGCGCCGTCCAAGCCCGAGATCGTCTACGCCTTCATCGAGGCGGTACCGCCGCTCAATGCGCTGTATCGCTCGGACAACGGTGGCAAGACGTGGCAGATGCTCGACCGCAGCCAGAACATGATCTGGCGGCCTTTCTACTTCGCCAACCTCATCGTCGATCCCCGCGATCCTGATCGGATCTACAAACCCGACGGCGGGCTCATCGTCAGCACCGACGGCGGCAAGAGCTTCAGCGGCATTTCGGGAAGCGCGCACGGCGACTTCCACGACGTGTGGGTCGATCCGAACAATACCGATCACATCATCACTGGCGACGACGGTGGCCTGTGGCTCTCGTACGACGCCGGGAACAAGTGGGTGAAGAACGAAAACCTGCCGGTGTCGCAGTTCTATCACGTCAGCGTGGACATGGACCGTCCCTACAACGTGTACGGCGGGTTGCAGGACAATAGCTCGTGGGTCGGGCCGTCAGAGTTTCCCGGTGGCATCACGAATCACCAATGGGAGAACATGTACGGCGGCGACGGCTTCTGGATGTTCGTCGATCCGACCGATCCCGACTACCTGTACGCCGAGGCCCAGGGCGGGTTCATCGGGCGCGTGAACCGGCGGACGCACGAGTCGCGCGGGATCCAACCGCTGCCGCATTATCAGGAGAAGAAGCTTCGGTTCAACTGGAACACGCCGATCCACGTCAGCGCGACGCAGAAGGGCACGATCTATCTCGGCGCGCAGGTGCTGTTCCGCTCGAAGGACTTCGGCCAGACGTGGGAGCGCATCTCCCCCGACCTGACGACGAACGACCCGATGAAGCAGCGCCAGGAGCAATCCGGCGGCGTCACAATCGACAATTCGGCGGCCGAGATGCACACCACGATTTACGCGATCGCGGAGTCGCCGCGGGACGGTCAGGTGATCTGGGCGGGGACCGATGACGGGAACCTCCAGGTCACGCGCGATGGGGGGAAAACGTGGACGAATGTCGTCGCCAACATTGCCGGCCTGCCGAAGAACGCGTGGGTCTCGTCGGTCGAGCCGGGACACTTCGGGAACGGAACGATCTACGCCACGTTCGACGTGCACATGTTCGGCGACATGCGGCCCTACGCGTATAAGTCGACCGATTTCGGCGCGACCTGGACGCCGCTCGTCGCTCCCGACAGTCCGGTGCGCGGATACGCGCACGTCATTAAGGAGGATCTCGTCAATCCCAACCTCCTGTTCCTGGGCACGGAGCTCGGGTTGTGGATCTCGGTCGACGGCGGGAAGCAGTGGGCGCACTACAAGGGCGGCGATCTGCCCGCGGTGGCGGTGCGCGATCTGGCGATTCACCCGCGCGACCACGACCTCGTCATCGGGACCCACGGGCGTGGGATCTGGATCGTGGACGACATCTCGCCGCTGCGGGCGCTGACGCCGGAGGTCCTCGCCAGCTCTGTGGCATTCCTGCCGGGCCGGCCAACGGTGCAGCGGCTGCAGACGGGCGGCGGCTGGGCGAACGGCGACGCGATGTTCGTCGGGGCCAATCCGCCGAGCGACGCCGTGATCACGTACTACCAGCGGCGCCGGCACATCTTCGGCGACATGAAGCTCGAGGTGTACGACGCGAGCGGCAAGCTTCTGGGGACGATGCCGACCAGCAAACGCCGTGGATTGAATCGCGCGACGTGGTCGATGCGGCTGGCGGGGCCACGCGTGCCCCCCGCCGCGAGCGCGGCGTTCGGCGCGGCGTTCGGCCCGCGGGTGCTGCCGGGGACCTATACGCTCAAGCTGACGAAGGACACGGCGACGTACACGACGCAGCTCGTCCTCGTCCCGGATCCGCGGGCGACGCACACCCAGGCGGAGCGTCAGGCGGCGCTGGACCTGGCGTTGAAGATGCAGGGCACGCTGGGCGACATGACGTTCGCAGTCGAGCGGATGAACGGCGTGCGGCAGGCGCTCGATGAGCGCGCGGGGCGGTTGCCGGCGAGTGACGCGGTGGTGAAGCGGCTCCGCGCCGCGTCGGCGGCCGTGGACGTGTTGCGCAAGAAGATCGTCGCGACCAAGGAAGGCGGGATGATCACGGGCGAAGAGCGGCTGCGCGAGAATCTCACCGACCTGTACAGCAACATCGTGTTCTACGACGGCGGTCCGACGCAGACGCAGATCGAGCGCGCCGGCGCGATCGCGCGCGAGCTCGCCGACGTGGTGCGCGACTTCGACGCGTGGGCGACGCGTGAGCTGGCGGGAATCAACACCGCGCTGCGGGGCAAGAAACTCGAGCCGATCGTATTGATTACGCGCGATCAGTGGGAGGGAAAGACAGCCGCGGGACAATGAGGGCGTGACGATCGCGCGATAAACAGGGTCGGGATCGATGATGCGGAGGATCGATCCCGTCCTGCTGCTCTTCACCGCGGCCGTTCTGGCGGTGACCATCCAGAAGGGCGTGGTGCTCGCGCATCCAGGCAACTTCCTCATGTTCCGCGATACGTTTCATCGCCTGGTCTCAGGGGCGGATATCTACAATCCGCCCGCGGGCGAGATGACCGGTTTCCTGTACAGTCCGACGTTCGCCCTGCTGTTCGCGCCGTTCGCAATGCTGCCTCTCGGACTCGGCCTCCTGCTCTGGAACGGCCTCAACGCGCTCTCCTTGTACTGGGGGGTCACCCGAGTGCTGCCCGCTCGGGCCGCCCGCTTGGCGCTCCTGATCGTGTTTCTCGATATGGTCCGCTCGCTGCAGAACTCCCAGACGAACGCGCTCATGGCGGGGCTCATCGTCCTGGCATTCGCGGCACTCGAGCGCGAGCGGGTTGGCTCCGCTGCGGCCGCCATCCTCGTCGGAGCGTTCACCAAGATCTATCCCGCGGGCGCCGGGGTGCTTGGCCTGATGCGGCCTCGCCCCGCACGATTTCTGGGTCTGTTCCTTGCCCTCGGGTTGCTGTTCGCGGCGTTGCCGCTCGTCGTGCTATCGCCCGCGGCACTTATCGCGACCTACCGCGAATGGTGGTCGATCATCCAGCGCGACGGCGGGTTGCAGGGCCAATCGGTAATGCGATTCGTCTCCTCCATGTCGGGATTGAGTGTGCCTGGGTTGCCGCTTCAGCTTGCCGGAACGCTGCTCCTGCTCGCTCCGCTGATCGCACAGCGCCTGAATTGGAGCGATGCGCGGTTCCGGCTACGCTGGTTGTGCTCGCTGCTCGTATTCTCTGTCATCTTCAATCACCAGGCGGAGTCGCCATCATTCGTCGTCGCATCCACGGGCGTCGCGATCTGGTATGTCACCGGACCGCGATCCTGGTGGCGCACGACGCTGCTTGCGCTCGTGCTGGCATTCGAGACGCTGCCGCACGTGTTCTTCGCTCCGGCGAATTTGTACCAACATGTGATTGGGCCAAACGCTCTGGACGCGCTCCCCTGTCTGCTGGTCTGGCTCGTCATGCAATACGAGCTGTGGCGCTGGCCACGCTCAAGCAACGAGCCGAAGATCTCCCCGCGCGAGGCGATCGCGAACCTCGCGTGAGCAGAGCGCTGCGAGCTCCCGCTCGCGAGGCGACGTGTAGGAATCCCATGCTGCCAGCTCACGATCGACGTAGCCTGGATGGACCATGAGCTCGGTGGTACCGGGCTCGAGCTGATCGAGGATGCCCAGTAAGCGGCGCTGAAAATCGTGAGCGCCGAGCAAGCCGAACCCCCAAAAGTGGTCGGCCCGGCGCAGACGACGGTCGTCGGTGCGCTCGTTCGTCGCGAGGCGCCACGCGGCTCGGAGCGAGACCGCCGCGAGTGCGCGAGTCAGTCGCATGCTGCGGCGCGGCGACGACTCCTGAGGTATCCGGACCGCACGGACTCCCGCGCGACACGCGACTTCCATGACCGCTTTCCAAACAACGGGGAGCGCGTGCACGTGGCGATGAGAGTCGATGTGGCCGCTGCTGACACCCAGCTCCCGTAGGCGGCTCAGTTGGGCGCTGCACTCGGCGACGACATGGTGCGGGGCGATCCTCCCCAGGAGCGCACGACCGATAAGCTGCGGCAGACGATAGAACTCCGCGGTGCGCGGATCGCACAGACTGGCCACGTCGTGCGGCCGAGCGACGGGCCTGCCGTCGGTCAGATTGAGATGCAGGCCGACAGGAAGAGTTGGTGCGTCGCGCAGGCGCGCCACCGCATCGGCGAGGCCTGGGGCGTTGGCAAGGAGAGACGCCGACGTCACTGTTCCGACCGCATGCGCCTCGAAAATGCCGCGATTCACGCCCGGCGACAGGCCGAGGTCGTCGGCGTTGATGATCAGCCGTCGTTCAACGATATCGCCCTCGCCAGCCGTTCCAACGAATGCGGAGCAGGTCGCCGAGCATCGTCGCGCCGTCGCGCGCGAACCGCATGCTGCTCGGCTCGTTGTCGTAGCGAAACCTAACGGGGACCTGCGCGACGCGGAGACCGTGCCGCAACGCGACGTACAGCAGCTCGACGTCGAAGCCAAAGGTTTCAATCGTGAGCCGCGGGAACAGCGTGGTTGCCGCGCGAGCCGTGAAGCCTTTGAGGCCTGCCTGGGTGTCGAGAATGCCGGGCAGCAGCGTGTGACGCACGAGCCAGTTGAACGTCCGGCTCATCATGTGACGCGTGTAGAGATAGCGGAAGAACGATGGCGCGATGAGATAGCGGGACTCTGGCAGGACCCGACACGCCACAGCGACGTCGGCGCCTGCTTCCAGATGGCGCACGACGCCGGCAGCCTCCTCGATCGGGTAGGCGAGATCGGAGTCCAGGAAAACGCGGAAGCGGCCCTCTGAGGCGAGCATGCCGCGCGTGACCGCGTGGCCCTTGCCGTGATTGCGGCCGTTGACGAGGACTTTGACGTTCGGGGTGGCCGCGGCAAAACGGTGCAACAGGTCGCGAGTTGCCGCGGTGCTGCCGTCGTCGACGAGGAGCAGCTCTACGCGGTCAGGTTGTTGCTGCATCCATGCGGCGACGGACGGGAGGCCGACTGCCAGGCGGTCGGCCCCGTTCAAAATGGGCAATACCAGGGAAAGGTGAACGCTGTCGGTCATGAGGGTCCCCCTAAGGGACCCTCGAAGACCGGCCGGCGTGACCGGCTAGGGCGTTATGCTGCCGAAATACACCTCGAGATTCGTGGCGTAGGTGCCGTAGGTCTTGCCCGGTCCGGTCCACGTCATCGCCGCGCTGCCCGGCAGCGAGATGATGCCGTCGTAATCCCCGATGAACGGCCGGATGCCGTTCGCGCACGAGCTACACGGCACGCCGTAGGCTGATGGGTCCCAGCTCGTCTTCGTCACGCGGGTAGTCGACCATGTCTGGCCGCCGTCCGCGCTCGTGATATACGAGACGTCGAACAAGGTGTTGCCCGAGTAGCTGCGGTCGTTGGTCATTAGGTCGAGCCGGCCGCTCGAGGGCTCGATGCTCAATTCCACGTTGATCCGATCACCGGGTGCGGGCGCGACAACGCCTGGCGTCGACCATTTCGTGATGTCGCTGACGCTGGCGTAGGTCAGGAGGATCTGCGCCTCGCCCCCGATGATATCCGAGTACGCGACGTAGAGACGGCCGGTCGAGGGATCGAACGCCGGGGCGGGATAGGATCCAGGAGCGCGGAACTGGGAGCCAGAAATGTTGAAGCAGTACGGCGGATAGAGGCACACCGGATTTTGGAACGTGGCGAACTGCAGGGAGTTACTCCACGTCGCGCCGTGGTCCTTGGACACGCTCACGTACAACGCGGTGCCTTTGCCGCCCTGGACCGAGTTGTCGAATGTGACGTAGGCGTATCCCGTCGCCGGATCGACGACGATGCGCGCGTCCTGATCGCTGCGCACCGAGCCGCTGGAGACTTTGACGGGCAGCGCGAAGCTATTACCGCCGTCGCGCGAGACCGCGATGAAAATCGGCGAGTGCGCGCTGAAGCCCGTGAAATGCGCCCATGCGACGTAGATGGTGCCGTCATTGGCGACGGTCATGGCGTCGTGATCGGGGAACTGGCCGTTCGAGCCGCGCGCCTTCCCCTCGCCCTGGAACGCGCTGACCAGCGTCAGCGGATGATCGGGACCACCCGGAGTCCAGGTCCGGCCACCGTCGGTGGAGCGGCTCAGCCAGAGCGCGACCTGCTTTCCTCTGTAACCGAAGCAGGTGAAATACGCCGTGCGGCCGTCCGGACTGAACGCGACGTAGGGGTCGCCACCGAAGTCATACGTACCGGTCCCCGGGACCGCTGGATCGTTCGTGAACGCCGTGATGCCGGGGATGAACCCGCTCGGGAGCGTCGGAGTCCACGTCTTCCCGCCATCGAACGTCGCGTTGACGCCGCAGCCGTCGTTGTAATTCCAGTCGTTGTTGCCGGTGATCATGTTGTTGGGATTCGCGGGATTGACGGCGAGCGGGGTCTCGTTCTGGGCGGTGGTGTCGCGGCTCACGTTGACGACGAGGGCGGCGCCGGCGCCGAAGGCGCTGAAGCTCGGCGGGGGGGCTGGCGTTCGCGTGGTGGTCGGGGCTTCGCGGCAGGCGGCGAGCAGCAGGCCCGCGCACAGGGCGGTGCATAAAGAGGTTGGGGATCGCATATAGGGTCTCCGAGCGAGGCGGTTCACCGTGAGGGGCGACAGGGTTGAATTGACCCGTTGTCCTCGAGCCTCGCAACTCTTCGCGTCTACTTGGCGTCAGGCGCCTAGGTTTCTATCTTCCCCTCCCGTTCGGCCAGGTAGCTCAGTTGGTAGAGCAGCGGACTGAAAATCCGCGTGTCGGCAGTTCGATTCTGCCCCTGGCCACTTCGAGGCTCATCATGCACTAAGGTCCAAGAGCCTCCGTTGTCAGCCTCCAGCAGTTTTCCTCGTGCCCGTTGCCCTCCTCTCAGCCCGCGACCTGTTCCTGAGCGCGCTCGGCGATTTGCGTCGATCCTGGAAGGTTCTCGCGATCACCGATCTGGCATACAAGGCAATCGCCTTCGCGTTGCTCATGCCGGCGACGACGTTCGTCCTGTATTGGCTTCGAGCCGGGACGTCCCAGCGTGTGGTGGCGGATACAGACATCGCGATGTTTTTCCTGACCACTCCCATCGGCATCGTGACTCTGATCCTCGGCGGGTCATTGCTCGTCGCGATCACGGCCGTTGAGGCTTCGTGTTTGATGGCCGTGGGCGTTGGTCAGTCGCAGGGTGTCGGCCTCAACGGGCGCGGCGCATTGCGGTTCGGCGCGGCCAACGCGCTCAACGTTCTGCGTCTCTCCGGTCACATGGTGGTACGTGTCATGCTCGGCGTGCTGCCCTTCGCGCTCGCGGCGGGCGCCGTCTACATGCTGCTGCTGCGCGCACACGACATCAACTACTACCTCGCTCAACACCCCCCGGAGTTCTGGATCGCTGCGTTCCTGGTTGGGTTGATCGGTATCGGGTTCGCGCTCTTGTTGGCCCGCACCGTCGCCCGCTGGACGTTTGCCTGGCCGCTGGTGGTATTCGAGGGGGTCCACCCGCGCCAGGCGCTGGGCGAGAGTGCCAGGCGCGCGGCCGGTTCCTACCTGCTCATTCTCGCGTCGCTCGCAATGTGGGCGGTCTCGGCGTTCGTGTTGACGAGCGCGTTGACGTGGTTGATGCGGTCCATCGGTCTCTGGGTCGCCCCGTCGATGGCTGGTTCGCTCGGGCTGTTGATGCTGTTCCTGGGCCTGTGGGTCCTTGTTGCCGCGACGCTCGCGTTGACAGTCAACGTCGTGAACTTTTCGCTGTTTGCGCTGGTCCTCACACGTTTGTACCAGCGTCTTGCCCAACGCACGCCGGCGCCGGTCGCTCAGTACGCGGGCGAGGTGTGGGGGATCCGGCTGAGGGGACGATCGGGCATTGCCGTCCTGTCACTCATCGTGCTCGGGATGGGGGGCGTCGCTGCTCTGGCATTCCTCGCCACGCGGAATCAGGCGCCGGTCGTGGTCATCGCCCATCGAGGTGCATCGGCCGTCGCTCCGGAGAATACACTGGCGGCGTTTCGTCTCGCGGCTGAGCAGCACACCGACCTGGTCGAGCTGGACGTGCAGGAATCTTCCGACGGCCAGGTGCTCGTCGCGCATGACGCCGACCTGATGAAGGTCTCGGGCAATCCGGCCCACATTTGGAACACCGACGCGGCGACGCTCCGAGCGATCGACATCGGCACGTACAGGGACCCGCGCTATGCCGCCGAACGGGTGCCCACTCTCGCCGAGGCGCTCGCCGCGTGCAAGGGGCGCTGCAAGGTCCTGGTGGAGCTCAAATCATACGGGCACGACCAGCATCTCGAAGAACGCGTCGTGCAGATCGTCGAATCGGCCGGCATGGTGAACGAATGCGAGTTCATGTCGATGGATCACGATATGGCTCGCAAGATCAAGGCGCTGCGTCCGTCATGGCGTGTGGGGTTTCTGGTCGCGAAAGGGATGGGCGATCTGACGGAGTTGAACGGCGATTTCCTGGCCGTCGAGGCGAGTATGGCCTCGCGTCGCTTCATTCGTCGCGCCCATCGCGCCGGTCAGGACGTCTACATCTGGACGGTGAACGACCCTGCCTGGATGCTCGTGGGCCTCACGCGCGGCGTCGACGGCCTGATTACCGATCATCCCGACGTCGCACGCCGGGTCATCGCCGCTCGCGCCCGCATGAGCGAGCCGCAGCGGTTGTTGGTGGCGATGCTCATTCGCTTTGGCGCCACCGCGCAGGCGGTAGAAACGGAGGACGCGCTGCGGCCGTAGGGCTCAGGCCTTCGAAGTATAGGTCTTCGGGACGCCCTGAAGGACGAGCATTACCGCGGGTGACCCTCAGTCATCCGAATTACGATAACCGCTCTTTTTCATCCAACTCGGCACTGACGGCGTGGACACGGGCGGCGCCTTGGGAGCGACTCGCTGGGGGGGGGCCGGCTTCGACGCCGGAGTCGAGGTAGGGGATTTGAAGCTCGCCAGATCTCTGAGAATGCTATCGAGATTGCTGACCTTCATCGGAGGCTGCTGCAGCATGGCCGCCATGGCAGCGGCGAGTTGGTCGATCTGCGCCGATCCGATACGACGCAATTGTTGCCAAATCTCCGATCGACCCACCTGCTGAAAATCTTCGCGCACGAAGATCAGATTGTCACCGGTATGAAAACGTTCCCATAGGCTGGCATCCTTCTCCAGCGCCGCCAGCGATACATAGATGACGAGAGCTGAAAACCGATCAAGCTCCGGCCCGTAGTCTTGCTCGCTGCGTTCGGGATGCTGGTAGGCCCGGTGGCCGATTTCCGTTGCGTGGCGGCCTTTCAACTGCGGCACCCACATGCCGTCGTAGTCGACCAACTGAAACGCTCCGCCGCGCACCAGGATATTGCCCTGCTGCAAATCGCCGTGCGCGACCCGAGCGGCTTCGAGGTCGCGAACGAGATTCACCCATTTTGCCCGCAGATTCGCGAGTAACCAGGGAAAGCGTAGCTGCTTCTCGATATGACTGTGCAGCAGGTCGCCCTCCGCCCACTGCATTTTGACGATCGGGAACCACTTGGAGCCGATTTGGATGCCCTGCTTGAGAAACCGAAACTCAACGTCGTAGCGCAGGCTGACCTTGTGAAGATGTCTGGAGATCGCCTCGTAACGTTCGGCATGGTCGCTGATGGGGCGCAGGAAGCAGCGAATCGCCCAGGTCTTCCTGAATGAGAAGAACCCGCCCGGTTTAATGCCTTTGTAGACCACGGCGTTGGCGCCGGTGGCCGGCTTGGGCATCCCGAACCGATCGAGCTCGAGGGTGACCGCTCTTAGTCCACCGTCAGCAAAAGCCTTCTGCGGGTGCTGAACTGCCTCATGGTATTCGGTCAGGTCCGGCCAGGCCCCCATCGCTATCTCTCCTTCGCTGCAACCGGTGAATCGTGATGAATGACGCGGACCAGGGTAAAGTCGTCGTTGCGCAATCCATGCTTGCGGCCGTAGGCGACCATCGCGGCAAAGCTCTCTGGCGTACTCAGCTTCCGGTACAGCCAGTTCCATAATGGTCGCTCCTCTTCGTGCCGTTTAAGCAACCAGGCGGCCATCGCATCCGTGGCCAGCAACAACATGTCTCCATCGCGGAGGCTGCCCTTGCTGATTTGTATCCGTTCGTTCCGTGGTTCGCCGTCCGACCTGGAGCCGATCAGATACGGGCTCATGGTGAATTGCGAGGATTGCTCCAAGGGGAACGCTTTGAGC
>DASZCG010000354.1:0-8390 GCA_035943355.1 Gemmatimonadales bacterium
CTGACTCGCGCGCCGACGTGCGAAGGGATCGGAATCCCCGTGACCCAGACGGGACGGAGAACTGCAGAGCTCACAGACGCAATTTACCCCAGGTCATGGGCTCGCGAGGGTGACGGTTGCGAGCGCTCCTTGAACAATTGCGTCGTCCCGGCTCCCCACGGACTCGGGCGCGCGATATGTGATCACAACGGGGACTGGCCCGGCGTGAAGAAACCACGCACGAATCCGCGTCCCCAACGCGACAACCTCCATCACGTGGCCGGCGAAAGGCCCGTATTCGCTCGCCACCAGAGAGCGGCCCACTCTCCGATTGGTGCGAACGACCGAGGCGAGCCAATTGGTCGCGTCGAGCCGTACCTCGTCGACGTCAAATGTGGTCACGCGTAGCTCAGCATCCCACGTGGGGGCGAGCATCGCGGTATAGCCATCATACTGCTCGACACTCCAACCAGATGGTGGCTGAATGAACCCGGGAAACGGAGGAAATTTGCGCGAAGTCGAGACGGTAGAGTCGGGCATGACGGGCAAGACGGCCGAGTTGCACTCCAGTTGACTACCGGGATCCATCGTACGATGCGTGAAGCCCTACGAGCGTCTCCACGCCTGGCAGGTCGCGCATCAACTCGTGCTGACCATCTACCGGACCACCCAGTCCTTTCCGAAGAATGAACTGTACGGACTCACTTCACAAGCACGGCGCGCCGCGTTCGCCGTCGCCGCTAATATCGCCGAAGGCTCCGCCAAGAAGGGCGCACGCGAATTCCGTCGGTACCTCGACATCGCAGTCGGATCTCTCTCAGAGCTCACCTACATCTTGCTTCTTGCGAAGGATTTGAATCTGTTGCAGGAGTCCACCTGGGAGGAGATTGATGATTTGCGAAACCGCGTGGGCGCCGTGACATGGAAACTCTACGTGTCAATTCGGAGCGCTGCCGAACGCAGTTAAACGGCCCGTCTTGCCCGTCCTGCCCGTCTCGTTACGGCACCGTCACATTCACCTGCACCGTACCGTATTGCGGAACGTTGAGCACTGTGGTATCCCGCGACGTCGTCCCCACCGTGACTCGAATGCACGCCGAGTAGGTCGCCACGAGGCTGACGAGCTCGACGCGATAGATCCCGTTGGTGTTGGTCTTTGCATCGACCTGCTGAATGCTCGAGCCCGTGGCGCAGCTGTTGGGCGCGTAGCTCCGCACGGTCACGTCGGTGTTGGGAATAGGTTGGGCCGTGGAGTCGCTGATCAATCCTGCGACGGTGATTGTGGGGCGAAGGTTCGACCCGGCCGCATCGGCACACCCCGCCACGACCAGCGCCACAACAGCAATCGACAACACGATAGCCCAGCGCATCAGAGCACCGATTTCGCGTCCGCCAACTGCAGATTGAAAGCCTCGGCCACGCCCGGATACACGACCTTCCCCTCGACCACGTTCAACCCCAGCGCCAGACTCGGATCCTTCTTGCAGGCAGTCTTCCACCCATCGCGCGCCAGCCGCTTGGCGTACGGAAAGGTCGCGTTCGTGAGCGCGAGCGTCGAGGTCCGCGGCACACCACCCGGCATGTTCGCCACGCCGTAGTGAATGATCCCGTCGACCACATAGGTCGGATTCTCGTGCGTCGTCGGCTTAATGGTCTCGATACACCCGCCCTGATCCACCGCGACGTCGACGATCACCGAGCCGTGTTTCATGAGCTTCAAATCACCGCGCTTCACGAGATGCGGCGCCTTTGCGCCGGGCAGCAACACCGCGCCGATCACGAGATCGGCTTTCTTGAGCTGCTCCAGGATGTTGTGGCGGTTCGAATAGAGGGGATCGACATTGGGCGGGAGCACATCGGAGAGGTAGCGCAGTCGGTCGAGCGAGACGTCGAGCAGCGTGACGTGGGCGCCGAGACCCGCCGCCATCTTCGCGGCATTCGTGCCCACCACGCCGCCGCCGATGATCAACACCTCGGCCGGCAAGACGCCCGGCACGCCGCCCAGCAGGATGCCGCTGCCGCCGAACACCTTCTCCAGGTACTTCGCCCCTTCCTGCACCGCCATGCGTCCCGCGACCTCACTCATCGGCGTCAGCAACGGCAGCTCGCCCGTGGCCAGCTGCACCGTCTCATACGCGATCGCGATGCAGCCCGACTTGATCACCGCCTTCGTGAGCGGTTCCGACGCCGCAAAGTGGAAATAGGTGAAGAGCACCTGACCTTTGCGCATCCGCGGCCACTCCGACTCGATCGGCTCCTTCACTTTGAGAATCATCTCCGCCTTCGCCCACACCGCCTCGGCCGACGACACGATCTCCGCGCCCACCCCGCGATAGGCCTCGTCACTGAAACCCGAGCCGAGGCCGGCGCCTTGCTCCACCAGCACCGTGTGATTGTCGCTCGCGAGCGACTCCGCGCCCGCGGGTGCCAGCGCGACGCGGTTCTCCGCGGTCTTGATCTCCCTCGGCACACCGACGATCACGATTTGCCTCCGTCCGGTCCCAGTGATACAACGGTTTGCCGCTCAGGAGCGAAGAATTCTTCGGCGATTGCGGAGAGTTCGTCGGCCTGCAGCGCTTCGACCGTGCGCAACACTTCATCGAGGCTGCGATACGCCTCGCCGTACAGCGCCGTACTCGCCAAACGATACATCCTGGCAGTGGGGCTCTCCAGCGACAGCATGAGCTGGCCCAGCGTCTGCTGTTTCGCGTCGGCCAGCGCCTCGCCCCGCAAGCCTTCCCGCGCCATGCGCGCGAACTCGTTGCGAATGGCCTGCGCGGTGTCCGCGGCGCGCGCCGGCTGCGTCCCGACATACACGCCCGCCATCCCCACCGCGCGATAGAACGACGTAAAACTGTAGATCGCGTACGCCAGCCCCAGCTCTTCGCGAATGCGCTGGAACAGGCGGCTCGACATCCCGCCGCCGAAGACGTTGCCGATGACGAGCAGCCCGTACTTGCGCCGGTCGGCGTACGGAATCGTGTCGGTCGCGAAGACGATATGCGTCTGCGCCGTGTCTCTCTCGACATGCTTCCGAACCCCGCGAACGGCGGGGGGAACCGGCGGCACCGGTGGCGGCGCGACGGCGTCCGTACCGTCGCCGTCGAACCATCCCTGCTTCTCCACTTCTTCCAGGAGCGCGTCGTGCGTGAGATTGCCGCCCGCCGCGATGATGCAGTTCCCGGGGAAATACGCGCGGCCGTGCAGGTTGCGGAGGTCGGCCGTCGACAGCGCGCTGACGGTCTCCTTCGTGCCGAGGATCTGGAAGCCATACGGGTGGCTCGGCCACATCGTCTCGTAGGTGAGATC
This sequence comes from Gemmatimonadales bacterium, assembly GCA_035943355.1. GTDB lineage: Bacteria > Gemmatimonadota > Gemmatimonadetes > Gemmatimonadales > GWC2-71-9 > 20CM-2-65-7. Next base: position 3,289 of record DASZCG010000354.1, read on the forward strand.
GAAGACCTCGTCGTCCGGCGTGTCCTCGACCGTGCTGATCTCTTCCAGCACGACCTGCCGCTCGAGCGAGAGGTCGGTGTCCCGCAGCGCCGGGCGGCGCACGATGTCGGTGATGACATCGAGCGCGCGCGGCAGATCGGCATCCAGGACGCGCGCGTGGTAGGCGGTCGAGTCGCGGGAGGTATACGCATCGAGCGAGCCGCCGCGCGACTCCAGCGACAGCGCGATCTGCTGCGCCGTGCGCCGCTCGGTGCCCTTGAACACCATGTGCTCGAGCAGATGCGACACGCCCATCTTGGGGCGCGGCTCGTGCGCGCTGGCGGTGCGCACCCACACGCCGATCGCGACGGACCGGACGCTGGGCTCGCGCTCGCTCAGCACCGTGATGCCGTTGGGCGCAGCGGTGCGGTGGGTTTCGCGATCCAGTCGCACCGTATCTAGCGTGTGGGGCACGCTAGTTCTTCTCGATCAGCGCTTTCCGAGAAAGCCGCATCCGGCCGCGCTCGTCCACCTCCAGCAGCTTCACCTTGAGGTGGTCACCCTTCTTGACGACGTCTTCCGTTTTTTCGGTGCGGCCATGCTGCAGCTCGGAGATGTGGAGCAGCCCTTCGATGCCCGGGATGATCTCGACGAAGGCGCCAAACGCGGTGGTGCTCTTCACCACGCCCTCGTAGACCTTGCCGACTTCCGGCTCCTGCATCAGCCCGGCGACCATATCGCGCGCGCGCTCGGCGGCTTCGCCGACTCCGGCGATCGTGACCATGCCCGTGTCTTCGACGTTGATCTGGGCGCCCGTCTGCTCCTGAATGCCGCGGATCGTCTTGCCCTTGGGACCGATGAGATCGCCGATCTTGTCGGGCCGGATCTGGATCGTGATGATGCGCGGCGCGTACTTCGACATCTCCGATCGGGGTTCCGGCATCGCCTGCTGCATGATGTCGAGAATGTGCACTCGCGCCTTGCGGGCCTTCTCGAGCGCCTGCCCGATCACGCCGAAGTCCAGCTTCTCGACCTTGATGTCCATCTGAATCGACGTCACGCCGTCGCGCGTGCCGGCGACCTTGAAATCCATGTCGCCGAGGTGATCCTCGGTGCCGAGGATGTCGGTGAGGATCGCGGTGCGGCCGCCTTCGGTGATCAGGCCCATCGCCACGCCGGCGCAAGCGGATTTCACGGGAACGCCGGCGTCCATCAGTGCGAGCGAGCCGCTGCACACCGTCGCCATCGACGACGAGCCGTTGGACTCCAGGATCTCGGAGACGATGCGGATCGTATACGGGAACTGCTCGTAGGGCGGCAGCACCGCCTGCAGTGCCCGCTCCGCGAGCGCGCCATGACCGATCTCGCGCCGCGAGGTGCCGCGGACCGGCTTCACTTCACCGGTCGAGAACGGCGGAAAGTTGTAGTGCAGCATGAACGACTTCGTCGTCTCCTGCGCGACGTCGATCGAGTCGATGCGCTGCTCGTCATCGGTCGTCCCGAGAGTCACGGATGCCAGCGCCTGCGTCTGGCCGCGCGTGAACAGCGCCGAGCCGTGGGTGCGCGGCAGCCAGCCCACCTCGCAGGTGATCGGACGGACGGTGTCGAGATCGCGTCCATCCACGCGCTCGCCCGCCGTCAGCACGCGCTCGCGCATCGTGTTGTACTCGATCCCTTCGATCACGTCCGCAATCTCGCGCAGCTTGTCGGGAAACTCCTCGGCCAGCTGCTCCACGATCGTGGCCTTGATAGCGCTGAGCGCCTGGGTGCGCTCGGCCTTGACCGCGAGCGTGAGCGCCTCCGTCACCTTGTCTTCCGCCAGCTGCTTGACGCGCGCGACGAGCTCCGCGGGAGGCTCAACCTTGGTCCATTCCATCTTGGGCTGCTGCACCGCCTCGACCACCTGATCGGCGGCCGCGAGCAGCTCCTTGATGCCCTTATGGGCGACTTCCAGCCCCTTGATGATCTCCGCTTCGGTGAGCTCCAGCGCGCCACCTTCGACCATGACGATCGACTCACGCGAGCCCGACACGGTCAGGTCCACGTCGGAGAATTCGAGCTGCTGGAATGTGGGATTGAGAATCCAGGCCCCTTCCACGCGACCGACGCGCACCGCCGCGATCGGCCCGTTCCAGGGGACCTTCGACAGCGACAGCGCCGTCGACGCCGCCACGACGCCGAGCACGTCGGCATCGTTCTCCTGGTCTGCCGAGAGGACGTAGACGAAGACCTGGATTTCGTTCTTGAAGCCCTCGGGGAACAGCGGCCGCACCGAACGGTCGATGACGCGGGCAGACGTGATCTCTTCGTCTGAGGGCCGGCCTTCCCGCTTCAAAAAGCCGCCGGGGATCTTGCCGGCGGCGTAGGCCTTCTCGCGATATTCCACGGTGAGCGGGAAATACGGAAGGTTCGTGATGTTCTCGGAGACGGTGACCGCTGCCAGCACGACCGTTTCACCGAACTGCAGCAGACACGATCCTGCCGCCTGCTTGGCCAGTCGCCCCGATTCGATTTTGAGGGTGCGGCCGGCGAATGTCGTCTCTACACGCTTCACTGCGTTGCCTGTCTAGAGCGCTGAAAAAATACGGCAAGCGCTCCGGTGCTCTTCCCGGAGCGCGCTGCCTGACGCCTTGTGGGACTTAATGTCGGAGACCGAGCTCGTCGATGAGCTGCCGGTACTTCGCGAGGTCGGTGCGCTTCAAGTACTCCAACAGGCGGCGGCGGCGGCTGACCATGCGCAGCAGGCCGCGTTGCCCGTGGAAGTCCTTGGCGTGGACCCGGAAGTGCTCGGTGAGGCTGTTGATGCGCTCGGTGAGCAGCGCAACCTGGACTCGGCTTGAACCGGTGTCCTTGTCGTGCAGCCCGTGTTTCCTGACCGGCGTCGTCTTGTCGTACATCGTCCCTGTTCCCTAATCGTTGGAAGCGCCGTAGGTTAACCGGCCTGCCCCCCTTTGTAAAGTGATCAACGCCCCTACTGACCTCGTGGGCCAGCAGCTTGGCCCGTATACCCTCGAGCGACTACTCGGCCAAGGGGGGTTCGCGTGGGCGTTCGTCGGACGGGAGGCCGATGGCACCCCCGTCGCTATCAAAGTCCTGAAGCCCCGCTACGCCGGCGACCCGCAGTTCGAGAGCCGCTTTCGCAACGAGAGCGAGACCGCCGCCAAGCTCGAGCACCCCAACATCATCCGCATCCGCTCGGTCGCCAAGACGGGCGCGCACGTCTACTTCGCCATGGACCTGTGCGCCGACTCCCTCGGCGCCCGCATCGCCCGCGAAGGCCCGCTGCCCGAGCCCGACATCACGCGCATCGCGCGCGATATCGCGGCGGCGCTCGATTTCGCGCATCAGCAGGGCGTGATCCATCGCGACCTGAAGCCCGACAACGTCCTCATTCGCTCCGACGGCGGCGCCGTCCTGACCGACTTCGGCATCGCGCGCGCCGTCTCGGGCTACACCGCCTCGACGGGCGTGAACATGACGATCGGCACACCCCAATACCTCTCGCCCGAGCAGGCGCAGGGCCGGCCGCTCGACCCCCGCGTCGATTTCTACGCGCTCGGCGTGACGCTCTACAAAGCCGCGGCGGGTGACGTGCCGTTCAACGCGACCGACTGGTACGAGCTGGCGCGCATGCACGTCGAGGACTCGCCGCCATCACTGCGCAAGAAGCGGCCCGAGTTGTCGACGCGGTTCGAGCGCGTGGTGATGAAGTGTCTCGCGAAGCATCCGGACGACCGTTACGCGACCGCCGCCGAGCTGCTCGTGGATCTCAACGCGGCGGACGAGAAACGACGCTGGTGGGAGCTGTGGCCTAGGACCTGAAGACCCGGCGGATGGCGCGGAGGATCTTCGACAGTAAAGAAGGAGCGGGGAGCGGGGAGTGGGGAGCAGAAACCAAACCGGTCACCATCTGACGCAACTCAGCATCGTATCGCTTCGGGAACGGGCGTTCGGCAAGTCGGACCGCGAATCCCGGTTTCTCTCCGTGTCCAGCCAATTCGACCACGCCCGGATGCACCCGTTCGATCAATTCGATGATCGGCCGTAACTGCTCCCTACGCTCCGCCTCCCGCTCCCGGTAGTACGCCGCCGTCACGGCAGCCACGAGCTGCTCCGCCTTCACGCGGCCGGCAGCGTAGCCCGCGAGCGCGTCGTTAACGGAAGAAACGGAGGACATCGTTCGAGATCGCGAGCACCATGATCGCGAGCACGACCAGCATGCCGACCTGCGTCAGCCGCAGTCTGAGCTGTGGCGACAGCGGTTTGCGGCGGATAGCCTCGGCGATCAGGAACATCGCGTGGCCGCCGTCGAGCACCGGAATCGGGAGCAAGTTGAGCACGGCGAGGCTGATCGACATCGCGGCGACGAACGCGAGGAAGGCATCGAGCCCCATCCGCGCCGCCTGCCCCGACATCTGCGCAATCAGGATCGGCCCGCCGACCTCGCGCACCGACGCCTTGCCCACGACGAGCTGCTTCACGAGCCCCGCGACGGTCACGATCTGCGCGCCAGTCATGCGAACGCCGTCGGCGAGCGCCGTCCCCAAACCGACGCGCTCGCGCAGAATTGGCGGATCCTGGTACGCGCCGATCAGTCCGTAGACGTGCGGCCGCACGGACGGCGTGTCGGCTTCCGTCGTCGTCTCCGGGATGACTGTGAACTGCAGCACCTCGCCGCGCCGCGAGAGCGTCAGCGCCAGCGGCTTCCCCGGGCTGTACCAGATCTTGCGCAACAGGTCGTTCCACGACCGCACCGTATCGCCGCCCGCGCGCAGGATGACATCTCCCGGCTTCAACCCCGCTTTGGCGGCGGGGTGACCCGGGTTCACGATGCCGATCCGGGGCGGAATCAGCGGCACCAGTGCCCCGAGCACTCTGTCGCGGGCGTCTTCTCCTGCGGGGAGTGAAACCGCCAGGGGCTCGAGCCGGCCGGCAATCTCGATGCGTGCTTGAGCCGGCGCGCTCAGGAACCGGGAGACGAGATCGTTCCAGGTCCGAATCGTGTCGCCGTTGACCCGCACGATCTGGTCGCCGTGCCGCAGCGTCGCCAGGCTGTGCACGCCCTCGGGCAGCTGATCGACATAGACCGAATCCACGCGTGTGGTCCCGAGCCGTGGCTGTCC
>DASZCG010000355.1:0-6811 GCA_035943355.1 Gemmatimonadales bacterium
GGCGCCGCGTTGCCGACCACCGCTCCCAGTACGATCACCCTGCAAGGGCAGGTTCTGGGCAACGCGCTCGCGCCCACGGCGCTCCCCGGCGCCCAAGTGATCGCCTCGAAGACGGGAACTGATACGCTCGCGGCGGACACGTCGGACACGCCGGGTTTCTACAGCCTGTCGATCTCGACGGGCGGGACTCCGGTGAACGGTTTCTTGCAAGTCTCGAAGAGCGGCTACATCACGACGTACGCCTATCCGTCCCGCCCGCTCGCGGCCAACGACACCACGAACGTGCTCGCCATCACCGCGACGGAGTTTGGGTTTCTCGGACAGGCGGTCGGCGCGCCGCACACGGCGGGTGACGGTTTCATCGGCATCGTCGTGCGGGATTGCAATGGCACGCCGCTGACCGGCGCGACCGTGGCCTCGAGTCCCCCTGGGGTCATCAAGTACAACGCCGCCGGCGGACCCAGCTCGTCAGCGACGTCGGCCTACACCGACGGCGTGGCGTACATCCTCAACGTGGCGGCCGGCAACGTGACGATCATGGGAACGGCCAACGGGCATCCGCTGCGCCAGCACGTCGTCAACGCCCGCGCCGACGTGATCACGTTGACGGAGATACAGCCGTAACGATTCGGTCGGAAACGCTTACGGCGATTTCCGAATCAGGATAAGCGTCGCCACAGGCCGCAGCTTGCCCTTCACGACGAAATGCCGGTCGGAGGCGCGCGAGACCGGCTTCTTGGGATTGGTATTGTGGTCGGCCGCTTTGTAAGTCTTGCCGTCGTCCCCGCCCGAATCGTAGGCCGGTAGCGTCAGTGTCTTGGTCTTCACCCACGCGCCGTTTTCGTTCAAATCCACGCTCGCCGCACCGGTGAACCAGTCGGGGCTGGGCGCGACCATGGCGACCACGGACACGAGCGGATGTGCCGCATCGACGCGCACGGTGGTGACGAGGGAATCCTTGAAGTTCTTCAAGCCACCGGTCTCGAACTTCTCGAGCGCGCTGCCGGCGGCGATCGCCTTCTGGATCTCATCGTCGAGCGGCGAGTGCTTCCCTTCCTCCGAAAGCCGCTCGAGTCCCGGCGTGGGGCGGTGCCCAATCACGAAGATCGAATAGCGCGCGTTATGCGACGCGCCGATCAATCCGGAGAAATGCGCGCCCGAGGGATACTCGTAGGGATGGGTACGCGCGGTCCACGTACTCTTCAGGATGAGTGTGTATTCCGCGGGACCCATCGGGACCGCGGGACGTTCCGCGCCCGGAGGAGCAGCCTTGGGCGTTTCCTTCGACTTGCCACAAGCGGCGATGCTGAGCGCGACAAGTGCGACGATCCATTTCATGGCGGGCTCTCGCTTTGTCAGGGTGCGCTAAGTGGCCGGCTCGCGCGAACGCCACGAGCCGGCTCCCAGCGCAAATCTACAACAGCTACGGCTTGGGTTTGGCGTTCCGGGGATCGTCGCTTGCCTTTGCGTACGTTATGAGGAACGGCCCTACGCCGCTGACCTGAAGGACCGTCTCACCGCGGGCGGCGGCATAGTGGTGCACGTTCGCCGGTGCCGTAATGAAACCGCCGGGAGCGAGGGTCTGCGCCTTGCTCATGTCGACCGTGTCGCCCATCCCGACCAGGAACGTGCCCGACAACACCGTGACATGCTCGTCCGTCGGATGAAAGTGTGCTGGGAACTTGAAGCCATCCGGCAAATGCAGCCGAATCGTGTACACGCCGGTCTTGCCGGGGTCACCCTGCAGGACCGCAAAGCCGGCGCCCGCGGGCAGGAAGTCCGGGCCGGGCCCCCACTTCACCGCGGCGGCAGATGGCACGGGACCCTGGGCAACGGCGAACTGCGGGAGAAATGCGGCCGCGGCTAGGGCCGCGACGGCGACAGCGCGCATAGTGCGCTCCGAAAGTGTTGGGGTGAGGACGATAGACCCGCCCGGCGGGTGTCGCAAGTGCTAACGCTTCGGATGCGCGCTCGTGTCGGGCAAATCGTTCAACATGTAACGCATGATGCGCCACTCGCCGCCTGCGCGGCGCCAAATCGTCATGAAGCGACCACGGCCGTAAATCGGCCCCCCGGTCGTCGGCAGCTGGACCTCCTCGTAGGTGCCGATGTCGATCGCATGATCGCCACTCAGGATGAGCTCCTGGTGATTGAGCTCCAGGGCCGGCACGCGGTAGGTCGCCATCTCGTCGACAAACAGCTTCCGTGTGGCCTCTTCGCCCACGACATCGGGGACTCCGGAGATGAAGATGCGAATGTCCTGCGATATGCGGCCGAGCGCTGCCGCGGTGTCCCCGCTGATCCAGGCCTGACGGTATTGCTCGGAGGCGGCGAGGACGGCGGCGCTGTCAGCAGCCGAGGCCGAGGTTCGGCCGCCGCGGCAGGCGAGGAGTGGCACGGCGAGAAGCAGGGCGAAACGAGTGCGCCTGTTCATTGAATGAACCTCGTGAGTTGTTCAGACCGATCGATACAACAGATGTGGCACGCCTTCGTGGTCCACGTCGCGCTCGTAGACGAGCCCGGTCTTCACCAGGACGCGCTGCGAGCCGATGTTGTCGTGGCGCGTGATGGCCACGATGGTGGGACGGCGTAGCTCCACGCGGCCGAGCCGCAAGAGCTCCCTGGCGACCTCGGTGGCGAGGCCCCGGCCCCAATACTGTGTGTGTAGCCCGTAGCCCAGCTCCACCTCGTCCGCGCCGTCGACCTCGAGATGGCGGAGCACGCAGCGACCGGCTATCCGGCCTTCCGTGTCCCGCAACATCCAGAGTCCGAAGCCGTGATCGTCCCAATGCCGCAGGTTGCGAGCCATGTACACGCGCGTCTCTGCCGCGCTGCGCGTGCCGCCGAGCAGGGCCATGTATGTGGCGTCGCTGTCCATGGCGCGAATGTCGTCGAAGTGATCCGTCGTGAGGCGCTCGGCGCGCAAGCGCGCCGTAGTGAACGAATCGGGAAACGTCACTGCCGGATGTGAAAGTCGATCGGCATGCGCACCACGACGGGCACCGGGCACCCGGCGACCCTGGCGGGGCGGAAATGGGCTTCTTTCACCCCGCGCACCGCCTCGACCGCGAAGTCGCGATAGGCCGCGTAGAGGACTTTGATCGTGGTCGTGTCGGGCCGGCCGTTGGCGCCGACCACGAGCTCCACCATCACGCGGTCGCCCAACTGGACTCGCCGCGCGGCTTGCGGATACTCCACCGGAGGCATCCAGAGGAACGACGGCGCCGAATCGATGACCAGCACGGGGATCCGGATGCGCAGCAGCGTGACACTGGGTGGTATGGTGTGCGGCGCATCGACGAGGCGGAGCTGGATCGCGCCCCTGGCGCGGCGCACGGCGGGGCTGGGCGGCAGGAACTCGCCCGCACTGTCGGCGCGCCGGATAGCGGCGACGAGACTCATCACAAGCTCCGGCGACGCGCCGTCCAGCTCGATGCGCTCGGTGGAAAGCCGGCCGCTGTCCGAAAGCCAGAATTGGACTTCGGTATCCAACCCGTGCCCAATCCATTCAGACTCATCGGGTAGCGTGTCGCTCTTGGCGGTGACACGCGCCCAGAGCGGCAGCCGCACGCGTTCCGGCGCGCGGAAGTGCGCCCGGATCACTTGAGCGGCGGCGAGGTAATCGTCGGGGCTGTGCTTCTTCCCGGAGCGGTCCCACCCCGCGGCGAGGCCGATGTCGATCGAGTCCCAGCGAATGTGGGCCGCCGTGTCGAATTCGCAGGCTGCGCGCTGCTGCGCCTGCGCAGCGGCGCTGCGGGTGAGAAGGCCGGCTACGGCCACGAAGGGGAGCGCGACCGTGCGAAGGAGGCGCCGCATAGGGAGGAATGTACCCGCCCGGAGGGCCTTCATAGAGACCAATTCAGGTGATAGAATCTGACTGCATGATGCGCGTCGTTCGATTGCTGCTCGCGGCAACTTGCGTGGCCGGTCTCGCGGCCCCGCAGGTCATGGCCCAGGCGGGGTCGCCACAGCCCAGCGCCGATACCGCCCCCCCCGCCCCCCCCCGTCACGGCTACACGGCTGCCGATGTGCGCTTCATGTCCGGCATGATCTACCATCACGCACAGGCGATCCTGATTGCGGGGTGGGCGCGCTCACACGGTGCAAGCCCGTCGGTGCAGACCCTGTGCGACCGCATCATCGCCAGTCAGACCGACGAGATCAACCTGCTATCGCGCTGGCTCGCCGACCGGCATGAAGGCGTGCCGCATCCCGATCCCGCGCACGCGATGATGCCGGAGATGGAATCCGCGCACATGATGCCGGGCATGCTCTCCGCCACGCAGCTCGCCCAGCTCGACAGCGCGCGGGGACCGGATTTCGATGAGCGGTTCTTGCGCTTCATGATCCAGCACCATCAAGGCGCCATCACGATGGTGAACGACTTGTTCGCCTCAGGGGCCGGTGAAGAGAATCCGGTCTACAAGATGGCGAGCAGCGTGTTCGCCGACCAAACGACCGAGATCGAGCGGATGCAGCGGATGCTGGCCGCCGAGCTCTTCGCCCCCACCACATCCAAACAGGATTGACGATGAACCGTTTGCGCACGTTGGTATCTGCCGCTGTCGTCGTGTCCCTGGCCGCCTGCGCGTCCGCGGGTGGCAAGACGAGTGCAGCCGTGAGCAGCTCGACGGTGGCGCCGACGCCGGATCCGCGCGTCGGTCTCAAGGCCGGGCTGCACGACGCCGGCCAGGCGCAGTGGAATCTGCGGCTCGTCTCGAACAATCCGTCTCCTCACCCCTTTGATAGCTCGACGAACTCCGATCTCGCGTTCTACAAGAACTTTGTGATCCAGGGCAACTACGACGGCTTCCAGATCTGGGACGTGACGACGCCATCGCGTCCGACGCTCAGGAAAGCGTTCTACTGCCCGGCTTCGCAGAGCGACGTCTCGGTGTTCCGCAACCTGCTGTTCGTGTCGGGTGAGGGCACCGGGGGCCGGCTCGACTGCCTGGGTGAGGGTGTGCACGACTCGGTCTCGACGGCGCGGCTGCGCGGCATTCGCATCTTCGACATCACGGACATCACCAATCCCAAGTACATCGCCAACGTGCAAACCTGCCGCGGCTCGCATACGCACACGGTCGTACTCGATCCGCACGACACGGCGAACGTCTACATCTACGTCTCCGGCTCGGCGCCGGTGCGGTCGCCGACCGAGCTGTCCGGCTGCGTGCGCCAATCGCCGGACTCGAATCCCAACAGCTCGCTGTTCCGGATCGAAGTGATCAAAGTCCCGCTCGCCGCGCCGCAGCAGGCGGCCATCGTTGCCTCGCCCCGAATCTTCGATTCGCTCGCCGCCCCGCCGACGCATAGCGAGGCACCGCAGGACATCGCCGAGTCCAAGCGGCAGGCCGATTCCGCGCGCACGCACGGCGGGTACACGATCACCCTATTCGGCCTCGAGCGCGTGGTGGGCCCCCGATTCACCGCGCCGCTGCTGGACAGCATCGTCAAGGCGCGCGGCGGCACGGGCACACCCACGGCGGCCGATAGCCAGGCGCTGGGCGCCAACCTCCAGAAGATCATCGACAAGCGGTTCGGCCTCGACCAGCCGCGCAAGGGCCCGAACCAGTGCCACGACATCACCGTGTATCCGGCGATCGGCCTGGCAGGTGGCGCGTGCGGCGGGTATGGGTTGCTGCTCGACATCCGCGATCCGGCGCACCCCCGGCGCATCGGCGCGGTCGCCGATTCCAACTTCTCCTACTGGCACTCGGCGACGTTCAACAACGACGGGACGAAGCTGCTGTTCTCGGATGAGTGGGGCGGCGGCGGGCAGCCCAAGTGTCGCTCGTTCGACAAGCCCGAGTGGGGCGCGGACGCCATCTTCACGCTCGCCGACGGCAAGATGACGTTCCAGAGCTATTACAAGATGCTCGCGCCGCAGACGGCGAATGAGAACTGCGTCGCGCACAACGGCTCGCTGATTCCCGTGCCGGGGCGCGACATCATGGTGCAGTCGTGGTATCAGGGCGGGATTTCGGTGTTCGACTGGACCGACGCCGCGCATCCCAGGGAGATCGCGTTTTTCGACCGGGGGCCGGTGGACAGCACGAAACCCGCGGACGGCGGGACGTGGTCGGCGTACTGGTACAACGGCTACATCTACAGCTCCGAAATCGCGCGCGGCCTCGACGTGCTCGAGCTTGCGCCGAGCGGGCTGCTGACGCGCAACGAGCTGGATGCGGCCAAGCTCGTGCATTTGGACTACTTCAACACACAGGATCAGCCCACACTCACCTGGCCCGCGAGCTTCGTCGTGGCGCGGGCGTACGTCGATCAGCTCGAGCGGTCGAACGGGCTCGCGGCCGAGCGGGTGAAGGCCGTGCGGCAGGAGCTGGACCGCGCGGAGAAGAGCCAGGGCCAGGCGCGGCGGGACGCGTTGACCCAGCTCGGCACCTCGCTCGGCCAGGACGCGACGACGTCGAGTGACAAGGCCAGGGTCCAGAAGCTCACCGAGGTGGTCACGCAGCTCGCCAACGGGACAGGCGCAGCCGCAAGCGGACGGTAGGCTCGGTTGTCACTGCGCGCGAAACGGCCGCGGAGCAATCCGCGGCCGTTTTGCGTGTGACACCTGAGAGACAGTGGCTCTGGCGCTACGACCATGACGGCGAAGCGAATCCGCTGGTCCAGATAGACGCTTCCGACAGTCAGGACGAGCAGCACGAACGCGGCCTTGCTGAGTGCCGCGACGCTCAGGACGAGCCGGCGCGCCAGCGGGACGAACGCGCCGTAGATCAACATCAGTCCCACGAGCCCGACCAGGATGCCCCAGTTGCGCACCATCAATTCGGCGAGCGGTCCGTCG
>DASZCG010000356.1:0-20460 GCA_035943355.1 Gemmatimonadales bacterium
AATGTATTGATGGCATGGCCCGGTGTGGCGTCGACGCGAACAGTTACCACGCCGGCAGCATTGGTCGGCGATTGCGCAAACGCCGCGGTGGGCAGCGCGGTCAGCAGCAATGTGAGCTGGGCCGATTGCCGGGCTAGCTTCATGGCGTCGAACTTGTGACAAAAGCAGGTCCTTCGCTACGCGCGCGTTCCGCGCGCTTCGCTCAGGATGACAACGCGGGCGCGTTGTACAACAAAAAAACAAAGAATGGAAGAACAAACCGAGGGGGTCAGGAGGTGAGGACGGCGGCGGGCGCCGGCCCGGCATCGACCAGTTGTCTGGTGACTGTAGCACCGCGATATCCTCCCCGCCGATGGCGATCGCTGGCGGGCGAGGCTCCGTCAGCTCGCCGCTTGCTTCACGAGCGCGCTGATCCTTGCCTCTGTGGCGGCGTTCAATGCCTTCAGCGCGAAGCCGGTCGGCCACATCTGGCCTTCGTCGAGGTTGGCCTGGTCGCTGAAGCCGAAGGTCGCGTACCGCGTTTTGAACTTCTGCGCGCCTTGGAAAAAACAGACGACCTTGCCACCCTTGGCATAGGCGGGCATCCCGTACCAGAGTTTGGGCGAGAGCGTCGGCGCGCTGGCCATGATGATGGCGTGGAGCCGCTTGCCCAGGGCGCGATCCTGTTCCTGCATCGTGGCGATCTTCGCGAGCACGGCGCTTTCCCCCTCTGTCGTGGACCCCTTCAGCTCCTGGACGCGGTCTTTCATCGCGGCGCGTTCCTCGGCCGTGAATCCTTTGAGTTTTTTGGGGGACTTCTGCGCGCCTTTCATTGCAGGTTTCCTTTCATCCAGGAAGGTCAATTGAGATCGCGCGACAGGATCAGCTTGAGTGTGATCCTGTCCGACACATCGGTCAGTCCAAATCCCACGCCCGCCTCAAGATTCAGGGCCTTCGTCGCGTGATCAACGACCCCATAGACCTGATGAGTCTGTTGACTGGCGGCATAAGACTGACTGACGGGTCCGAAATCGGCGTATTCCTCGATGGCGAAGGCCCACGAACCGGACAGATTGCAGGCGACGCGGGTCGCCGGCGCGAAGTCCAGGTTGTTCAACCCGTCATAGGAGCTGTCGAAGATCGGATTGACGATGATATCCATGCGGTGTATGCGCCATCCGATGATCGGTCGAATCTCCGAGGTAAGGCGACGCGCATCCCAATGCGGCGCATTGTAGCTGAACTCGAGATTCATGCCGTAAAAGAAGCTCCGTGCGTCTGCATGCGGGACGGCGAATAGGAGCCGCAACTTCACACCGTTGAGCATGAAGCCCGTCTGTGCGTTTCGCGTGCCGATACTATAGAGGGGCATGTAGAGCCCCGCTTCGAACCACGGCGTGACGCCGTAGGCCCACTCGGGGACGCCATTCAGAGACTTGTCGGCGACAAGGGCCCCGGGAAATGCGGGGGTCTTCACGCCATCGGGCGTGAAGTTGTTGTGCCACGTGAGATTGAACTTGCTCGGGGCGGTCAGGGCACCGTCGTATACCTGGATCTCGTCGGTTTGGGCTGCCACCGCTGGACTTCCGATCACCACAGCGAGGGCCACGAACGCGAGTGTTTGCGGTGCGACGATTGTCGGAATGGTGACGAAGGACGGAAGGAGCCGTTTGTAGGATGCGATTACCCCAACATAGCGCTCATAGGCTCGCTCCGCTTTGCGCCCCACCGAGCACGATGTCGCCGATGGATGCCCCCGTGACGGGATCGGTCAAGTACACATGAATCATGTTTACGGTGAGACCCGTGTCGTGGACGCCGTCGCCCGACGAGATCTGCTCGTTGAGCACGACGTATCCGACGCCAGGCAGGTCGAGGCGCGTGTTCGGCGCCGGAGCGCCGTCTCCATACCACACACCGTTCACCACTAGTCCGAGCAGCGTGGAGCCGTTCGATTCGCTCACCGCCGCGGTGCCGTTCGCATAGCTCGTGGCGAGAGCGAGCACCGCCTTGGCGGTGATCAGGCCGTTCAGGATGGTCACGCCCGTCGCCTGAGCGCTCGTCGTCGCGGACACGAGCGTCTCGTCGATCTGGCCCGTCGTGATGGAGGTCAGGTCACTCGCGCCGAGCGCGTTGGCCAGGCTCGCCGCGTCCACATCGGCGTTGTTCATGCCGCCGCCGGACGGCAGCGTCGCGCTCGCAAAGGTCTGCGACCCGGTGGTCGGTGTGCGCACGGACGCCGCAGTCCCCTGCCCGAGCACACTCTGCCCCGCGACCGGGGCGGGAGCGGTCAGCAACAAACATCCCAGCACCCCGAGCCCGATGAGGCTGGGAAGCCCTCCTCGATCTTCGCGCCGATAGTCGCTCATGGTTTGCTCTTGCTCTTGTGCAGCTGGATTTTTCCGCCGGTCAAGTAACCGGCGCGATGGTAACCGTCGATAGTGATATCGATGTAATCGGCGCCGCGGCCGGGCGTATCGTTATCACAAGCCATGTTGATCGTGAAGCTATGGCTACCGGTTTCTTTGGCCGAGCCGCTACCCGACCAGGTCCGGCAGTTCGGGGAGCCCGCGATCGCAGCGTAGCTGCCGGCGGTCACCGTGCCATGGAACGTGAACTTCCCGAACATGCAGTTCGGTGACGTGGGGTTGATCCCTTTCGGGCAGTGCTGCACCCACTCGAGCTTGCCCCCAGTCGGCCGGGCCTCAAAACCGAACGTCGCGAACTCGCGTCCGTCCCCGAGCTTGCCGCCTCCCGTCATGAAATCATTCGCCGGCGGCGGCGGTGGCGCGCTGCACAGCACGACGAACGTCGTCGTGACCGTCTCGCCGGCTGTGACCGTGACGGTCTGCGGGTTGTCACCGCTCACCGCGCAGTTCTGCGGGAGCCCCGAGAGGGCGACGAGATGGTCCGCGGGCGTGAGGGCAGTGAAGGTGACGCTGCCGTTCGTCGCGATCGCCTGGCTCTGCCCTTCGTCGACCGTGACCGTATAGCCGTCCGTCGGCAGGTCCGAGCCCGAAGTGCTCGTCGTCACGATCAGGTTGCCGGTCGTGGGGGTCGGGTTCAGCGCGAGCACTGAGGCAGACCAGAAGCTCGGAACCGTGAAATCCCAGGTCCACTGCGGATCGACGGTGCCTCCGTTTGACTGCACGGTGAACTCCGCGTCGTACTCGCCATCGCTCTTCATCACCCCGTCTGCCTGCGTCGCAATGTTGGTCCAGCCGGAAGGCGTCGTGAGGGCGACGAGTCCGTTCGAGAGCGTCACGCCATAGGCGAGGGCGCCCGCGTTGACATCGATGGGGCCGGGATGAGCGATCGTGGGCCCCACACCGGAGCCCATGGCCGACCGGTGCTGCCCCAGGGCCTGCGCGAAGTCGCCGGCAACTCCGGTCCAGGCGGAGATCAGGATGCCACCGTCCACCACCGGCACATGGAGGGCCGCCCTTACCCCGAGGATCTTGTCACCGTCTGGATTAAAGAGGCCGCCTTCAAAACCCTGCACGTTCGTGGCAACGTAGGTCGCCATTGAGAGGCCGCCGGCGGTGACGAAATCGACGAGGTGGTATTTGTTACCGACCGGTGTTCGCGGTGACGTGGTTATGAAGTCGGTCACGGAGTCGATGATGTTGGTCGTTCCCACCCAGAAGAACGTTGCGATGATGGCGTCGCCGACTTGCGGGTTCGTGGGGTTGAACCCCTTTACGAGCTCCATCCCGCTCTCGGCGAGCGAGCCATTGAACTGATCGAGGGCAATGGGGTCGGCAGGGGCCGTGACGTCGGCGCCGGGTTTGGGAGCGTGGCGGCTCGGACCCACGGACTCGTAGCATCCGTCGACGACGAGGACTAATCCCAGAAGGACGGAAAGGCCTCGGAGCGTTCGTTGTTTGTCCATGAATGCCACCTCGCCGTGTCGTCAGCGAGCAGCGTCTCGGCCTGCACCGTGCCGCCGCCGCTCGCACTTCACACGGGCAAAGCGCATGCCAACCGGAGATCGAGACGGGCACCAAACGACGGCTCACCAAATGAAGAGCGGCCCGGGATCATCCGGGCCGCCTGTTGCGTCAATCAGGCTACAGCGTCGCGGGGCGTCCACGCAACGCAGCCGGTCGATCACGGGGCGATGACCGTGGTCTCGACCGTCGCGCTGTTATTCCCTGGCGCCGGGTCTGGCTGAGCAGCGTCGACGATCACGCGCTGGCGGACCAGCCCGGCCTGGTTGGGAATCACGGTGAACGCCACCGTCCACATCGCCCCGCCGGCGAGCTGCGAGACGGTGCATGAGACGTAGCCGTCCTGGAACGTGCAGCCGTAAGGGGTGCCGGTGGGGTTCTTCTGCTCGATGGCGCCGAACGTCACCGCGCCAGACAGGCGCACGGCGATGCCGAGCTCGTTGACAACGGCTGGTCCATGATTGCTCACCGTGATCGTGTAGGTGAGGTTCTGTCCCACGCGCACGGGATTGGGCGCGGCGGACATGGTCACGCCCACATCGGCCGACGGCAGAACCACAGTGCGAGTCTTTGTCGGCGGCGGCGCGAACGCCGTGCGGACCACGGCGGGCGACAGCGCGCTACGCATGAAGCGCCGCGGCTCGCCGCTCCCGTCCGCCGGCACGGTCCACAAGTCCGGAGCGATTTCATACAGCACGTGGCGGTCGTCGAGCCACTCGACCTGGTCGTCGACACTGCGCATCTCGGCCAGGGGCGTCTCGGTCATGGTGCCGAGGTCGAGGACGTGGAACCGCCACACGGGCACGCCCATGACGGCGCCGACCAGCTTCTTGAACGCCAGGCGTGTCCCGTCCGGCGACAGAGACGGACACTCTACGTTGGCCCGGACCACGTGCACGGCGCGGGCCGCGATCCCACCCTCGACCAGGTAGGTCTGCCCCCCGGTGCGCAACGTGGCATAGAAGCGGTTGCCGTCCGGAGTAAACGTCACGCCCCAGAAGTTGAAGTCGACCGCCTTGAACGGCTGCCCGTCCCGCAAGACCGCGAATTCTTCCAGATTGCCCAGCTCGACGCCGGTGACCAGATCGATCAAGATGGTCTTGGTGGAGAAGGACGCGTCGGCGTAGGAATGCCCGGAGAGGAAGACGGTGACCGCCCCGTAGCGGCCGTCCGGCGACACACGCGACCGGGTCGGCACGCCGCTCAACGGGAATCTGTGGCCGATCGTGAAGTTGGGCCCGAAGGTGTACGCGTCGTACGACGAGACGACCCCCGGTTTTCCGATGATGCAGAGGCCCCGCCCGGCCGCGAAGTGCAGGCGCTGGCAGCGGAGCGGCACAATCGTCCGCGGCTCATCCGGCGCCGCGGTCGACACGAGCGCGACCTGGCCCCAGCCCTGGCCCTCGACCCCGTTGCGGAACATCACCGTCGGCCGCGATCGACCGATGAGCGCGCGCCCTGCCGCGGCGTCCCCGACGGCCACGAGCGGTCCCGCCGCCGGGCCACCACCTGACCTGTTGCGAAACGCCGCCCACGCCGTGTACGCCCCGCCGCCGCCGACGCACAGCGCCACAAGCAGCGCGAAGGCTAACCGCCGCCGGTCACGACGTGGGTGCGACATGGCTTCCTCCGTCCCTTCCCGTGCGCAGCCAGAATACCGACAGGAGGAGAGCAGCCACAAGCCCGATAAGGGAAAGTGTGACTGCGACGGGGACGCCTTGCCACGTCCACAGGGCCCCGAACAGCACGGACGCCGCAAGCCGCGCGAGGCTCGTGCCCGTCGTGACGAGCGCCATGCCGCTGGCCCGCACCTCCGGCGGCAGCGCGGCCCCTGCCAGGGCCATGAGCACGCCATCGGTCGCGGCATAGTAGGTGCCCAGCAGTGCCAGCGCGAGTATCACGCGGAGCGTGCTCGCCCCTGGCACGAGGAGCGACGCGTACACGACGAGGAGGAGCGCGTAGCCACCGAGGAACACGCGTGCGCGTCCCCAGCGATCCGCCAAGCGGCCGACCGGCACCGCCATGAGCATGAAAATCGTCGCCGTGGCGACGTACAGCAGCGGGAAGAACTTGGGTTCAAAGCGGACCTGGCGTTGCAGCGTGAGGTAGACAAACGCATCACTCATGGTGACGAGGCTCAACACCGTTCCCGCGAGCAGGAGGGGCGCGAGGCCGGGCACGCGGAGCAGTCGTGCCGCTGCGGCAAACGTCAGCCTCCGCTCCGTGAGATCGGCGGAGGCGATCGGCGGATTGTGCACGAAAAAGATCAGGACGCCGAGGCCGATCAGGGCGGCGCACAGGCTGACAACGAATACGGCGTCGTAAGCGCCGGGCGCGATGGCCAGCAGACCGAAGGCAAGCAACGGCCCGATCATGGCCCCCGCCGTGTCGAGGGCGCGATGCACGCCGAACGCGACGCCCAAGTCCTCTGTGGGGGTACTGAGCGAGATCAGCGCGTCGCGCGGCGCGGTCCGAATGCCTTTGCCGAGCCGGTCCACCATCACGATGCCGGCGAGCAGCGTCCACACGTTCCCCACGACGAGGAGTCCCAGCCGGGCGATGGCCGAGAGGGCGTAGCCGGTGAGGGCCACCTCCTTGTGGTGGCCCCGGCGGTCGGCTGCGGCGCCGCCGAAGATGCGGACCAGCGCCGCTGCGCCCTGGTACAGGCCGTCGACGACGCCGAAGACCGCCGGGGTGAGGTTCAAGTGGAAGAGGAGGTACAGCGGCAGGATCGTGCTCACCATCTCGGACGAGATATCGGTGAACAGGCTGGTCAATCCCAGCATGACGACGATGCGGCTCACTTTGGGCGCCATCACGCGGAGGGCGCGGAGGTACCCGCGGCTCCGCAGAGCCTGACCGGCGTTCTCGACTTGATACACGCTGTTTCTCCGTGACGGACACGAATGCGCAACCAAGCGCGGACAAAGAGCGCCTAGTCACGCATAAAATGACAGCTGTATCCGCCAGGATTCTTGCGCAGATAGTCCTGGTGGTATCCCTCCGCGCTGTACCACGTGGACGCGGGCTCGATCGAGGTCGTGATCGGCCGCTTCCATTTGCCTGATGCCTCGACCCGCGCTTTCACGCGCTCCGCCGTCGCCCGCTGCTCAGGTGTCTGCGGAAAAACCGCCGACCGGTATTGCGTCCCGACGTCGTTTCCCTGGCGATTGAGCGTGGTCGGGTCGTGCAGCTTGAAGAACCACTGCTCGAGCAGGTCTTCGTAGCTGAGCACCGACGGGTCGAAGATCACGCGGATCGCCTCGGCGTGACCCGACTTGCTGTCGTGCGTGTCGTCGTACGTCGGATTCTCCAGCCAGCCGCCGGTGTAGCCGACGTCGGTGTCGAGCACTCCGGGCACGGCGCGCAGGATCTCCTCGACGCCCCAGAAGCAGCCTCCGGCGAGCACGGCCACCTCCGTCTTCCGGCCAGCCTCCGCCAAGCGGGTCGCTCTGTCTTGCTCGTTCATAACGGTTCTCCCCGTCAGGTCATGCAGATCAGTCTATTGCACAATGATATCGAGGGTCGTGCAATGAGGGTACCTTCCCCAACCGATACCAAAGTATCATGGGTGTTCGGAATTCACGCGGCGCTCCGTGCCGCGCTTCGAGCAGCCCGAGGACTCACTATGTCACATCAGACCGAGCGCCAGCCAATCAGTTTCCTGGTTTTCTCCGCCTCGCTCAGGACCGGTTCCTACAACACGACGCTGGCCAAACTCGCCGCCGCCGCCATCGAGCAGCACGAGGGGTCGGTGGACCTGGCTGGGATGAGCGCATTCGATTGCCCGTCCTACAGTCAGGACGCACAGGCGAAAGGATTCCCCGCTGGCGCCGCGGAAATGCGCCGCCGGCTGGACGCGACCGATGGGTTCGTCATCGCCTCGCCCGAATACAACGGCTCGATGCCGGGCGTGCTGAAGAATTTGATTGATTGGGTGTCGCGCCTGCGGCCGCAGCCTTTCAACGGCAAGCACGCGCTGTTGCTGTCCGCTTCGCCGGCGATGGTCGGGGGCAACCGGGGGCTGTGGGCGCTGCGCGTGCCGCTCGAGCATCTCGGCGCCCGCGTCTATCCGGACATGTTTTCACTGGCGCAGGCGCATCAGGCGTTCGATGCGCAAGGCAAGATTGCCGATCAGCAGCTGGCCGGTCGCCTTGAGCAGACGATCACCGGATTCATGGATCTCGCCGAGGCCGCGAAGCACTATCCCTGCGCGAAAACGGCGTGGGTCGAGTTCCTGGGCGAGCACCCCAACTCGCCGATCGATCGGGTCGATACACCCGCGCCACCGGCCTGAGGCCGTGAATGCGGTGCTGGACGTGCGCGCCCTGCGCTATGCGCTGCCGGGAACCGGACCACTCGTGGACGACGTCTCCTTCTCGGTGGCCGCCGGTGAGACGCTCGTCCTGCTCGGTCGGAGCGGCGCGGGCAAAACCACCACACTCAGACTCATCAATCGGCTGCTCGAGCCGACCGGGGGCACAGTGACGGTGGGCGGCGAGAATGCCGCGACGCAGGACGTCACCCGACTGCGGCGCGGCATCGGGTATGTCATTCAGGAAGTCGGCCTGTTCCCCCATCTCACCGTGGCCGGGAACGTCGGCCTGCTGCCCCGGCTCGAGCGCTGGCAGAACGATCGATCCGACCGGCGTGTCCGCGAGCTGCTGCAGCTCGTGGGGCTGGATCCCGACGCATTCGCCCTGCGCTACCCACACCAGCTCTCCGGCGGCCAGCGACAGCGCGTCGGGGTGGCGCGCGCGATCGCCATCGATCCCCCACTGCTCCTGCTCGACGAGCCCTTCGGGGCGCTCGATCCCATTATCCGCGTCGAGATGCAACGGGAATTCGAGGCCCTCAAGCGGGGCCTCGGCACAGCGATGGTATTCGTCACGCACGACGTGCGCGAAGCGTTGCTGCTCGGCACCCGCATTGGGCTGCTGGATGCCGGGCGACTCGTCTTCCTCGGCACGCCTGCTGAGTTTCGCGCGAGTCCGTTACCGGAGGCGCGCAGATTCATGGACGCCGCGTGAGACTGCTCGCGTTCTATCGGCAGCATCTCGCGGAGCTGCTGTTGCTGCTGCGCGAGCACGTCTGGCTGGTCGCGATCTCGACCGCGGTCGCGCTGGTCATCGGGCTGCCGTTGGGCGTGCTGGTGGCGCGGCGTGCCGCATGGCGCAAACCGGTTCTCGGGCTCAGCAATGTCGTGCAAACCGTGCCGAGTCTCGCGCTGTTTGGGTTGCTGATTCCTGTCTTCGGCATCGGCGCGTGGACTGCCATCACCGCACTCGTGCTGTACGCGTTGCTGCCGATTGTGCGCAACACATACGCGGGGCTCGCGGGTGTGGATCCCGCGATCCGTGAAGCGGGCCGCGGCATGGGCATGAGCGACGGCGAGCTGCTGCGGCTGGTCGAGCTGCCGCTGGCGGCGGGAGTGATCATCGCGGGCGTGCGCGTCGCGGTGGTGGTCAGCGTCGGCGTCGCCACGATTGCGGCCGCGATCGGGGCGGGTGGTCTCGGCGTCTACATCTTTCGCGGCGTCGCAACGGTGGATGACACGTTGATCCTCGCCGGCGCCTTGCCCGCAGCGCTGCTCGCGTTGCTCGCCGACGGATTGCTCGGCCTCGCCGAGCGCAGGCTCGTGTGGCGGCAGCAATGAAACAGGTCCTGCTGTTGGTGCTTGCGGCCGCGACGCTCAGTTGCAGTCGGGCGCAGCGCATCATCGTCGGATCGAAGAATTTTACGGAATCGGATCTGCTTGCCGAGATCGTGTCGCAGCAGCTCGAGCGCCGCACGGGACTCCCTATCGAGCGGCGGCTGCACCTGGGCGGCACGTTCGTGTGCCATCAGGCCATTACCACCGGCGCGATCGACATCTACGTCGAATACACAGGAACGGCGTTCACGGCGATCCTCAAGCAGCAACCCATCACGGACCGGGACAGCGTGTACCGGTTCGTCAGCACGGACTATCAACGGCGCTACGAGCTCGACTGGATGCCGCCATTCGGATTCGACAATACGTTTGCGATCCTGGTACGACACTCCGACGCCACGCGGCACAACTTGAGAACGATCGCCGACCTGGCTCGCGTGGCGCCTCAGTGGAAGGCGGGGTTTGGATATGAGTTTCTGGAGCGCGCGGACGGGTTCCCGGGCCTCGCCCGCACCTACGGCCTGCATTTCTCCGCGCCGCCTACCGCGATGGACCTTGGACTGACGTATCGCGCGCTGGCAGATCGGCAGGTCGATGTGATCGCCGGCAATTCGACCGACGCACAAATCGCGGCGCTCGATCTAGTCCAGCTCGAGGACAGCCGGTCGTACTTTCCACCGTACCAGGCGGCGCCCGTCGTGCGCCGTGCAGTGCTCGAGCAACATCCCGCCGTGCGGGCGGCGCTGGCGGAGCTCGGTGGGAAGATTACGGATGCGGAGATGCGGCGCCTGAACGCGCTCGCGGACGTTCAACATCGTGATATCACGGAGATCGCGCGGGAATGGCTGGCACAGCAGGTGCCGTGAGAAAACCATAGGAGGAGTCATGGCTGAGGCAGACGGCGTCGTCATCGTACGCGGTGGCGCGAATGGGTTCGTGCAGCAGATCACCGTTGCACCGCATCACCTGATCGCCGACGAGCCGGCGGCGTCGGGCGGAACGGACCGCGGCCCAGACCCGTACCAGCTGATCGCCGCCGCGCTCGGGTCGTGAATGTCGATGACCATCGCGCTGTACGCGCGACAGCAGCAGTGGCCGCTCGAGCGTGTCGAGGTTCGGCTGAGACATTCTCGCAATCACGCGCAGGACTGCGCGGACTGTATGCAGCAGGACACCAAGCTCGACCGAATCGACACTGAGATAAAGCTGGACGGTGCGCTCAGCGCGGAGCAGCGGGCCAAACTCCTCGGCGTCGGACAGCGGTGCCCCGTGCATCGGACGTTGACGTCAGGGATCCATGTGACGGCCACGAGTGTCTAGGCCAAACGGAGGAGTGGGCCGGGGCGCAGGCTCGAACATCAGCTGGTCGACGTAGCAGAAGCCCCAGTCGTCCTCCGGCTCGAAGCTGCGCATGATCGGATGCTTGGTCTTGTGAAAGTGCTTGGTGGCATGGCGATTGGGTGAGTCGTCGCAGCACCCGACGTGACCGCACTCGAGACACAGGCGCAAATGCACCCACGCGTCGCCGGTCTGCAGACATTCCTGGCAGCCATCGGGTGTTTTGGGCGCGACGTCGCGGACGAGTGAGAGATGCTTGCACTGCTGGGGGGGGGCCATGTGTCCTTCCTTGACACGGAGGTTATCACTACGAGTAATCCTATGACGTCTTCGACAGTTCCCGTAGTCCCCGTAGCACCCGCAGCCCCCGACGCTCGAGCTGAGTCTCAAAGGACCGAGGCCTTTCCTGAGCTGACGCCGGAACAGCTGGCGCGCATCGAGCCGCACGGCCGCCGGCGCCGGCTCGCGCCCGGAGAAGTCGTCGGCGAGCCGGGCCAGCCAGTCACCCACATTTTCGTTGTGCTCTCGGGCCAACTGCGCGCGGCGACTCCCTACCAGAGTCCGAGCGCACAAGGCTTCGCGATCAACTTCACGGCGGGAATGTTTACGGGCGAGCGCTCGATCCTGGCCGGCGGGCGCTTCCTCGGCCGCATCGCCGCCACCGAGCAGACCGAAGTCATCGAAATCCCCCGCGACGCGCTGCTCAAGCTGATTCAGACCGACACCGAGCTGAGCGACCTCTTCCTGCGCGCTTTCATTCTGCGGCGCTTGCAGCTGATCGAGCGCGGGTTCAGCGACGTCGTCATCCTCGGCTCGTATCACTGCTCGGGAATGCTGCACCTCGTCGAGTTTCTGATGCGCAACGGGCACCCGTACACGGTCCGCGACCTCGACAAGGACCCCGAAAGCCAGGAATTGATCGACCGGTTTCATCTCACGGCGGCCGACGTGCCCGTGGTCATCTGCCGCGGCTCGACCATTCTCCGCAATCCGACGATTGAACAGCTCGCCGACTGCCTGGGGTTGAACCCGACGATCGATCGGACCCAGATCTGGGACGTGGTGATCATCGGCGCGGGGCCGGCGGGGCTCGGCGCCGCGGTGTACGCGGCATCCGAAGGGCTCAGTGTCGTCATCATCGAGGCGACGGCGCCGGGCGGGCAGGCAGGGACGAGCTCGAAAATCGAAAACTACCTCGGGTTCCCCCTCGGCATTTCAGGCCAGGAGCTCGCTGCGCGCGCGTACGACCAGGCGCACAAGTTCGGCGCCCACATGTTGATCGCGAAGCATGCCGTGCGGATCAACTGCGACCGCAAGCCCTATCGCGTGTTTCTCGAAGACGGGCAGACCGAGCCGCTGCTCACGCGCGCCATCATCATCGGCTCGGGCGTCGAATACCGGAAGCTCGCCATCCAAAATCGCGCGCGGTTCGAGAACGCGGGGGTGTACTACGCCGCGACGCAGATGGAGCGGCGCCTGTGCGTGGACGAGGAAGTGGCCGTGGTCGGCGGCGCGAACTCGGCGGGCCAGGCCGCCGTATTTCTCGCCGACAAGTGCAAGCGGGTCCACATGGTAATCCGCGGTGACGGGCTTTCGGCAACGATGTCGCGCTATCTGATCAGCCGGATCGAGGCACATCCCCGCATCGAGCTGCACCCCCGCACCGAAGTGGTCGGGCTCGAAGGCAACGAACATTTGGAGCGCATCTCGTGGCGCGCTGCCGACGGCCGAGTCGAGACGAAGCCCATCCGGCACGTCTTCACGATGACGGGCGCCGAGCCGAGCACCCAGTGGCTGGCCGGCTGCCTGGCGCTCGATGGCAAAGGCTTCGTGAAGACGGGCGCATCGCTCGGCGCCGACGAGCTGTCCGCCGCGCGGTGGCCGCTGCAGCGGCAACCGTATCTCCTCGAGACGAGTCTGCCCGGCGTGCTTGCGGTCGGCGACGTACGCAGCGGCAGCACGAAACGGGTGGCGTCAGCGGTCGGTGAGGGATCGATCGCGGTAGCGACGGTACATCAGGTATTGGCCGAGTAACTCCGCACGACGTAGGCCCCCGTCCTACACGGCGACACCGCAAAATCCGGCAGCGACGCTCCTGTCCATCCGATGCCTGGTGAAGGGCGCGCTCGCTAACTAGCAAGCTCGAATCCGTTCACATCAACAAAGAGGCTTGCTATGAGACTATCAATTCTTCCGGCGCTCCTGGTGGCCCTCGCCGTGGGTTGCGGCGGCGGTTACGGCGGTCCGACGGGGAGTGGCGGCGGCGGCGGCGGCGGTTACGGCGGTGGCGGCAGTACCAGCGGCCACGTCACGACCATCAGCGTCAACAACGATTTCTTCAGCCCGACGCCCGACACCGTGGCGGCGGGCGCGATCACGTTCAGCTGGGCCACGCCTTCCCACGGGCACACCCTGACGTGGGACAGTGGACCGGGGACGTTGCCGGCAAATACCGGCACGATCACCTCGGGTACGCGAACGGTGACCCTCCAGGCGGGGACCTACCAGTACCACTGCTCGATCCATGGCGGCCCCGGCACGGGCATGC
The DNA here is from genome assembly GCA_035943355.1 of Gemmatimonadales bacterium. GTDB lineage: Bacteria > Gemmatimonadota > Gemmatimonadetes > Gemmatimonadales > GWC2-71-9 > 20CM-2-65-7. The sequence goes on from DASZCG010000356.1 coordinate 13,469, forward strand.
ACGGCTCCATCGTCGTCAACTGAATGCACCAGACCTTCAATCACAGGGAGAGTCAAGATGAAAGCGATCAGGGCTGGAATGCTGGCGTTGGGCGCCCTCGGCTTCGCCGCCTGTAGCCACGACTCCACGGCGCCTCGCACCCCGTCCTATTCGGCTGGCGGTCTGCTGGAAGCGTCGGCCGGCCGCGGCGGGGCCCGTACCGGGTTCGGGTTCAACGGCACGGTCAGCGGCTTCCCCACCGGAGCGGTGTTCCTGACGGGCGGCGGATCGTTCGACGCCGCGTCGGCATCCAACGTCGTGCCCAGCGAGACCGATGCGAAATCGGGGGGCGGTTTCCGTTGCACCGCCGCCGTCGCCCAGGGGCCGCTCAAGGGGTGTGCCGAGGGCGAAGGCGTGCGCTGGGACACGGCGCAGCTGCTGGCCTCGACGACCTTCAAGTGCACCGGCGCCGACGCGGGGAAGCCCGCCGCCACGGGTGCCGGGACCGTGGTGTTGCTCGCCGACTTCTACCGTGCGGGCGACGGCAACGACGAGTCGTTCACCGCGCAGATGATCGTTTCCGACCACGACATCGCGCCGGACATTGCGGGGGAACAGACACTCTGGGTGCAGGGCGTGGGTTGTAGTGACGCCCTGGCGCACTTCAGCCGCTAGACCCGGAGATACGAGAGCGGGGACCAGCCTCGTGGTCCCCGCTTACCTGTCCGCTTTTCCAGGACGAGCACGGCAGCAGCCCGACGTCGAGCCGGCAAGGAGGAAGTCATTCCTTGCGCCACAACATCTCCACCCGCACCGGGACTTCGTTCTTCACCGCAATCATGAGCAGCGACGGGGGATCGATCTTGAAATCGGTGAGCGTCACAGGAATCGTGCCCACCACCGTCGCATCGTTGCCCTGCATGGTCAGCTGGAACAGCACCTGCTTGTAGTGAGCCGTCTGGCCGGCGAACTCGATTTCCACGTCCGCGTAAATGGTGTCGTGGCCGGCCGCATCCTCCGGTAACGTCGTTCGGACCACGACCATCGGGTACTGGGCACCGCGCACAACCTGGAGCATGTGAAGATCGCGATTGCTGTCGCCTGAATTGAACGATTTCACGGGCGCCGCAATCAAGAGCGTGCATTGCCCGCTCTGACAGACTCCCTTGCCGCGCGCCTCGTAGCTCACTCCATCGGTCTGGTGCAAGGGATGCGACACGTGATAGGTGACCTTGGATCGCGCCAGGATCCACGTGGCGCTCGCGCCCGTCTGGCCGGCCAGCGGAGCGGCCGCAACAACGAGCGGGACGGCGAGGCGCGCCAGGCGGGCGGGCCGCATCAGAACTTTACCGAAACTGAAATGATTGCGAGGCCGAAGGCGATGGTCGTCACGGCGGCCGCCGCGCCATGATAGCTGGCGGCGCCGGTGACCCGCTGGCCGTTGGACCGCTGGTTGAATGCCATGGCGCCGAGGATCGGCGTGACGATCATCCCCGTCCCATGAACCCACGCGAGCGCCTTGTGAATGCGAATCTGGCCGTGGGTCTCGGCGCCCGGGATCTTCGGCGCGAAGATCGCGAAGTACGCCGTCGTGAAGTACAGCCCGGTGTTGAGAATCCCCAGGCCCGCGTGCCAATCGCGGCCGCTCGCGGTTGCCCGCCTTCCGCCCGCGTTGGTGCTGCTGACGAGGGTCGCGACGAACGACGCGGCCGTGAGCAACCCGAATCGCTGATGCCACTTCAGCATGTGCGAGCGTCTGTCCAGCCTGGCCTGGTCCGCCGCGTTGCCCTGCGTCTGCTCCGTCGTAAACCCCAGATCGCCCAAGGCCAGCGACTCCGTCAGCGTCACGTTGGCATTGCGCGCCTCGCCGGCCGCGATCGTGACTCGCTGCGTGCCGGTGCGATACCCGCTCGCGGAAACCGACAGCTCGTAGTCCCCGGCCAGGAGATCCTCGATTCGGTAGTTGCCGCTCGAGTCGGTCATCGCCTGCCGTACATCCGCGGTCGTGAGATTCCTGAGGGAAACCTGTGCGCCGGAGATTGCGACTCCCGAGCCGGCAGTGACCGTGCCCGAGAGCGCGCCATTCTGGCCCGGCGCCGGACGCGCAAAGACAAGACTGAGGAAAAGGCACCGGCGAACGAGCGCGGAGGCGGCGCGAGACGTTTGCGGAAGCGAGAGCGGCGGCGACACCCGACCTTTCGAGGTGAGAAAGAATGTGTTGGAGACCCCGACGGCTCCTATTATACACGCGTGTCCCGCGAGTCCCGCGGAAGGAACGTGCAGCGGTGATTCTTGAAACGTTCAAAGCCCGACCCCACGTAGCTGTGGGATCGGGCTTCGAGCTGCCCTCCTAGGCGCGCTTACGCCGTGGAGCGAGTCACCCGACGCGGTCGTCACTCGTCTTGGAGCGCGATCACGGCCTGACGCGCAAGACGGTCTGCACGGTCCGGCACGGGAGCACCGTGCCGGACAGCGTCGTGAAGCATTCGCTGCTCTCGGCGATGCGCAGGAAATAGTTCGAGTCCGCGCCCAATTTTTCGGTCCTGCCGGCGACAAAATTGCTCTCGGTGCTCGCCGAGCATAGCTTAGGTTGTGGCGTGTCCGCATCCGGAGATTCTCCCGTGCCCCTCACGCCACACCTGTCCCGCAAGCTGCACCAGGCACTCGGCGAAGAGGCGGCCCTCGAATTCATGAACTGGATCCAACGGGTAGATGCACGGAGTTCGGATCTTGTCGAACTGCGGGAGACCATGCGGGCGGACATCTCCGAAGTGCGCCACGAGGTGCAGATCGGGTTCGCGAAGCTGCACGAGCAAATGGCTCATCTCGAGACACGGTTCGAGCGCCGCTTCGGCGATCTGATCAAGTGGTCGTTCGTCTTCTGGGTGGGAGCGGTCGCGGCGATCGCGACGCTTGCGGGAGTATTGCGTTAGCGCCACTCGCCCCGGTGCTGGTACGCTGGGAGCGCCGGAGCCCAAAGCAGGCCTCCCTTCCCTTCTCTCTTTCCCCAAGAGCGGCAGGGCTGTCATCCTGAGCGAAGCGCGCGGCACGCGCGCGTAGCGAAGGACCTGCTTTGCGGCGATGATGCTCGGACCAAGAACAAGGCCCCCGCTCTTCGCGGAGGCCTTAGTCGAGACGGCGGGATTTGAATTCAACGGCCTAAGAGGTTGGTTGGAGGATTCTGTACACCAATCGGGGACGACCAGTACGACACGTTCGCCGGCTCGCGCTACAGCGCTGAGCACATGCCGAACGCGCCGATCACTTCAAGGCACCCGGTAGCAAGCTGAAGCAGTCCTCACACTGGATTAGCCCACGTTTCACGGCAGCGACCCGATCTTGCACCTACATCCTCTCAGGACGGAGCCATGAAACGGAACAACATCGGCGGCGTGGATACCGCCATCCGGGCAGTGCTCGGCAGCGTGGCCATGGTGTGGGCCGCGGGCCTCGCAGACGCGTTTCCGTTCCTCGCGGTCGGCATTGCGCTCGTTGCGACCGTCATCCTTGCTACCGCGGTCGCTGGCGTGTGCCCGTTCTACAGCGTACTCGGCATTGACACGCGGCCAAGCGTAGGGACACGTCGCACTGAAGCGGACTCCGGTTTGGCGCACCAGCTGCGCTGAGTCGCGGTTCCTGCAAAGAGGGCGGTGAGCCCTGCTCTTCACGCAGTCGGGACGGCGGGATTGAACCCGCGACCCCACACCATCAGACCAGGTATGGCTGGGGTTCGCTCTCAATGCGCACGGAACTCGCCTCCTGATCGATCAGGCCATAGCCGCTCTCGATCAATTCTTTCAATCGGTCGGTGAACCGTGCCGCCGGTGCGCCGTCGATCATGTTGTGGTCAAAGCTGACCGTCAGGCTCAGGTAGTCACGGATGCCGATCCGCCCGTCCGCGTCCTCCTGTTTCCGGCCAATACCGCCCACCGTAATCCAGCAGAGGGATGGGATGGTGGGAGGGATCCCCCAGCCGGGTCCTTTGCCGAACATGCCCACGGATGAGAGCGTGATTGTTCCCCAATTCTTCTTCCACTGCCGAGGATACCGTCGGCCGATCCAGGTGGAGACCCAGAAGTACGGCCCAAAGAGCCAGGCCGGCAGCATCTGCACCGCTTTGGCGCCTCCCACCACGGCCTTGGACAGGTCCTGTACCTGAGCGGCCCTGATCTCATCATGAATCTCGCGGAAGGTCCTGTGGTTGGCGGCTCGGACAATGCAGGGCAGGATTTGTGGCTGGCCGCCTATGTTCCGCTCCACATAGGTCAACACGTCTACATCGCCAAAGAGAATGAGGCGCTTGCTACCCTGGCGAAAGGCGTGCACCGCCTTGTTCTCATCAACAGCGCGTCCCAGGCACGTGATAAGGAACGCGGTGAACGACAGGGACTCCCCGGTTTGGGCTTTATGATCCCGAAGGAATGCGCGAGCCTTCGTGACATCAACTTCGAGCAAGCCATGGATCATTGGCTTGTGATGGGTGGAGCGAATTGCCGCCTCCAAGAAACGCCTACCCTTGGGATAGGGGATGACCTGGTCCTCATCATGCTGCGTCTTCATTGTCTCTCTCCTTGCTGGACCTGTCAGCCAATCGCCGGAACCGGCCGTCCCGATGCACGGAATGGAGCGGTGACGGCGAGCGCTCCCCACACGAGGGCGAGGCCGAGGTATTCCGTCAGCTCGAACGGCCCGATGGCGTTCACGGTCCGGTCGTACGTCATCGCCGCGCCTAACGCAATGGTGTTGCCGACCAATAGCCCCCACCACGCCCAGCGGTCGCCACGGCGGAACGCAGGGCCGGTCAGCGCGATCGCCGCCAGTCCGAAGGCCACGTTGAAGGCGCCGTAGGTTCGGAAGAGCACGGTGATGTATGCGGTCGTGCCGGGAGACGTCTGCGCAAGCTGCGACCACGAGCCCCTGGTGAAGCCTTCGTAACCGGCAGTCAGGATTGGTGTCGAACCTGGCCCGAGAAGGTATTCCGGCAGCAGCGCTGCCATCGCGCCCCACAAGACTAATCCCACTTCCACAACGAGAATGGCGATCCGCGCGATGCGGCGCCGCCTCGTCATCGCCGTCACCCAGGTTCCCGATTCCTGCTGGTCTTCCATCACACTGGTCATGGTGTTCGTCCTCTAGGTGGGCAGTCCGCCTGTGACCTTGAGCATCCACTTCATACATCTGTGTCCGAAGTCGACACCTTCGCCGAACATCATCGGGCAGGCACCAGCAATCACGCTGATATCGTGTTGCCAGCAGTACTCGACTGCCTCGGGCGAGACACTCGATCCCTTCGCCATCGATTGATGCATCCACACGCGCCGCACGCCCGCCCCGTCGCACTCATGCACGATGTGCTCGGTGAGTTCCGGTCGCGTGATGATCACCACCCCGTCGACGCCGCCCGGGATTGATCGTAGATCGGGATAACAGCGATCCCCCTCGAAGTTCTGCATGTGCGGATTCACGGGGAAGACATCGTGCCCGTTGCTCTTCAAGCGGCGATAGATCAGGTTGCCGGCGGGGTGGTGGCTATTGTCGCGCGACACGCCCGCCACCGCGATACGTTTCTGGTCCAGAAAGTCGTGCACCTTGGTTTCGAGAGGTGATGTGTTCATAGCCGGCGCGCCTCCGCGCAGATCGTCTCGACGTCCTGCGCCGAGAGCCGTGTTTGGGGATGCAGCAGCGTCCAGGCACTCCCGGGCATCTCGCCGGTGGACACGTCCCGGCAGGAGGCGACGATCAGCTGGCGCTGCCGCTCGGGCGAATACGCGGCCCACTCCGAGAAGTTGACCGCCTTGCGTCCTTCCTTAACGCCGTAGGCCATCAGCCAGGAGAGGGGCGCGACCTGCGTGTACCACGCCCATGCGGTGGCGTTGGAGTGACAGTCGCGGCAGGCGCGGTCGAGGACGGCGGACAGTGCACTCGCCGTGTGCATCTGCGCCTGAATGGCGCGGCTGGGATCGGTCGGCGGGCTGGTGCGCTCGGGACGCACGAGCTGAGCGGCAGCGAAAGCAACGACGAGGACGACGGCGGCCTGCTTCAGTCGTCTGCTCATGGCTGTAAGGTTCTCGGGAAGGCGCTGAAGACAGGGTGAAAGTCGGATGAAGAAGGCCCAAGAGCCACGAGCACTCGAAGGAGATGACATGACTCGCACGACCAACGCACGCATCGCCGGCTTCACATTCCTCTTCTACATCGCGGTTGCGTTCCCGAGCCTGGTGCTGATGAACCGGGCGACCGCCGGCGACGGGCTGGCCGCGCAGCTCGCCCACGTCGCCGAGCACGCTTCGGACGTACGACTGGCCATCTTGCTGACGCTGCTCAGCTGTTTCTCGGCCGTCGTGCTCGCCGTGACGCTGTATGGGATCACCCGCGACGAGGACCACGAGCTCGCGACGCTGGTCATGGCCGCTCGCCTGGCCGAAGGGGTGCTGGGCGCGATCGGCATCCCGAGCACGCTGGGGCTGCTGTGGCTCGCGACGGCGGCGTCGGGCGCGGGGACCGCGGGGGCCCCGGACCTCGCGACAACGAACACGCTCGCCGCTCTCTACCTGATGCCCCCCCAAGGCGCGATGATCGGTGCGCCCTTCTTCGCCCTGGGTAGCTTGACCTTCTCCTATCTCCTGCTGCGCGGACGCATGGTCCCCGCTCCCCTCGCGTGGATTGGCGTGCTCGCGTCGGCCCTGGTGGTGGTGTGCGCACCGTTGCAGCTCGCCGGTTTCCTCAGCGGACCGATCACGACGTACATGTGGCTGCCGATGCTCGTATTCGAAGTACCGCTCGGCCTGTGGCTGCTCATCAAAGGCGTGGCCGCGCCCGCGACCATTCCCCGGCGGGGGGCATCCACCGGGTGACGGCAACTGCGGAGGGACCAGCATGGTGGTCATGATGCGGCGGGCATGCGCGATCCTCTTGGCCTTATTCCCTGCCGCTCCACACCTCGCCCGTGCCCAGACCGAGTCGTCCGCGGTCAACCTGCGAATCGACCCCCTCCTGATTGCTGAAGCCGCGGA
>DASZCG010000357.1:0-1568 GCA_035943355.1 Gemmatimonadales bacterium
AGGCTCCGCCTGGTCGAATACGGACCGGACGCGCGCAACCTCGCGCTTCGGCAGGTGGCCTTTGACGGCGACGTCGCGCAGCTGCGGCGTGAGCGAACCCCAGGCGACACCGTGCGCCGTGAGGGCCGATGCGATCACGGCCCCGCCGGGGATTGTCAGCGTCGGCGTCAGCTCGGCGCCAAAGTAGGTGCGGTACTTCTGGTACACGGCGTCCTTGCTGAATGGAATGAACGGCCGGTGCCACCACTGCACATCATGGTTGCCCGGAATCGTGAGTACGGGTGCGGTCTCCCGCGCCAGGTTCGCGAACGCGCGGCCGCGCTGGAATTCGCCGTGGCGGGCGCGCTGCGACATATCGCCCGCGATGACGACCGCGTCGGGGCGCAGATCCGGCAGCATGCGCTCCAATGCCTCGACGACCGGGATGTCCGCGACGCCGCCGAAGTGCAAGTCGCCAATGTGAACGATCTGGATCGTCATGACTCGATCTGGACGGTGTACGTCAGGGTCGCCTCGCCACCCGCCGGCACCTGAACGCGGAAGCGCATTTCGGTCGATGAGAGCTTCTCGGCCGGCACGCTGCTCTCGACAATCTTCCAGGTGCCGAACCGGGCTTCACGCACGTCGACCGTCACCGCGTCCGGCTTGGCATTGGTGATGGTCACGCGGTAACTCGCCGTCACCTGCTGCCGAGCGGGGAGCCCTTTCCGCGCCGGTGGCAGCGGCTCCTGATTGAAATCGGTCTGCACGCGCTCAGCCGTGATGTCGAAAGCGTCACCCGACTGCACGCGGAGATCGCGCCCGGGAGCGGTGTGATCGTTCGCGGCTTCACCAATGAGCTGCACGCGACCGCTCGAGTCTGCCTGATAGAGCTGCACGGTGCCAGCGGGCAGCGGCCGATCGCCGAACGCGGTCTTGGGGGCACGCTTGATCGTGTACCACACCTGGACCGGCACGCGATTGGGCTCCGGTGTTTGACCAATCCATCCGCGCCATGGGAGGACGCCGGGGACGATGAGCTCCTGCGTCACGGGCGCCGAGCTACGGGGGAAGAGTGCCGTCGCAATCGGGACGCCGGGTTCGATGGTCAAGCGGCCGGGGAGCTGGTAGACGTGCGTTTCGCCGACTGCCTCTTCGGTCGCCTCCTCTGCCCCTCGCTGGTATGCAGCAACGCGGACGGCTTCGAGCCTCAAGCCTTCTGACACCGCCATGTCCGCCTTTGCCTGTCGAGTTCGCCGAATCGCTCCCGCAACCAGCTGCACGTCTGCGCTATCGGCGCGCAGTCCCCCGGAGGTAACGGTAGCAGTCCCCGACACCTGACCCCGAGCACCGGTTACAATCACCTGATACAGTGCCTCCCACGTGACCCCCTGCGCCACGTACGCAATGTCCGTGCGCTGGCGCGCGCGCGACGCATCGAGCACCAGCTGCGCCTCGGGTGTCGTTCGCACCAGCTCAGCGGGGAACAATGGCTCACCGGGCGGGCTGAGCAGCATGCGCCCATCCGGCAGCTTGTACTGCGGCGGATCGGTGCGCACCACTGTGGCCCGCACCGTGTCGCCCTTTGC
>DASZCG010000358.1:0-22398 GCA_035943355.1 Gemmatimonadales bacterium
GTATGGCTCGGCGGCTCTGGGCGGCGTCGTCAACCTGACGACGCGCGACGTACCCGACGGCATCCACGAGCGCGTGCGACTCACGGGTGGGATCTACGCCAATCCTCCTCACCCGGTCTGGGAGTTCCGCGACCAATCGGGGCTCCAGGGTGGCGGCGACGGCACCTGGTCGTACGGGAACGAGACGTTTGGCGCGAGCATCAGCGGCGGCGCCCGTCACTCCGACGGCTACCGGGAGCAGGACACCCAGACGCATTGGCAGGTCGCGGCCAAGACCCGCTGGCAGGCATCGCCCATGACGCGGGTCGATGTGAGCGGTGCGTGGGCCGACGATACGTACGACGCCCCGCTGAGCTGGTGCACCCAGGGCCAGTGCGAGGATCTCGGGCAGGCGTACCAGCCGTTCAAGACCGACAGCGGTGGCCGCGCGTCCTGGACCGATTCCCGCAAGGGCTACATCGCCGCGCAGGCGCGCACTGTCGTCTCAGAGCGCTTTGCCTGGCAGGCGCGTGGGTCATGGTACCGAACCGACTTCTTCGATCAACGCCGCGACACCTCCGAGTTCGGCATCTCCAACCGCTTGGGCGGGGAGATTCGCGCGGAGGCGCATCCTGATTCGTCGCGCACGGTTCTCGTAGGCGCCGAGGCCACCTTCTCCGACGTGACGAGCGATGTATTCGGGAATCACTCGCAATCGGAATTCTCGGCGTACGGTCAGAGCGAGCAATCCGTTGGCCATGCCGGCGCGCGCCTCACTGCCGGTGCGCGCATCGACTTCCTCGCGGTGGATGGCGGCTCGCTGAGTGCCGTCGTCAGCCCGCGGCTCGGCGGCGCGCTGCCGCTCGGCCGCAACGGCGGGGCATTGCGGGCATCGGTGGGGCGCGGGTTCCGCGCGCCTTCGCTGGCTGAGCGTTTCGTCAGCCTGGTGGCGTCGGAATTTGGACTGCGTGTCGTTCCCAATCCGAATCTGCAGCCCGAGACCGCCTGGTCGTTCGAAGTCGGCGCTACCACCGCTCCCTTCCTCCACTTCCTGCGCGCGGACGGGGCGGTCTTCTGGACGGAGTCGCGCGAGCTGATTGAGCCCCAGCTCATCGTGACAAGTGGCGGTCCGGTGATTCAGCTGCAGAACGTGTCGGAGGCGCGCATCGCTGGACTCGATGCGACGCTGCTCGCGGCGCCGCTCTCCGATCGGCTCACGACGTCGCTCAGCTACACCTATCTCTCCACCCAGCGCCGGGCGCCGGGCTCCCCCAACGCGCCACTCGCGTACCGTCCGGCACACCAGCTGAAGCTGGCCGCCGATTATGCGCTCGGAGCCGCCGGTATCGGTGCGGACTTCCGCTTCGCGAGCCGGCCGGAGCGCATCGAGCTGGAGGGCTACGTCGATCCCCGGCGTGTACCGATGAAAGTGCTGGACTTGCGGGCGCAATGGACGCACGGGCCGCTCGAGCTCCGCCTGCTCGTGGCGAACGCGTTGAATTACATCTACAACCTGGTGCCCCAAACCCTCGCTCCGGTGCGGACGACCACCATCACGGCTGTTTGGTCTCATTAGCGTTACATTGCACGCTCATGAATCGCAGCCTCGTAATCCTCGCGCTGGCAGTCACCGCCTGCGGGCGGGCGGGAGGGGGAGGCAGCAGCGGCTCTCCCACGTGCGGCATCGCGGCGATTGCCGGCCCGGCGCTGATTACGAATCAGCTCGGCAACGCCCGCGCCGTGCTCACCGATCCACCGCGCGGCGTCCCCGACTCGCTGCCGGTACTGGTGCTCCAACAGAAGTCGCGCGACTTCGGAGCAGTCATCGTCACCCGCGATGCCGAGGGGAAAGTATCCATGCTGTATCGGGGCAATGGTTTCCCCGCTCGAGGCTATGGTCTCCTCGTAGTCGACGACACGTCGCAGCGCGCGATGGGGGTGCTGGTCCTCGATCAGGAAGAGCCACTACGCCATCCGGCCATCGGGTCCATCATTGGCGGCGGTAGCGCGCTCGATCTGTACGGCGTGCGCGTCGACTGGGCGAGCGTGAGCAACTCCCGCTGCCCGCTGTTCAGTCCTCCCACCGCGTCGTGACCCACCCCTCTCCCGCCGTGGCTGTGACGGCGCCGCGCCGCCTCGTAGACGGCCGTGAGCGGGTCACACTCAACACGGCCTATGTGCGCGCACTCGAGAGCGCCGGCCTCGTCCCCCTGGCGGTTCCGACCATGCTCACGCCGGCGCACGCAGCGGCCGCCCTGATCGGTGGCGTCCGCGGTCTCGTGCTCACGGGCGGTGAAGACGTCGCTCCCGATCGGTACGGAGCGTCCCCGCATCCGCGGCTGGGCGCCGTGGACCCCGCCCGCGACGCCGCGGAGGTTGCGCTGATCGACGCGGCGCGCCAGCGGCGGCTACCCATCCTCGCCATCTGCCGCGGCATTCAAATCCTCAACGTCGCGCTCGGTGGCACGCTGTATCAGGACCTCGACAGCGAGCGTCCCGGCCCCGTGCCGCACAGCGATGAGACAGGGCGTCACGCGGTTCGCGTCGAGGCGGGATCGTTGCTGGCGCGAACCCTCGGCGCGCGCGCCGCGACCGTGAACAGCCGCCACCATCAGGCGATTCGCGATCTCGCACCCGGCCTGAAGGCGGTGGCCTGGGCCGAGGACGGCGTGATCGAAGGGGCGGAGTCGAAGGATTCGCAGGCGCCCTGGATCGTCGCGGTCCAGTGGCACCCCGAGGACCTCACGGAGCGCGCGTTGTTCGACGGCTTCGCGCGGGCGGTCGCATGACCGCCGTAGCCCACGATTTTCCCTCGGTGGCGTGGGTGGATGCGTACGGTGCCGCGATCAACGCGAGTGAAGACTACCGCACCGCATCCACGGAATGGACCCACGGCTCTGTCTCGCTGGTGCTGCCCGCGCAGCCGAGCATCGGCGTGCCCGAAGACATCGGCATCTGGCTGGATCTCGACCGTGGCACCTGTCGCGCGGCGAAGCTGGTAACGCGCGACGAAGCGCAGCGGGCGCCGTTCGTCCTCACCGCCGAGTACAAGCACTGGAAGGCGATCATCAAGAAGGAGCTGGGACCGATCGCCGGGATCATGCAGCGCAAAGTGGCGTTGCAGGGATCGCTGCCCATCGTCGTGCGCTTCATCAAGTCGGCGGAGGCGCTGGTCGATGCGGCAACACGCGTCCCGACGCGGTTCCTCGACGAAGCGCGGTGAAAGCCCTTTCGGTCGCCGACGTTCTCAATCGCCTCACCGGTCTCTCGCAGGAGCTCGCCGGTGCGTTTCGCCCCACCGTGATTGTCGAAATCATCGCGCGCACGCTGACCGAGCTCCTGGCGCCGGCTCGCTTGTCGGTCATGCTGCTGGATGTGGACACCAACAGCCTCAGCGACAGCTACCATGATGGTCCGCGACCCGCGACCACCGATGAGCCGCTGCTGCAGCTCGCGCTGCGGCGCGGGCCGCTGGTGTTCCCCGACCGCGTCGCCGCCCGTGCCGCCGAGCTGGGCGTGACGGTCGATCGTCCGGCACCGCTGAGCTGGCTCGGCGTCCCGATCGTCGCCGGAGCGCGACCGATCGGCGCCGTGGCCATGGAAGGCGACCGCAGCAACGCGCTGGACGAGTCCGCATTGCTGTTCACGCGCGCGGTCCTGGCACAGGCGGGCATCGCCCTCGAGAACGCGCGCCTGGTCGAGCTGCTCTCCAGCGGCAAGCGGGAGTGGGAGCAGACGGTAGACGCGTTCAATCACGCCATCTGTTATGTGGATCCGCAGGGCCTGGTCCGCCGCGCCAATCGCGTCTTCGCCGAGCTGATCAAGCTTCCGGTCACCGCGCTCGCGGGACGCCCCTGGCTCACGCTGTTGCCGCCCACCTGGGTGGAGCCGGTCGCGCGGCTTCTCAGCAGCAGCGCCACGGAGGCGACCGCGCCGCTCGAGGTCCGTGCGGGCGACCGGACACTTCTGGTCACCGCCATCCCCTCGGGAGAGCCGGGTGCGGCTGTGCTCTTGCTCGAAGACCACACCGAGAAACGCCGGTTGCAGGAGCAGCTGCTGCAATCCGAGAAGATGTCTGCGATCGGGCAGCTGATCGCTGGTGTGGCGCACGACCTCAACAACCCGCTCGCCTCGGTCGTCGGCTTCAGCGATCTCCTCGGGGAAGCGGCCGACGTGCCGCCGCGGCTCGCCGAGCCCTTGGCGGTGATCCGCCAGGAGGCCGAGCGCGCGTCGGCGATCGTCCGCAACCTGTTATCGTTTGCGCGCCGCCAGGAGGGCGAGCGGCAGCTGCAGTCGATCCGCCCGATCCTCGAGTCGACCCATCAGCTCCTGAAGAATCAGCTGATGGCCGCGCGCATCGAGCTGACGCTGGAGTTCGAGCCCGGCCTGCCCGAGGTCGAGGTGCACGCCAACCAGATCAAACAGGTCTTCGTCAACATCATCAACAACGCCGCGCAGGCCATCGCCAGCACCCGCGTAAAAGAGGCTAGCGGGGGGGGCCGCATCGAGATCGTCACGCGCTGCGAGCCCGACGGTCTCTCGGTCAACATCTCGGACAACGGTCCGGGAATACCCGCGGACGTCGCACAGCATGTGTTCGAACCGTTTTTCAGCACCAAGTCGGAAGGGGAAGGCACCGGCCTCGGTCTGTCCATCTGTCTCGGCATCGTGAAAGAGCACGGCGGCGGCATGCGGGTCGACCCGGGCGGCAGCGGTCGCGGGGCCACTTTTACTGTCGAGCTGCCGACGGGCGTGCGGCCGGAATTACGTCCGCTCGGTCGTGCAGGGCAGCCCCGGACATCCGCGGAGCCGGCGCCCGCCGAACGGCTGGAACGGCTGCGGGTACTCGTGGTGGATGACGAGCCGCACATCCTTCACTACATGCAGGCCACGTTGGAGAGCTGGGGTCATGAGGTCGTCGTCGCGCGCGATGGCAGCCAGGCCTTGAAGCGCGCGCTCATGCAGCCGTTCGACATCATCATCTGCGACCTCCGAATGCCTCGCCTGGGCGGGCGCGAGATGTTTCAGACGCTCGCGCGCATGCACCCCACGGTGGCCGAGCGCATCATCTTTGCCACGGGCGACACGGTCCGCGGCGATACGCTGCAATTCCTTGAGGAGCTGGGCCGCCCCTTCCTGCAAAAGCCCTTCAAACTCGATGCGCTACGCCGCGTGCTGGCCGGGGTCGTGAAAGTCCCCGCGTAGCGGGCGCGGGAACCGATGCGGGTGTTGCAGGTTGACTCCGGCCGCGAGTGGCGCGGCGGCCAACAGCAGGTGTGGTTGTTGTGCCGCGAGCTCGCTCGCCATCCGGACATCGAACAAATCCTCGTGACCAGACAGGAGAGTGAGCTGGCGCGGCGCGCCGCACCCGCCGGCGTCGCCGTGCAGGGCGCCGCCTGGGAGATCGGACTGGACCCGCGCGCCTGGTGGCACTTGCGGCGCACGATCGCGGCATTTCAGCCCGACGTCATCCATGCGCACGACAGCCACGCGCTGACACTCGCGGCCACGGTTGCGCTGGGCCGGACACTGATCGCGACGCGCCGCGTGGACTTTCACGTCGGCCGCTTTGGCGCGTGGCGGCGGCCCGATCGCATCATCGCCGTGTCGGGCGCGGTAAAGAACGTGCTGGCGCGCGACGGCATCGCGTCCGACGCGATCGTCGTGGTGCCGGACGGGGTGGATCCCGATGAGGTGCGCCGCGCGTCGGCCCCTCCACTCGGTATGCGCGAGCGGTTGGGGCTTTCCGAAAAGACCCCGCTCGCCGTCAACGCCGCAGCGCTGGTAGATCACAAGGACCAGCGCACGCTGATCGGCGCCGCGGATCACGGGCGGCGGCTCGAGCCCGGGCTCCACTGGGTCATTGCCGGCGAAGGCCCGTTGCGCGCGAAGTTGACCGCGGAGATCGCACGACTCCAGCTGGCGGATCGCGTACACCTCGTGGGGTACGTCGATCGGGTTGACGCCTTGATCGCCGAGGCCGATGTGTTCGTGATGTCGTCGAAAGAGGAGGGATTCGGCAGCGTCATTTTGAACGCGCTGGCCCTGGGGCGGCCAGTGGTCGCGACGGCGGCAGGCGGCATCCCCGAGATTCTGCCCGCCCATGTGCTGGTGCCCGTGGGTGGCGCCGAGGCGCTGGCGCGGCGGGTGGTTGAGATGGTGCGGCACCCCACCGCTCTGCCGTTCCCCGAACGCTTCCGCGCAAGCGCGGTGGCGCGCGACGTCTTGGAAGTCTACAAGGCACTCTCCTAGATTGCAGGGCCATGATTTACGTCTGCGTGCCGGTTCACAATGAGGCCAGGACGGTCGGCCTGGTTCTCTGGAAGGTCCGTCAGGTCTTCACGGCGTTCCAGCGTGAATACCAGATCATCGCGTGCGACGATGCATCGACCGACGGCACGGCGGAGATTCTCGCCTCCTACGCCCGTGTCCTGCCGTTAACGGTCATCAAGCACCCCACCAGGGAGGGATACGCGCGCACGCTCGAAGAGCTGTTGCGGCTCGCCCTGCAGCGGACCGACCGGCCGAAGCGCGACTGCGCCATCACGCTGCACGCCGACTTCGTCCATGCGCCCGAGACCATGGAAGAGATGGTCAAGCGGATCGAGTCCGGAGCGGATCTCGTGGTCGCCGAGCAAGACCGCGCGACCGCGCGCAGTTGGCCCGAGCGCCTGGCGCGGCACTGGGCGCCGCGCCTGCTGCGGGTCGGTGGCGCCGTGAAGGACTCGGTGTCCGGCTTCATTGCGCTGCGGCTGATCGTGCTCCGCCAGGCGACCCGGGGTGGCAGTGCCGAACCGCCGCTGCTCACCACGGACGGGTGGGCGGCAAATGCGGAGCTGCTGGCCCGCCTCGGCGTGCATGCCCGGCGCGTGGAGGTCGTCCCCAGCGCCGCGCGCTACGACCTTCAGCAGCGCCCATCGCGCGCCACGCCCTGGCAGCAACTGCTCTCGGCCTGGCGATCACGCGCCCTCATCAATGCCGCCCGCAAAGGCTCGAGCGTCATCGTGCTCGCTCTCCTCGCGTCGGGAAAAACCCTCGCTCAGGACACCGTCTGCACCGGTGTCCCTGGCGGTTCGTCCAACACGGCTGCCGCGGCAACGGTAGCCGTTGCGCCCGTGATCAAACGGACACCCGCCGTGCCGTTTCCTGTCGGTGAACGGTTGACGTTCAGCGCGAAGTACGGGGTCTTCAGTGTCGGGACCGCGACCATGGAGGTCATGGGCATCGACACCGTGCGCCGGGCGGAGACCGTCCACATCCGGTTCCGGATTACGGGCGGCGCGCTGTGGTATCATCTCGACCAAACCATCGAGTCGTGGGTGGGGCTCTATGATTTCCGGTCACGGCGTTTCTCATCCATTCAAGACGAGCGTGGCAAGCACCGGGAGTCGCGGTTCGAGATCTTCCCCGATTCCGGCTTCTACCGGGAACAGGGACGTGACACGACCATCGCCACCGTGGTGGACCCGCTGGATGACGCGTCGTTCCTGTACTGGGTTCGCACGGTGCCGCTCGAGGTCGGGAAACGATACGAGTACACGCGCTATTTCCGGCCGGACCGGAATCCCGTCATTCTCGAAGTGCTGGGCCGCGAGAAGGTAAGTGTAGCCGGCAAGAAGTGGCGCGCGCTTGTCGTGCGCCCCAAAATTCCCCAGGGCCGCGGCATCCTGGCGGAGAAGTCGGAGACGCGCATCTGGCTGTCCGACGACAAACAGCGTCTGGTGCTCGCGATTCAGTCCAACTTCTCGTTTGGTCAGGTCACACTGAAGCTCAAAGACTACGTCGTCCCGGGAGGAGGGGCAGAGCCGCAATGACCGAGTACCGCGAAGCCGACTTCTCCCGCCTCAAGACCGTCCCAATTGCCAAACGCCACAACAAAGTCGATGCCTCCCTGCTCGCCAAGCCGCCGCTGCCGTCCGACCGTTCGTTCAGCGCGTTCGTCGGCGCGTTGCCGTCGATCCTGGCCGCGCAGGACCTGCGCTACGTCGTGGACCAGATCGTGGCGGCCGCCGGGCGGCGTGGGATCCTCGCCATGATCGGCGGGCACGTCATCAAGGTCGGGCTGGGACCACTGCTGATCGCGTTGCTGCGCCGCCGCGCGATTACCATCGTCGCGATGAACGGCAGCGCCGCGATCCACGACTTCGAGCTCGCCGCGTACGGCGGCACGAGCGAAGACGTCGCCGCCGGGCTGAGTGATGGAACCTTCGGTATGGCGGAAGAGACGGGCAGCGAGATGAACGCGGCATTGGCGCGCGGCGCCAAGACCCAGCAGGGAGCGGGCGAGGCGCTCGCCGAGTACCTGGGCTCGCGGCAGGATCTTCCGGGGCGGGATGTCTCCGTGCTGCTCGCGTGCGCCGAGCTCGCTGTTCCGGTCACGGTACACGCGGCGATCGGCGCCGAAATCACTCATCAGCATCCCAGCGCCGACGGAGCGGTACTCGGCGCAACCAGCCACCGCGATTTCAAGCGGCTCGCCGGCGCGCTCCCCGATCTCGATAACGGCGGGGTCGTCCTCAACCTCGGCAGCGCCGTCGTCATGCCCGAGGTTTTCCTCAAGGCGCTGACCGTGGCGCGGAACCTCAACGGCGGGCGTCCCAAGAACTTTACTGCCTGCGACTGCGACATGCAGCGCCATTATCGGCCACGTGTGAATGTGGTCGAGCGACCGACTCTGGCGGGTGGCCGCGGCATTCAGCTCACCGGTCACCACGAGATTCTGCTTCCGCTGTTAGCGTGGTCGGTGCTGTCGCGCCTGGACGGGAAGTAACGTAGCCCATGCCGCTCCGCGCCCGTGCCGTCATTCTGATGGTGCTGATGAGCGGATGCGTTACACGAACGGTCAAGCAGGGACAGCCGGTGGCCGTCGGCAATGGCAGACCCGGCGACGCCGAGGCGGTGGTGAGGCTCGCGATCGCGCGCGACGCGAGCGGCGATCGCAGTGCCGACACGCTGTACACGCCGGATGCCATCGTCATCAGGAATGCGCGGGCACGGCTGGCGGCGCCGCGCTTCGCCGGTATCACAAGCGCCGCCGGTGGTGGCCGTGTGACCATCACGGCGGCAACCGCGATTGTCGAAGGGCGCTTCGCCTGGGTCCTAGTGGATTACAACTGGGTCAACCCGACCGAGCGCGGCGTAGAAGGCGGCCGGGCGACATTCATCTGTGAACGGCGGGGAGAGGACTGGAAGATTGCGCATGCGCACTCGAGCCAGCCGCTCCCGTGGGAGCCTTAGGACGCGTCGGCGCGACCTTTGATCATGTCGCGAACGCGGTCAGCCGTGGACGGGCTGAGGATGCGTAGCGCCATATAGAAGAAGAAGCCGATGACCGCCAACGTGAGGACCGTCATCGCGATGCCGAACAGGCTGCCAATGATGCCAAACACAAGTTTGAGAGCGAGCCAAGCAACAATGGCGAGCAGCGCAAACCCGAGAATGCTCCGGAACATGATACCCTCCGTGGTGTCCGGTGCGTCCGCAGCGTACGCCTAAATGTCGCACAAAGTTTCGTCCTGTGAAGTGTTGGTGGCGGGCGGCGGCATCATCGGCTCGGCCTGCGCCCGCGCCGCGGCGCTGCGCGGACTCCGCGTCATCATCTGCGAGCCCGGCCCCGAACCCACCGCCGCCTCGGCCGCGTCGGCCGGTATCCTGGCTCCCCAAATCGAAAGCACGGACGAGAGCCTGCGGGCTCTGGGACTGCGCGCCCGGGAGCTCTACGACACGCTCGCGGCCAGCCTGGCCCAAACGACCGGGATCGACATCGGACTGTGGCGGGACGGCGTCGCCTCACTCGCGTTCACGGAGCCGGAGGCGGAGCGGTTGCGCGACGCAGTCGCGCACCAGCGGCAAGCCGGGCTGAGGTGCGACTGGCTCGAGACCGCCGATGTTGCAGAACGGTTCCCCGCGGCAGCGCCGTGTATGGGCGCGCTGTTTGCACCGGAGGATGGCGCGGTGGACGCGCCCGCGTTGACCCGCGCACTGCGGGAAGATGCCAAACGCCTGGGCGCGCGGACCATGGCGACACGCGTGAACCGCATCACGACGATTCTCGGTCGTGCAACAGGCGTCGAGATTCCCGCGGGCAAGATCAAAGCGGAGCACGTCGTCATCGCGGCTGGCGCGTGGTCGCCGCGGATCGAGCACCTGCCCCGGGCACTGCCAATCGAGCCTGTCCGTGGACAGATGGCGGCGGCGCCGTGGCCGGCGGAAATGCCACGCACCGTCCTGTACTACGACCACTCTTATGTGCTGGCCCGCCACGGCGAGGCCCTGTTCGGCAGCACCATGGAGCACGTCGGTTTCGAGGGCGGCGTTACGGACGAGGGCATCACACAAATCGTGGCCGCCGCTCGGCGCCTGTTGCCCAGTCTGCCGGCGACCCCAACGCGAACCTGGTCGGGTTTGCGCCCGCTGACTCCCGATGGACGGCCCATCATCGGGCCGGATCCCGACGTGCGTGGACTGTGGTACGCCACCGGTCACGGCCGCAATGGCGTGCTGCTCGCGGGACTCACGGGGGAGATCATCGCAAGTCTCATCACGACAGGCAACTCCGAGATAGAGATTGCTTCGCTGGCCGCGGAGCGCTTTAGTTCATAGATGTTTCGCAGTTGTGCTTTCTGTAACACGCCGTTTGACGGTGATGGTGGCCCTTCAGACCTGGGCGTCGGACGCCGCCTCGCATTCGATGAGTGGAAGGGCCGGCTGTGGGTCGTCTGCCCGCGCTGCAATCGCTGGAATCTCACGCCATTCGATGACCGCCTCGAACGCATCGAGGCCGTGGCCCGCGCGGCGCAAGCGGGCCGCATCGCCGCATCCACCGATCAAGTCGCGCTGATTCGCTGGGAACGCTACGACCTCGTGCGTGTGGGCAAACCACTTCGCGTCGAGCTGGCAACGTGGCGCTACGGTGAGCGCCTCCGGAACCGGCAGCGCGAGCGGATGAAAGTCGTTGTGCCGCTCACCGTAGCGGCCATCGGCCTCGGCATCGCGGCCAACGTGGCCGCGGGCGGTGGATTCGGCGTGATCGTGTGGAACGTCCATCGGGCGGTGGACTGGGTGTACTTGCGGATCGTGGGGAGCCGCAAAGTCTCACTGATCGAATCTCCCATTTGCGCCCACTGCGGCAGCATCATGCAGCTGCGCGCACGCCATGTGCAGCACGCGCGTGTCGTTCCGGACGCCCATGCCGACGTGGCGGTTGTGTTGAGCTGCCCCCGCTGCCATAACGAGGGCGCGCAGCTCAGCGGTATCGAAGCGGTGCAGGTCCTGCGTCAGGGTCTCACCTATCTCAACCTGGTTCGCGGCGGCCGGCGCCGCGCCGAAGACGCTGCACGCGAGGTGGACCGCGTCGGCGGCCCAGACCACCTCGTGCGTGACATCGCTCGGCGCGAGCTGCCGTTGCGTGCACTGCGGCCGGAGCGAGGCCTGGCACTCGAAATGGCGGTCGATGAGCGGGCAGAGGTCGAAGAGCTGGAGCGGCAATGGCGCGAGGCCGAGGAAATTGCCGACATTGCGGACGGCACACTCGGTTCGTCGACGCTCGTCGAGGAAGAGCTCCGCCGCCTGAAAAACACCGATCGAGATCAACCGTCTGGTTGAATTTTGACCTACCCCGGCCCTTAAGCTCAGGCTATCTTCGAGTTCCATGGCAGCGCCTCTCATCCAGATACTCCCCCCACCGCCTCGAGAGCCGGTAGAGCCAGCCCGCAAGCCGTCGTGGCTGAAGGTGAAGGCGCCTGGTGGCCCGAACTACCTGGCCCTCAAGCACATGATGCGCGACCTCAAGCTCCATACGGTCTGCGAGGAGGCGCATTGCCCCAACATCGGCGAGTGCTGGGAGCATCACGCCGCCACGTTCATGATCCTGGGCGATGTGTGCACGCGCAATTGCGCGTATTGCGCGGTGGCGCACGGCACGCCGGCGCCGCTCGATGTCGCGGAGCCGCAGCGGCTCGCGGATGCGGTCGCGCAGATGGGTCTCAAGCATGTCGTGATTACGAGTGTGGATCGCGATGACCTGCCGAACGGCGGTGCGGAGATTTTCGCCGCCTGCATCGCGGAGATCCAGCGGCGGTTGCCGGAGACATCGATCGAAGTGCTGATTCCCGATTTCAAAGGCAATCCGGAAGCACTCCGTATCGTGGTCGCTGCCCGGCCGGACATCCTCAATCACAATCTCGAGACCATCGCGCGTCTGTACCGCATCGCCCGGCCCGGGGGGCGCTATCCGCGCGCGCTCGAGCTGCTGCAGCGCGCCAAGGACATGAATCCCGAGCTGCTCACAAAGTCAGGATTGATCTGCGGGTTGGGAGAAGAGTGGGACGAGCTGCTCGCGTCGATCCGTGACCTGCGCGCGCAAGGCGTCGACATCATCACGCTGGGACAATACCTGCGTCCATCCGATGAACATCTGCCGATCGCCCGCTGGTACACGCCGGACGAATTTGCCGAGCTGAAGCGCTACGGCATGTCGCTCGGATTCCGTCACGTTGAATCAGGCCCGCTGGTTCGCTCGAGCTACCACGCGTGGGAGCAGATCGAGGCCGCTACGACATGACCGCGACCGCCAGATCCGTGAAGGACAGCGCCCAGGCCGAGCTGCACCTCAAGATGCTGCGGCAGATGCTGCTCATTCGCCGCTTCGAGGAGAAGGCCGCCGAGGCGTACGCGCTCGGCAAAATTGGCGGCTTCTGCCACCTCTACATCGGCCAGGAAGCCGTTGCCGTAGGCGCGCTCGCTGCCCTGCGCGCTGACGACTACGTCATCTGCTCCTATCGGGAGCATGGGCAGGCCCTGATCAAAGGCATCTCAGCCAACGCGGTGATGGCCGAGCTGTTCGGCAAGGCGACGGGCTGCTCGAAGGGCAAGGGCGGCTCGATGCATCTGTTCGACGTGAAGCGCGGCTTCATGGGCGGCCATGGTATAGTCGGCGGCCACATTCCCCTCGCCGCCGGGCTCGCCTTCGCCAGCAAATATCAAGGGACGGACAAGGTCTGCGTCTGTTTCTTCGGTGAAGCGGCAGTCAACATCGGCGCGTTCCACGAAACGTTGAACATGGCGTCCGTTTGGAAGCTGCCGGTGATCTTTCTGTGCGAGAACAACCGCTACGGTATGGGAACGGCGTTCGAGCGCGTGGCCGCGGTCACGGACATCGTCGAGCATGCGTGCAGCTACGACATGGCTGCCGAGCTCGTGGACGGCATGAACGCGCTCACGGTCTACGACGCCACGCGGCGGGCGGTAGAGCGGGCGCGCAAGCACAGCCACCCCACGCTGCTCGAGGTCCGCACCTATCGCTACATGGGTCACTCGATGTCGGATCCGCTGCACGGCGTCTATCGGACCAAGGACGAGGTCGAGGAGCAGAAGGCGCGCGATCCGATCACGCACCTCGCGGGCAAGCTGAAAGAGGACGGGGTGATCGATCAGGCCGCACTCGACGCCATGGATGCAGAGCTCCACGCCGAGGTCGAGGAGGCCGTGAAGTTCGCCGATGAGAGCCCGGACCCCGAGCCGGATGAGCTGTTCACCGACTTGTTCGTAGACTGACGATGGCCACCCTCACGTACCGGGACGCCCTCAATCAGGCGCTGCGCGAAGAGATGCAGCGCGACCCCAATGTCTTCCTGATGGGAGAAGAGGTCGGCGTCTATCAGGGTGCCTACAAGGTGAGTCGCGGACTGCTCGAAGAGTTCGGACCGCAGCGGATCGTGGACACGCCGATCGCCGAGCTGGGATTCGCCGGCATCGGTGTCGGTGCGGCGATGGGCGGACTGCGGCCCGTGATCGAGTTCATGACGTGGAACTTCGCGGCGCTGGCGCTGGACCAGATCGTCAATTCGGCCGCAAAGATGCTGTACATGTCGGGTGGCCAGATTCCCATGCCGATCGTGTTTCGCGGCCCCAATGGCGCGGCTCTGCAGCTCGCATCGCAACACTCGCAGGCGTGGGAGAGCTGGCTCGCGCACATTCCCGGGTTGAAGGTCGTCGCCCCAGCGACCCCCGCCGACGCCAAAGGCCTGCTCAAGTCCGCGATCCGCGACAACAACCCTGTGATCGTGCTGGAAGGCGAGATGCTGTACAACCTCAAGGGCGAGGTTCCGGACGGCGAGCACATCGTGCCGATCGGGCAAGCCGATCTCAAGCGCGCGGGGTCCGACGTGACGCTCGTCTGTCACTCCAAGACGCTGATTGTCGCACTCAAGGCGGCCGAGCAGCTCGCCGAGCAAAACATCTCGGCGGAAGTGCTCGATCTGCGGTCGCTCCGCCCGCTGGATGAGTCGGCGATTCTCGAGTCCGTCAAGAAGACGAACCGGGCCGTCGTCGTGGAAGAAGGGTGGCCGCACGCGGGAATCGGGGCGCAGATCGTCGATCTCATTCAGCGCGACGCGTTCGACGATTTGGACGCACCCGTGCAGCGCGTCACACAGGCGGACGTACCAATGCCGTATAACAAGCTGCTCGAGCGCGCCGCCAAAGCATCGCCCGAGAAGGTCGTCGCCGCGGCGCGTCGTGTCCTGTACTTGGACTCTTAGGCGCTCAGGTCCCTAGCCCATGGCCACAAAAGTCCACATGGAGGCGTTGTCGCCCACGATGGAAGAAGGGCGCCTCGTGAAATGGACCAAGCACGAAGGCGACGCCGTCAAATCGGGCGACACGCTCGCCGAGGTCGAGACGGACAAGGCGGTGATGGAGCTGGTGGCGCGCGCCGATGGCCAGCTCCTCAAGGTGGTCGTGCCCGAAGGCAGCACAGTGCCTGTCGGCAATGTGGTGGCCTGGATTGGGAAGCCGGGCGAGAAGGTTGACGGAGCAGGGAGCACGGAGCAAGGAGCCTCGGCTCCCAAGCCTGCGCCCGCCACTGCACCACGTCCTGCGGCTGCGCCCGCACCGACTCCGGGCCTCCCCCCCGCCCCCGTGGCTGCAGCGGCCAACGCGACGCGCGTGAAAGCCTCGCCGTTAGCGCGACGGATCGCGAAAGACGCGGGGGTCGATCTCAAACTCGTGCAAGGGTCCGGGCCGGGCGGTCGCGTGATCAAGCGCGACGTAGAAGGTGGCGCGGCACAGCCGCCAGCGGCGACCGCTCCGCGCTCCGTGCTCCCTGCTCCCACCGGTGTTCCGTACGAGGACGTCCCGCTCACCCAGATTCGCAAGACGATCGCCAAACGGCTCGTCGCCTCGATTGGGCCGATCCCGCACTTCTTCCTCACGACAGAGATCGACATGGAGCGCGCGGCGGAGGCGCGCGAGGCGCTCAACAAGCAGCTGGGCGACGCAGGCGTCAAGATCTCGTTCAACGACATCATCATCAAAGCGGTCGCCCTTGCCCTGGTGCAGCACCGCGCCTGCAATGCCTGGTTCCAGGAGGATCACATCCGTTACTGGAACGAGGTGCACATCGGGGTGGCAGTCGCGATCGAGGACGGCCTGATCACGCCCGTGATCCGCAATGCCGACGTGAAATCGCTGCGCGAGATCGGCGCCGAGTCGCGCGAGCTGGCGGGGAGAGCCCGGAATCGTCGCCTCAAACCGGAGGAATACACGGGCGCGACGTTCAGCGTCTCGAATCTCGGGATGTTTGACATCGATCAGTTCACGGCCGTGATCAACCCCCCCGAGGCAGGCATCGTAGCGATCGGCAGCATCGCCGCAAAGGCTGTTCCCGATGGAGACCGCGTCGTTGTGCGACGCCGCATGCGGTTGACCATGAGCTGCGATCACCGCGTGATCGATGGAGCCACCGGCGCCGCGTTTTTGAAAACGCTGAAACAGATGCTGGAGAATCCCCTGGCCATGGTGCTGTAATAGGTAGGGGCGCAGCATGCTGCGCCCCTGCACAACCAACGATCGGAACGATTCGTGGCGAATCAATTTGACGTGATTGTCCTGGGTGGCGGGCCCGCGGGCTACGTCTGCGCCATCCGCTGCGCACAGCTCGGGCTCGCGACGGCCGTGATCGAGCAGGAGAAGCTGGGTGGCGTCTGCGTCAACATCGGCTGCATACCGACCAAGGCGTTGCTGCACTCGGCGTACATCGCCAACCTGGTCAAGGAATCGAAAGACTTCGGCGTCGAGGCCGGCAGCGTGAAGACGGATTACGGCGTCGCCATGAAGCGCTCGCGCCGCGTGGCCGATCAGAACTCCAAGGGCGTCGAGTTTCTCATGAAGAAGCACAAGATTACCGTGGTCAAAGGCACGGGTGTGCTGCAGCCCGGCAAGAAGGTGAAGGTCGGGAACGACGTCTATGAGGCAAAGAAGGCGGTCGTGATCGCGACCGGCTCCCGGGTCAAAGGGATTCCGCAAATCGGCCTCGAGATCAACAAGACGACCGTCATTTCGTCCGATGAAGCGCTCCTGATGGAGCGTATTCCCGAATCGCTCGCGATCATCGGCGCGGGCGCCGTCGGGATGGAGTTCGCCGATATCGTCGCGGCGTTCGGCGTGAAGGTGACGCTCATCGAGGCGTTGCCGCGGATCTTGCCGATCGAGGACGCGGAGTCCTCGGACGTCCTGGCCAAGAGCTATCGCAAGCGCGGCATCGAAGTCATCGCCGGCGCGAAAGTCACCAAGGCGAACGTCGGCAAGGATAAAGTCACGCTCGACGTGGAAGCGGGCGGTGAGAAGAAGCAGGTGGTCGCGGCCGCGGTCTTGATGGCCGCGGGACGCGCCGTCAACACCGAGAACATCGGACTCAAAGAGTGCGGCATCCAGCTCACCGATCGCGGCTTCATCAAGATCGACAAGAATCTGCAGACGACGGCACCCGGCTATTACGCGATTGGCGACGTCGCCGGCCCGCCCATGCTCGCCCACAAGGGCAGTCGTGAGGGTGTGGTCGTCGCCGAGCAGCTGGCCGGCCAGAAGCCCCATCCGATCAAGTACGACAATGTGCCGAGCGTGACGTATTGCCATCCCGAGGTGGCGAGCATCGGGCTCACCGAAGATCAGTGCAAAGAGAGGAAGCTCGAGTACGTCACGGGGAAGTTTCCCTTCTCCGCGAACGGCCGGGCGCGCGGCACCGGCGAGACCGAAGGCTTCGTCAAGATCATCCGTGACAAGAAGTATGGTGAGATCCTCGGCGCTCACATCGTGGGCGCGCACGCCTCCGAAATGATTCACGAGCTCGCAGTGGCGCGGGAAAACGAATACACCGTCGAAGAAGTCGAGCTCGCGATCCACGCCCATCCCACCATGTCCGAAGCCGTCGCGGAAGCCGCGCTCGACTCGCTCGGCCGCGCCCTGAACATTTGAGCGAAGCAACCGTGAAGGATCCGCTCGCGCTGGGACTCGGCTCGCTGGCCTCGGGCGTGGGGTTCGGAGGTGCCTGTTTGACGGTGGCCCAAATCGTCGCCTCGATTGTCCGCGGCGACCTGGACCCGGCCGCCTACAGGGCCACCGCTGCCGATCCGCTCCTCGCCGGGCTCGTCGCAGCAGTGGGCGTCGGCGGCGTCTGCGGGTGGTATCGCAGCTTTGCCCTCGACAACATCTGGCAGCGTGGCGTGATCGCCGTGCTCGCGGCCGTTGGGGCAATCCTCGCCGGTTTTCTCGCCGCTCCGTTCGATCGTTTCTTCGGCATCGCGGGAATGATCGTCTGGCTGGCGCTCAGCGTCGTGTTTGGTGTCTTCGGCACGAGATGGGCAGTACGCGGTAAAGGGACAGGGGAAGCGGGACAAGGGACGGGTGCCGCATGAAACCACTCGAGATTATCGAGGCGGGAATGGTCCCGTACAGCGAAGCCCTGGAGTGGCAACGCGAGCTCGCCGAGGATCGGATCGCCGGTCGCCTGCCCCATGACGTGCTGTTGCTGCTCGAGCATCCCCCGGTCGTCACCCTCGGACGGAACTCGCACGCCGCTAACCTGCTGCGTCCATCGGGCATCGAGGTGTTCGAAATCGAGCGCGGGGGCGATGTGACGTTCCACGGCCCGGGCCAGCTGGTGGGCTACCCGATCCTCGACCTCAGCGCCTACAAAAAAGATCTGCATTGGTATCTGCGCTCGCTCGAGCAGGCCCTCATCGACGCCCTTGCCATTCTCGACATCCCCGCCGAGCGCAACGCGGGATTCACGGGCGTATGGACGCGGGGCAGAAAGATCGCAAGCATCGGGATCCACGTGAAGCAATGGGTTACCTGGCACGGCTTCGCGTTTAACGTTTCGACCGACCTGGCGCATTTCGAGCGAATCGTGCCGTGCGGGATTCCGGGCGTGGTGATGACGTCGGTTCAAAAGGAGCGGGGGAGCAGGGAGCAGTTGTGGGAGGAGAGTGTGGTCGCTGTGGTGAAAGGGTTCGAGCGAGTCTTCGGAGCGTCCGTTATACCGTCCCCTGAAGGAGCGCTTTAGCCCACGGATACAAAGACCCGCGTCCCCCCCGGCCAGGTCGCCACCACGAAGTGGCCCGTACTGCACTACGGCGACGTCCCCACGGTCGATACCGCGAACTGGACGTTCATGGTGTCGGGGCTCGTCGAGCGGCCCTTCTCGCTCACGTACGACGAATTGCTCGCGCTGCCCCGCAAGACCGTCCAATGCGACATCCATTGCGTCACCACGTGGAGCCGGCTCGACAACACGTTCGAGGGAGTGCCCGTACAGGCGCTGCTCGAGCGCGCGGAATTGAAGCCCAAAGCGCAATACTGCCTGGTGGTGGCCGAGCAGGGATTCACGACCAATGTGCCGCTGTCGGATCTCAACCGGCCGGAGAATCTCATTGCCCTGAGATGGGCCGGCGAATGGCTGACGCCGGAGCACGGCTGGCCGGCGCGGCTGCTGGTGCCGCATCTCTACTTCTGGAAGAGCGCGAAGTGGGTGCGCGGCTTCGAGCTGCTGGAGGAGGATCTCCCCGGTTTCTGGGAGCAGAACGGCTATCACATGCGGGGCGATCCGTGGACCGAGGAGCGATACGGCGGCCGCGGCCTCACGCAACACGAGATCAACAAGTTTCGGAACGCGAGTAAGAATCTGGGAGTCAGGAGCTAGGAGACTCCTGCTTCAGCCGGCGCCGTTCTTCCCCAGCAGCTCGTAAAACTTCCGGAACACCTCGATCCCGTCCCACAACTGCCTCAGCTCCAGCTTCTCATTCGGGGCGTGCAGGCGATCGTCGGGCAAGCCAATGCCGGTGAGAATCACCGGCGCGCCGGCGGACGCGAGCGCCGGCACGACCGGAATCGAGCCGCCGGCGCGCGCCGGCACCGTGCCCCGCCCCAACACCGATCTGAACGCTTGGTCGAGCTTCTGGAACGACGCGTCGGTGAGCGTGATCTGCGCCGGGTCCGCGCCGTGCAGAAAGCGCACGGTCGCCGTCACGTACTTCGGGGCGAACCGCTTGACCGCCGCCGTGAGTTGCCGCTCGACCGTCTTGAGCTTCTGATTGGGCACCAGGCGCATGCTGACCTTCGCGGTCGCCTCCGCTGGAATCACCGTCTTCGCGCCCTCGCCGGTGAAGCCGCCGAGAATGCCGTGGATCTCGAACGTGGGAAGCGCCCAGAGTCGCTCGAGCACGGAGTATTGCTTGAGGCCCACGAGGCCCTTCCCCTGCACACGCTTATTGAGGAAGTCCTTCTCCTTGAAGGGCAGCTTTTTCCAGGCTGCAAGCTCGGCCTTCGACGGCCGCTTCACTGCGCTGTAAAAGCCGGGGATATTGACGCGGCCGTTCTCGCTCTTGAGCCGGGTGAGCAACCGGCACAGCTCTTCGTGCGCGTTGGGCGCCGCCCCGCCGTATTCACCCGAGTGCAGATCGGTCTTGGACGTACGGACCGAGATTTCAGCATAGCACAGCCCGCGCAGCGACGTATACACCGCCGGCCAGCCCGGTGCGACGAACGACATATCCGCGACGAGCACCGCATTGGCCGCGACGCGCTGCGGCTCGCGCTTCAGCAGGTCGAACAGGACCTGCGAGCCGAATTCTTCTTCGCCCTCGATGAGAAAGCGGAAGTTCACCGCCGGTTTGCCGGCCGCTTCGATCGCCTTGAGGAGGCAGAAGACTTGTCCCTTGTCGTCGGCAGCCCCGCGCGCGTACAGACGACCGTCGCGCACCGTCGGCTCGAAGGGCGGCGTGGTCCACTCGCCGAGCGGATCGGGCGGTTGCACGTCGTAATGGCCGTAGATCAACAGTGTGGGCGCGCCCGGTACCTCCGGGCCGACGCCCCACACGACGGGGTGCGTTTGGCTGCCGAGGAACTCGACATCGTGGCAGCCGAGTCCACGTAGTGCCGCGGCCACCCAGTCGGCAGCGCGGCGACAATCCTGACTGTGCACGGGGAGCGTCGAGACTGAGGGGATGCGGAGGAATTCACTCAGCTCGCGCAGCAGCAGATCTCGATCCATCGCGGCAGAAATGTAGATACCCGAGTCGCCGCTAGCCAGCGACAGGGCCCCGGGTAGATTTGAGCACCAATGCGCACAACCGCGTCTTACGACCTGTTTCCCGACGCCCGCAGCGAGCGCGCGTTGGCTCGCGCGCGCTGGCTCGCGCGTGAAGGCAGGACAAAGGACGCGCAGACGGCATACGACGAGCTGCTCGCGACGCAACCGGAGTTGAAAGCGTGCTGGGCCGAGTATTTCGAGCTGCTGCGCGCCGGCGGGTTGAAGGAAGAAGCGCTCAATCTCGCCGATCGGGCGCACGCGCTGTTCGGTGACACCGGCTTCTCCTACACCCTCCGTGGTGCGGCACTCACCGAGCTTGGCCGCTATCCCGAAGCGCTCGCAGAGCTTGAGCGCGCCGTCGAAGCCGACCCGGACCTCGGGCTCGTGTGGCACGAGCTCGGCTACGCTGCCTACAAGATCGGTGACCGCAACCGGGCGTTGCTCGCGCTGGACCGCGCCTTTGCGCTCGAGCCCCACACCGACACACTGAGGCTGCGTGGGCAGGTGTTGCGGGACGCGGGCCGCTACCAGGCAGCCGAAGTCGCATTCGAGGGAGCGGCGCAGGCCGCCGAGCATGCCGAGCAGAAACAGGAAGCCGAACGGGAAATCATTGCGACTCGTCGCTACGGCTTCTATGCGCCGCGGCGGCCGGAAGATCTCAGTCCGTCCGAACGGTGGTTCGCCGACACCGGCGCCGTCGTCCTGGCCGCGACACCAGGACCCGTGGCCCCCAGTGATGAGACGCTCGTCGCGACATTCGCGGAAGTGGCCACCAATGCCGATTGGCATTTCGGCCAGGTCATCCTGCTCGGCCAGGAATTCCCGGCGTGCAATGATCTGGCCGATCGGATGAGCGCCCCCCTGGTCACGCCCGCGGCGTTCGATCCCGCGGTGTGTCCGCTCATCGTGGCCTTGCGGCCGCTGCTGTCCGACCGGACGTGGACGGAAATCGTGCGGCGCCTTGCCGACCAGTCGATTGGACTGGTACTGACGATGGAGCATCCTGCCGCGGAGTGGGCCGGCACGACTGCCGACGTGGTGGGCGTGCTGACGGACGACGGCAAGCGACGCGACCGCGCGCCCAACCCCGCGCAGGCGCTGAGCGACGCGCAGAACCCGGGATCGCGGCTGGCTGGGCGCAGATTACGGCCTCTCTGACAAGAAGGCTCGGCAGCCGAGCACAGGCTTTACCCTGTCCATTTCATCGACGAGACCATGACCACGCCTGACCAGCCGCGTCCTCCCAGTCGAGCGCCCATGTCGGGCCGAGCCATCGTGCAGAGCCAATTCGACCGGGCCGCCGATCTCATCAATCTCGAAGCGTACATGCGGAAGATTCTCATGTCTCCCTTCCGCGAAGTGCAGGTCGAGGTCCCCGTCCGCATGGATGACGGGCGGATCGAGGTGTTCACCGGCTACCGCATCCAGCACAACGGCGCGCGCGGCCCCTGCAAGGGGGGCATCCGGTACCATCCCGAGGCCGATCACGACGAGGTGCTCGGCCTCGCGACCATCATGACGTGGAAGACGGCGCTGATGGACATTCCCTTCGGCGGCGCCAAGGGTGGGGTGACAGTCGACCCCAAACAGCTCTCCAAGCTCGAGCTCGAGCGCCTCACGCGCCGCTTCACGCAGCGTGTGGCCATCGTGCTGGGCCCCTATCGCGACATTCCGGCTCCCGACGTCAACACCAATGCCCAGGTGATGGCGTGGATCCTCGACGAGTACTCGAGCCGCCAGGGGTATAGCCCCGCGGTCGTCACCGGGAAGCCGGTAGCGTTGGGCGGATCGCTGGGCCGCGAGGAAGCGACGGGGCGCGGCGTGATGTACGTGATGCAGGAGTACGCGCGCGATTTCGGCATCACACTCAAGGGCGGCCGCGTGGTGATCCAGGGCTTCGGCAACGTCGGCAGCAATCTCGCGCGCCTGCTCGACAGCGAAGCAGCCGCCAAAGTTCTCGCGGTGAGTGACGTGTCAGGCGGCATCTACAATGACCGCGGCCTGGACATCCCGGGATTGCTGGCTCACACGGCCCAGGGCAAGCCGGTGTC
>DASZCG010000359.1:0-27405 GCA_035943355.1 Gemmatimonadales bacterium
CCATGACGCACGCCAGCGTACCTCCCGAGATGCGGCGCCGCATGGGGCTCACGGACAGCCTAGTCCGGTTGTCTGTGGGGATCGAGGACGTGGAGGACCTGATTGCGGATCTGGATCAAGCATTGGCCGATGACTGACGAAACACGTGATTCCCGGTCTCGTAGTTCTGGGAATCCCATTGCTGGAGAACGAAATACATGACCGACGCCTCACTGCCCGCGGCTCGTCCGCGTAAGATCCTCACCCAGATTGCTCCCGTGTCGTGGGAGCATCCGGCGGACCGCGCCGCATTGCAGGCGCTGCGGTCCATTCCTGGTTTCGATGAAATCGTCAAGAAGATCGTCGGATTTTTCGGCGAGCGAGGCATCCGGCTGTTGTTTCAGGCCAACGCCGTCCGCGTCGGACCGAATCAATTCCCGCGCCTCAACCAGCTCTATACCGACGTGCTCACAACGATGGATTGGTCGGTGCGCCCCGAGCTGTTCGTCTCGCAGACGCCCTTCGTCAACGCGGGCGCGTTCGGCGTAGAGCGCCCCTTCATCGTGATCAACTCGGGCGCAATGACACTGCTCGATGATGACGAGATGCGGAACCTCCTGGGCCACGAGCTGGGGCACATCATGAGTGGCCACGCTCTGTACTCCACTATCCTCGTCATCATCCTGTTCGTCAGCACGAACTTCCTGCCGTTCCTCACCAGCCTGGTGCTGGCGCCGGTCCGGTACGCGCTGCTCGAGTGGTACCGCAAGAGCGAGCTGTCGTCGGACCGCGCCGGATTGATCTCGACGCAGGACCCCAACGCCTCGATGCGGATGTTCCTGAAGATGGCGGGGGGGGGCAACATGAAGGAGATGGATCTGAGCGCGTTCCTCGCGCAGGCCAAAGAATACGAGGAGACGGGCGGCGCGGTCGACCGAATCTTCAAGATCCTCAACACCCTCGAACAATCGCACCCGTTCAACACGTTGCGTGCGGCAGAGCTGCAGCGCTGGATCGAGGGGGGCACGTATGAGCGGATCCTGAACGGCGAGTACACGCGCCGCGGACCCGACGCCGACAAGCGGCCGATCGAGAACGACATCGAAGAAGCGCGCGAGCACTATATGAAGGAAGCAAAAGCCGTCGTGAATGATGTAGTGGATTCCGCCAAGCGGGCCGCTCAGGCATTCACGGACACGTTCAAGAAGAGGTGAGAGTACTGGTCGTCGGAGGCGGCGGCCGCGAGCATGCGCTCTGCTGGGCTTTGCATCGCGACGCCGCCGCCGCCACCACCACAAACGACGTCACGCTGTTCGCCGCACCGGGTAATCCCGGCACCGCGGTACTCGCCACGAATCTTCCCATCCCCGCCACCGCAATCGACGATCTCGTAGCCGCCGTCCAGCACCACAACATCGATGTGACGATCGTCGGCCCTGAAGCACCCCTCGCCGCGGGACTCGCCGATCGCCTCCGCGAGCACGGCCGCGCGGTGTTCGGCCCAAACGCCGCCGCCGCGCAGCTCGAGTCGTCGAAGGCGTACGCCAAGGAAGTCATGCGGCGCGCGGGCGTTCCCACGGCCGCGAGCGCGACGTTCGTCGGGATGGGTCCCGCGCTCGAGTACATCGGCAATCACGCCGAGCCGTTGGTCGTGAAGGCATCGGGATTAGCCGCCGGAAAAGGCGCCGTCGTGTGCAAGACCCGCGTCGACGCCGCCATGACGGTGCGCGCGATGCTCGACGGGTCGCTCGGCGAGGCCGGGAAGGAAGTGCTGGTTGAAGAATTCCTCGACGGTGAGGAATTATCCGTTCTCGCGCTGACCGATGGTGAACGGCTGCTCATGCTGCCCCCCGCACAGGACCACAAACGACTGGGCGAGGGAGATACGGGACCGAATACGGGCGGGATGGGGGCGTACTGCCCTGTCGGGATCGCCTCGGATGCGCTGCTCGAGCGCGTGCGCGCCCAAGTGTTCGAGCCGGTGCTGCGCGAAGTCGCAGCCCAGGGCACGCCGTACGAGGGTGTGCTGTACGCGGGGCTCATGATCCTGCCTGAGGGGACGCCGTCCGTCCTCGAGTTCAATGCGCGCTTCGGCGATCCCGAAACGCAAGTGCTCCTTCCCGCGCTGCCCGCGGGCTTCACCGATCATCTCGTCGCGATCGCCGAACGCCGCTGGAACCCGCCGGAGGACGTCCACGTTCTCGACGCCGAGCGCGCGGCAGTCACGACCGTGCTGGCCGCACGTGGCTATCCCGAAAACCCCGAGAAGGGCGTCGCGATCCGCCTGCCGGCGCCCGGTGAGCTCGCTGACGACGTGATCGTCTTCCACGCGGGTACCTTCCGCGATCCCGATGGCCGCCTGCGCACTGCCGGTGGCCGCGTGTTCAGCGTGACGGGGCTCGGAGCCACCGTCCCCCTGGCGGCGCGGGCCAGCAGGACGGCGGCCGAGCAGATCTCCTTTGAAGGCAAGACCTGGCGGCGTGACGTCGCTTGGAGAGAAATCCAGCGTGCCGGAGCTGCCTGAAGTCGAGACGATCGTTCGCGAAATTGCCCCTCGGCTCGAGGGGTGTCGCATCACCCAGGTGGAGCTCAGGAAAACCGACGTCCTGCGCCAGGTTACGAAGCCCCGCCTGATCAAGGCCCTCCAAGACAACACGATTGAACACGTCTATCGCCGCGCCAAACACGCCGTCTTCCGGCTGGCGAGCGGGCATCGCATGGTCATCCAGCCGCGCATGACCGGGTCGCTGCTCGTGTACGAACGGCCCCTGACGCGCGGCGAGCTGAAGTACGCCGTCCTGGTCTGGACGCTGGACGACGGACGCAAGTTCGTGTACCGGGACGTCCGGCGGCTCGGCACGATCTGGCTGCTCGACGAGACGGGGTGGGCCACCTACACCGGCCGGATCGGTCCCGAACCGCTGGAAGCCACGTTCACGCCCTTCGTCTTTGCCGATCGGCTCGAGGGGACGCGCACAGCGATCAAGAAGGCGATCATGGACCAACGGCGCGTTGCGGGCGTGGGAAACATCTACGCGAACGAAGCGCTGTTCGATGCCCGCCTCGACCCATCGAAGCCGACCCACAAGTTGTCACTAGAGGAGTTTGCACGCCTCCACGCGGCGATCGTGGACGTTCTGCAGCGCGCCCTGGCCTCCTCGGGCACGACGCTGCGTGACTATCGTACCGGCACCGGTGAGCGCGGACGATTTCAGTCCAAGCTCCGGGTGTACGGCCGTGGCGGCGAGAAATGCGTGAACTGCGGCAGGAAGCTGGCCATGACGCACAAGATTGATCTGCGGCAGACGGTGTTTTGTCGAAAGTGTCAACGATAAAGGGCGGCACGACGGCAGAGGCCGCCTTTGCCGCCCTTTGTTTTAGTCAACAAACGCCCAGAGCAACTCCCGGCTGTTCCGGTCGAGCGACTCCAGCCGGCCGAGGTGATACAAATCGCCCGCCAGATCACGGATCAATAAGCCACCATGCGGCAGGGTGCGCGGCCAATCATCCAGCCGAGTCTGGAACGTGCGCGGTCCCTGCCGCGTCTCGACGCGCCAGCGCCGGATCTCGACTTCTTCGTCGATCTCCAGCACGCGGGTGATCTCGAACACGAAACCGGCCACGGCCAGGGCCAGATCGAGCGCAGCGCGCGAGCGCGCGTCCAATTCCGCCGGATCACGCACCAGGGCGAACTCCTCCTCGTCCGCATCGCGCAGCGACAAATGGCGCGTGGGCTCCGACCACGGGAAGCACCGGCGCACGGATACGGCGCGCTCGTCCCCGCCCCGCATCGCCCACAGCGAGCCGTCGGAACGCCACTCGAGCGTTAACGCGTTTATAGAGCGGCGGATTAGTGTCGATTCCATAGAACCCCTCCTTCGTTGCTCGGGATAGGTGTCAGGTGTTGGGCGTTTGGTTTCAGCACCCCAGACACCTGATACCAGACACCTATCACGAGAGCTGCAGCTGTAGTTCATACAGCTTGCGATACTGACCTTCGGGCCGCGCCAAGAGCTCAGCATGCGTCCCATGCTCCGCGAGCCGCCCCTCCTCGATCACGAACAACCGGGACGCCTTGCGGAGCGTCGATAGCCGGTGCGCGATGGCGAAGACCGTGCGCCCCGCCACCAACCGCTCCAGCGCCTGCTGGATCTCCCGCTCGGTCTCCGTATCGACGCTGCTCGTCGCCTCGTCGAGAATGAGAATCCGCGGGTTGTGCAGGATCGCCCGCGCGATCGATACCCGCTGGCGCTCCCCGCCGGACAGCGTGTGGCCCCGCTCCCCCACCACCGTGTCATAGCCGTGCTGCAGCTTGGTGATGAAGTCGTGGGCGTTCGCTGCCTGCGCTGCCGCGATGACCTGCCCGAGCGGCGCGTCGGGCAATCCATAGCGGATGTTCTCGAGCACCGTCCCGTGGAACAGATACGGGTCCTGCAGCACCATGCCGATCTGCCGGCGGAAGTGCCCCGTATCGAGCCGGCGGATATCGACGCCGTCGATCCGAATCGTGCCACCCGTCACGTCGTAAAAGCGCGCGATCAGGTTTACGATCGTCGTCTTCCCGCCACCCGACGGACCCACCAGTCCTATCAGCTCTCCCGGCGCCACGTCGAAGCTCACGCCGCGCAGCACCTGCCGGACACCGTCGTAGCCGAACACCACGTGCTCGAACGTCACGCGGCCGTGCACCGGCTCGAGGCACACCGGCTCGGCGACGTCGCGCACTTCCGGCTCGGTGTCCAGCACCTCGAACACGCGGTGCGCCGAGGTGGTCGCCCTGTTGATCGTGCGCGCCATCTGGCCGATCACATCGATCGGCGCCAGAAACATCGTCGTGTAGAGCAGGAACGAGACGAACGTTCCTACCGGCAGCTGTGTACCGGAGCCCAGCAGCCGCGGCATCGCAAACACCCACACCGTCACCGTCATCGCGTGCACGCCCAGAACCAGCAGTGGCCAGAACGTGGTCCACGACGCGTGAATGCGATTGAACTCCGCCGTCACGTCCTCGTTGCGCTCCCCGAACCGCTCGATCTCGCGCTGCTCCTGATTGAACGCCTTGACCACGCGGATCCCGGGGATCGTATCCGACAAGACGTCGGTCACGCGCGACCACTTGCGCCACGCCCGGATGAACAGCCGGCTGATGTTCTCGCCGTGCCGGTAGATCACCCAGCAGAACAGAGGGATCGGCAAGGTCATCACCAGACCAAGACGCCAGTCCAGCGACAGCAAGACCGTTCCGAGACCCAACAACATCACGAGCGACAGCGACACATCTACGATGCCGAACGCCAGGAACTCCCAGAGCCGGTCGGTATCGGCGGACACCCGCGTGATCAGGCTGCCGGTCCGCTTGCGCGAGAAGAACGACAGGCTGAGCCGCTGGATGTGCTCGTACAGCTCGTCACGCAGATCGCGGGCAACCCATTCGCCCAGGATTGCCATCAAGCGCAACCGGACATACGCCGCGGCCTGCTTGACGAGATATACGGCAGCCATCGCCGCGACGGCGATCCACGCAATCGTCCACGCGCGCTCGAGCGGCAGCGCACCCGCCTGCGCCGGACGGACGACCCGGTCGATCAGCAACCCCGCGAGATACGGCGGGATCAGGCTGACCAGCGTGATCACCGTCGCGGCCGCCATGCCGAGCGTCAGCTGCCGGCGGTACGGCGTGAGGTAGCCGAGCAACCGTCGAATCACGGCGGTCTGCCGGCCCGAGACGAGCGCCTGCGCTTCGCGGATGGGGCGCGCGATGCTGTCGGCATACACGCGATCGGCGTCCATTCCGGGGATCTCGCGCCCGTTTCCCTCGAGCTGCTCTTCGAGCACGAACCGCATGTTCTCGAAGGCGCGCCGCTGGCGATGCGTATAGCGCACCAGCGCCAACGCAGGCTCGTCGGGCGTTCCCAGGAACGTCAGCGTGTTCGCGGAGAGGCCCGGTGCTTCGCGCACTCCCTGGATCAGGCGCCGCTCGACGCTGCGGATTTCCCATCCCTCACCCGCGCGTCGCGCCACGGCGACGTGGCGCGGGCCAAGGGCCACCCACGTCTCCGTAAGCCGCAGGCTCTGATCGAGATCCGCCAGCGCATAGAGCTGCACCGGCGCTCCCTGCCAGGCACTCTCGATCTGCCGCCGCAGCTCGGAAGGAAGCCGCGCCGGCTGTGCGGTGTAGCGGGCGATGATTTGATCGTCGAGTTGTGGCAGTGTGCTCATGTCCGTGATCCTCGAGTTGTCCACAGCAGAACGGCCTCCCAGGTCCCATGCAGCACCCGGAAGGCCGGATCACGGCGCGAACTAGATCCGATCGACTTCTAGGGTGCTCCTCCACCTCCACCAGCGCCCGCGATTCCGGACGCAATACGCCCACGCGCGTCGACATATGGCGCGACCAGGCACAGAATGCCCGGCCCTGTCCACAGGGGACGCAGCGGTGGGAACGCGGTGGAGTGACGAATCATTGCAGTCTGAACGTCCTTTTCGTGCGTGATTCGGTGCGGCGCGAGGTGCTGTGAGCAAACTAAGAAGAGGTACGGACGCGGGCAAGTCCGGGATTCACGCGGCGCCCGCAGGCACCCGTCCTCCGACTTGTGTCTCGACCGGCCGAACGACGACGCGCACCTGTTGCGTGTCGACCGCTGACACTGTCGTGTTACAATTCTGGATGCGTGACCGTACCGCGCTTCTGATAGCGTTGGCTGGATCCCTGTCCTGCGGTGGGCCGCTCCCTACGAACGGCGACAGCACGGGTTCGCCGGCCGCCATCGCGCAGGTGCGCTTGTACGACGCAAGCCGTGGCACCGAACTGACCGTCCATACCGGCCTCCCCGATGATGAGTCGATCCTGATCGAGGCACGACTATACGCGGCCGACGGCCACCGGCTCACCGACATCGTGGGTGGTGTGGGTATGGATCTGGAATTCAACCCCACGTCGCTTGCGACGTCGGTGCCCGTCCCCGGTCGGCCACTGCAACAACTCGTCTCGTCGACATCACCAGTCGGCACGAGCGGCACGCAAACGGTCGTGTTGAGATTCCCCGCGAGCCTAAACTCGCGGTCATTCGGGCCCTTTCACGTCGAGGTCGAGTCCGGGACTCCGACGAACGCGGAGATGCGGCTGTTCGACGCATTCAACGCGGAACTGACCCAGCACGTCCCGCTGGTGCAAGGCGACACGACACGAATCGAGGTGCGGCTCTACGATTCGACCGGTGCTCGACGGACGAATATTCCCGGCGGAGTGGACATCTCGTTCCGATTCGATCCCGAGTCTCTCGCCGTCGCCCTGCCGATTCCGCGTTTGCCGTTTTGGAAGGCCGTGACCCCCACTTCAGCCCTCGGCACCGAGGGATCGCTCTTTGTCTCGGTGCTCTTTCTCGCTGACAGCACGACGAAGACGTACGGTCCGATCCAAGTTCTGGTGCATTGAGCTCGCGCTCGGCCTGGCTGCGGCGCCGGCGCTAGCGCAGCACGGGGGCCACGGGGGGGGGGCTGCGGACTTTCCCCCGTTCGGATCGGGGACGGCGTGGCTTCCGGCGGCTGCGCCGATGCACGCCGTTCATCGTCAGGTATCCGACTGGCGGGTCATGATTCACGGGGCTGTGTTCGTGCAGTTCGTGAAGGAATTCAGCCAACGGGGCAACTACCAGCTCGGCAGCGTGAACTGGATCATGGGCGATGCCTCGCGCACGCTGGGGGGAGGGACGCTGCGACTGCGTGTGATGGCCAGCGCCGAGTATTTCACGCTGACCAAGGCGGGCTACCCGCAGCTCTTACAGGTGGCGGAGCCCTACAACGGTGGCACTCTCACCGATCGGATGCACCCTCACGAACTGGTGAGCGAGGCGGCCGCACTGTACGAGCGTCCGTTGACCGGCGGCGTGCGGTGGGCCGCCTACATCGCCGCAGCCGGCGAGCCCGCGCTCGGGCCAGTCGCTTACTTGCATCGCCCCTCGGCCGAGAATGACCCTACGGCGCCGCTCGGACATCACTCACAGGATGTCACGCACGAGAGTTTCGGCGTGGTGACGCTGGGTTTGTTCAGTCACTCCGTCCATCTCGAAGCGTCGGCGTTCAACGGCAATTTGCCGGACGAGGTTCGCACAAACTTCGACTTTGCCCCCCTGAGCTCGTATTCCGCTCGCCTCACTGTGAACCCCAGTGATCGTTGGAGCCTTTCCGGATCCGCCGCGCACCTCGCCGAGGGCACCGGCACGCATGCCCATGGGGCTCTGCATCGCTTTGGGTTTTCGGCGATGCACATCGTTCCCCGCGCCGGTGGCGCCTGGTCCACATCCCTCGTCTGGGGAGCCAACGTGCCGGATGCGTCGCAACAAGTCCTGAATACGGCGCTCATCGAGACGAACATCGACTTGGACGAGCGCAATGCGGTGTTCGGACGCGCAGAGTACGTCACACGCACGGCGGAAGAGCTGGCGCTGGTGGGATCGGTGAGCGAGACGGTGCCGATTGGGAATATCGCGTTGGGCTATGCCCGCCGCATCGGCACCGTACGGACAGTGGGCGTGTGGCTTGGCGCCCGCGGCAACGTCGACATCCTGCCGGAGGAGCTCCGCCTATTTTACGGCAGTCGCACACCCGGCGGCTTTACGGTCTACGCGCGACTGAAGGCGCCAACGGTCATGCCGATGAACGAGCACTGAGCGACACGATCCGTCCCCGCGGCGGAATCCCCGGCTCGAGCTCCAAAATTCCCACGCTCGGCGGTATCCCAAACCGCGAAGCGCCTGCCCCACCGGGGTTCATCACCGTCACCGTCTTGTCCACCAGCTCGAGCAGCGGCCGATGACTATGCCCAAAAATGATGATCTCGGCGTCTGGAAACGCCTCATGCAGCTTGGCGGGATCGGGGCTGCCGAACTGATCTCCATGCGTCACCACGATCTGAAAACCATCCAGCTCGACCTGGGCCACCTGCGGCAGCTTGCCGCGGAGATCGATGTCGTCGCTATTCCCGTAGACCGCCGTCACGGGCGCAAGCCCTTGCAGCTCGACGAGCAGATCATCGCGTCCGACATCGCCGCCGTGCAGGATGTGATCGACTTCGCGGAAGATCTCAAATACTTGCGGCCGCAGCAGACCATGCGTATCCGAGAGGACGCCGAGTCTCACGGCTGACGGCGTGTCGTCACGTAGAAATTCTCGTCGACCGTGAGGTCTGCAGCCTCCGGGGAGCTGACAGAAAGAGTCTGCCATGCTTCGGTGGGATGCAGC
Organism: Gemmatimonadales bacterium; assembly: GCA_035943355.1. Lineage (GTDB taxonomy): Bacteria > Gemmatimonadota > Gemmatimonadetes > Gemmatimonadales > GWC2-71-9 > 20CM-2-65-7. The sequence continues at coordinate 9,220 of DASZCG010000359.1, forward strand.
AGCTCGGTCCCCAGTCCCGGAATGTTGATGCGCACCGGCATGTCAAAGCCTCGCACGACGTCGGCCCAATGATACGATAGCGTTCCGCCTCGGCCCGACTCCAATCCCTCGACTCGATACGCGAAGACGGGGATCTTCGTCGTCGTGAGGTACTGCGTGAATACCGTGCTCAGGTCGACGCCCGCCTGCTCGCTGATGAAATCCTCGACCTGTTGACCCGTCACTGTCTGATGGCGGAATCGCCGGTTCAGGCCCCGCAGGATGTCGCGCCACTTTGCGTCGTCGTCGATGACCGCACGGATCGTGTGCAACATGTTTCCACCCTTGGGATACATGTCGCCCGAGCCCTGCGCGTTCACGCCGAACGCCGGAATGATGGGCCGGTCGTTCCGCACGCCGCCACGCGCGCCAATCATGTACGCCGCACCAGCGGTCTTGCCCAGCCGGCATTCGGTGTAAATGCCTTCCGCGTAGTTGGCGAAGCTCTCGTGCAGCCACATGTCGGCATGATCCTGCGCCGAGATGTTGTTGCCCCACCACTCGTGCGCGCTCTCGTGCACGATGATGAAGTCCCATTGGAGCCCGAGCCCGGTACCTGAGAGATCGCGGCCCAGATAGCCGTTCAAGTAATGGTTGCCGTAGGCGATGGCGCTCTGATGCTCCATGCCGAGGTGTGGCGTCTCGACCAGCTTGTAGCCATCGGCATACCAGGGGTACGGTCCGAACCAATACTCGAAACACCGCAGCATGAGGACGACCTGCTTGAACTGACTGCGGGCGGTATCGACGTGATAGGCGAGCGGCCAGAAATCGAGCGTCAGCTTTCCCGCTTCCCCGGCCAGCGTGTCGCTGAAGTGGGCATATTGGCCGGCGTTGATCGTGACGTCGTAATTGTTGAGCGGACTCGTCACGAACCATTCGTACGTCTTCGTGCCGTCACCGTTCTGTCTTGTGTTCCGCAGCCGACCGTTCGAGACGTCGATCATCGAATCGGGCACCGTAATCGCGATTCGTTGGCTGTCGGGCTCGTCGGCCAGATAGTCCTTATTGGGCCACCAGATGCTCGCGCCCACACCTTCGTTCGCGGTCGCGATCCAGCGATGGCCGAGGCTGTCCTGCGTGAATGTGAAACCGCCGTCCCACGGCAGTCGCCGGCCGATGTGCGGCCTGCCGTGATACCACACGGTGATCGTACGCTGGTCCCCGGCGCGCTGGGGGCCCGCCAGGGTGACGAAGAACGCGTTGCCGTCCCGGCGGTACCGCAGCTTCCGGCGGTCCTGTACGACGCTGTCGACCTCGAGCGGTACCTGCAGGTCGATCTGCATCCCGATCGCGGCAGGAGGCTGTTGCACCCGATAGGTGATGCCATTCCATCCGGTGACGCTCGAGTCGGCCGGGTTCACGCGAACGTGGAGATCGTAGAACTGGACGTCCCACCACGCCCGACCGGGGCCGTTCGAGCCGCGCAGTGTATCGGCGTGGGTGTAGCGCGTGGTGTCCTGAACGGCAGGATCGAGCAGCTCCTCGAATGGCGTGTTGAGGATCGGATAGCGCGCCCAATCGCGGAAGTCGAAATGCCACCACTCGCTGGGGTTTACCGTGAAGCCCTGGCTCTCGAGCACGTGTCGGAGCAGAGCGCGATGCCACCGCTGCAGCGAAGTGCCGCCGGGATAGTCGGCCTGGGCGCGAGGCGTCGCCTCGTCATACGTGGATGGCATTTCGACGGGCCGGCCGGTCGCCCGGTCGTACAGCGTGATGTCCACCGCGGCCCCGCGATTGTGCTTCGAGCCGCGAGCTGGGTCGGCCACGAGCCAGCGTGACGCCGGCGGCGTGGCGTCCCAGAAGACTTTCGTCACGTACCACGGACGGTAGGCATCGTGTATCAGCAGGCCGTAGCCAAGGGGCCGGAGCGCTCGCGAGGCGCGCACCAAGGCTAGCGCGGCGGGGCGCTGCAGGAACGCGTGGGGGGAGGAGTAGAAGACGCTGCTCAGGAAGTTGTTCGTCGTGGCGTAGCGGATGTCGAGATGGATGCTGGAGTCGAGTCTCGCCGGCTCCACCAAGTCGGGCGCGATGAACGCGCCGCTCTCAGCCGGTGGCGTCAGCGCGCGATCGGCTGTGAGCAGCTCGGTGACCGGCTGGACGGGCCGGAGTCGCAGCTGGCCGCCCTCCACCGGGCCAAGCTGGAGGCGGCGCCAGGCGCGACGCTGCGCTTGGACTTCGCTTTTGCGGAACACAATCGCGCCGCCCCCAAACGGGCCTTCCGCCGGAGACGTAAAGACTGACTCGGACGCTTGAGCGAGTCGCGCGGGGGCGCTCGAGTCCACCAGCATGACCAGAGCGCCGCGATCCTCATAGATGTAGAGCGTCTCTGGACCACTCGCGTACGCACCGATCAGGCCGCGCCACGCCGCGGGAGGGGGCGCGGGCTTGGCCGGCAACGAATCCGGCAGCTGCAGGAGGAGGACGAGCAGGATCACAGGAACGCGAACACGCGCTCGCCGCTGAACTTCCTCGCGCGCACATCCCACGGAAAGAAGATCACGACGCGAAACTCGACTGTAGTCCCCGACGGGGCGTACGACAGCCACGTGTTTTTATGCGTAGCCGTCACGTTTGCTTCCTCACATATTCCCTGCGGTCCGATCACAATCTGCTGCAGATCGAAGTGAATGTCGGGAAAGGCACCCAGCAGCCCGGTGTAGAACTGCGTCGCTCCGGCATGCCCTTCCCACCGGGCGCCCGTGTGTCCAACCACCTCATACACACAATCGGGTGTGAGCGTCGCGATCAGTCCCGCGATATCGTGCCGGTCTTCGGCAATCGAATGCGCCTTCCACAGCTCGCGGACCTCGCGGTACAGCTCCGGCGTGACGTCACGAGCCAGCATCTCGCGAACATTCATGCTCATCCCTGCCACGGTTTGATCAGTGGAATCGCCAACCCGAAGTGATCGATGATGCGCTGCACGATGAAGTCGACCAGCTGCCCGATCTCCTTCGGCCGTTGATAGAATCCCGGCGCGGCCGGGAGGACAACGGCGCCGGCCTCAGCCGCGAGCGTCATGTTGCGCAGATGCACGAGCGACAGCGGCGTCTCGCGCGGCACCAGCACCAGTTTGCGCCGTTCCTTGAGCGTCACGTCGGCGGCGCGCTCGATCAGCGAACGGCTGGTGCCGTGGGCGATCGCCGCCATCGTCCCCATCGAGCAGGGGCACACCACCATCCCGAGCGTCTGCACCGAGCCGGACGCGGGCTCCCCGCCACGATCCCCGTCGTTGAAGACCCGCACGCTCGACCATTCGCCACCCGTCGCCTTCCGGAGCCCGGGCTCGTCCTTGATGCCGCATTCTTCGGCAAGCAGCCGCCAGCCGTGCGCAGAGACGAGCAGCCACGTCGGCACGTGGTGGTTCGCGAGCACCTCGAGCAGGCGCACGGCGTACGGCGCGCCGGAGGCTCCCGTAATGGCGAGGACGATGGGACTCGCGCGCGTGCCGGGGGTGGTCACGGCCCGAAACATAGCGTTTATTCGACCTCATGATCACCAATCGGCGATTCCTGGCCCTCGCGGCCTTCGTTCCCGCTGGCGTCGTCGCGCAGCAGGCACCCGCACCATCTCCCACAGCACCAGCGCTCACGCCACCGGTGGCGGCTGTCCGCGCACACCGCTTCGACGAGCACGGCACCGTGCGCACCGACCCCTACTACTGGCTGCGCGAGCGGAGCAACCCCGAGGTGATCAAATACCTCGAAGACGAGAACGCCTACACCACAGCAGTCATGGCGCATACCGAGGCGCTGCAGAACCGGCTCTACGACGAGCTGAAGGGGCGTGTGCTCCAGAACGACCAGTCGGTCCCATTTCGCGAAGGCAACTACTTCTACTACACGCGTCTGGTGGAGGGAAAGAACTACCCCATTTATGCGCGCAAGCGCGGCTCGCTCAGCGCCCCCGAAGAGATCATGATCGACGCGAACGCACTCGCGGAAGGCAAACCAACATTCCTGATCAGGGCGTGGGAGATCAGCTCCGGCGACGATCTGCTCGCGTTCGCCGTCGACACGACCGGTGGACGCGTGAGCGCGATTCGCTTCAAGAATCTGCGCACCGGCGACTTGCTTCCCGACGTCGTCCCGCGCGCGATTGGCGGCATCGCCTGGGCCGAGGACAATCGCACCCTGTTCTACACCAAGCCCGATTCCGTGACGGTCCGACCCTATCAGATCTATCGTCACAAGCTCGGCACGCCCGCATCGACTGACCAATTGGTCTACGAGGACAAGGACGAGACGTATTACACCTCAGTCTTCAAGACCAAGTCTCGGGGCTACATCATGATTCAGTCCGAGCAGACGATGGCGACCGAGTTCCACTACGTCCGGGCCGATCATCCCGATGCGCCCGTGCGCGTCCTCATTCCGCGAGAGCGCGGTCACGAGTACTACGCCGACCATTTCGGGGACTATTTCTATATCCTCTCGAATGATCATGCCAAGAATTTCCGCTTGCTGCGCACGCCGGTGGCGCGGCCGGGTCGTGACAACTGGGAGGAAGTCATTGCGCATCGCCCGGACGTGCTGCTCGAGGGCTTCGAGTTCTTCAAGGACTACATGGTGTTGAGCGAGCGCAGGGACGGTCTCGTGCAGTTGCGCATCCGGCCCTGGACGGGGGGAGGGCGCGCGGAGTACTACCTCGATTTCGGCGAGCCCGCGTACCTCGCGTACGTCAGCGTCAATCGCGAATTCGACACGCCGCTGCTGCGGTATGTCTACACCTCGCTGACGACGCCGTCGTCCACATACGATTACGACATGCAGACGCGGCAGAAAACATTGCTCAAGCGCGATTCGATTCTGGGTGGCTTCGATCCGGCCAATTACGTCACCGAGCGGTTCTACACGACCGCCCGCGATGGCGCTCGCATCCCGGTGTCCATCGTGTCGCGCAAGGGCATTGCTCGCCCGGCGCCCCTGCTGCTGACGGGATACGGCTCGTATGGCGCGAGCACGGATCCGACATTCTCATCCGACCGGCTCTCGTTGCTCGACCGCGGCTTTGTGTTCGCGATCGCGCACATTCGCGGCGGGTCGGAAATGGGCCGGGCCTGGTATGAAAACGGCAGACAACTTCAGAAGAAGAACACCTTCACCGATTTCATCGATGTCGCCGACGATCTGGTCCGTCGCGGCTACACGACGCCGGACCGGATGTTCGCGCGCGGCGCGAGCGCGGGCGGGTTGCTCATGGGCGCGGTCGTCAACTTGCGGCCCGACTTGTTCAAAGGCGTGATCGCCGGCGTGCCGTACGTCGATGTCATCACGACGATGATGGACTCGACGATTCCGTTGACGACCGGTGAGTACGACGAATGGGGCAATCCGCACGACTCGACGTTCTACCGGTACATGTTGTCGTATTCACCATACGACAACGTCGAACGGAAGGCCTACCCCAACCTGCTCATCACGGCTGGTCTGTACGATACGCAGGTGCTGTACGTCGAGCCGGCGAAGTGGACGGCCAAGCTTCGCGCCATGAAGACCGACACGAACCGCCTGATTCTGCGCACGAACATGGAAGCGGGGCACAGCGGCGCGTCGGGTCGCTACAAGCGCTGGCGCGATGTGGCGTTCGAGTACGCGTTCCTGCTCGACCTGGCGCGTCTCGGCGACAAGCCGACTCCCTAATTCTTACCGCCCGCGGCGGTTTGGAGTGGGGGAGCGGTAGGGATGTGGAGGCGGGCGTTGTGGGGCAACGGCGGGCAATGGCGGGGAACCGCGGGGCGAGTGATTCTGCGGAACCATACCCCCCGCGCGCTTCCCCGCCTTTTTGCGCCTCTTGTTCATAACACTCGATCGACCAACGCGCCCAAAAACACGACGATGCTCACAATCCCGTTCGCCGTGAAGAAGGCGGCATTGAGTTTCGACAAGTCGCCCGGTCTGACCTGGCGGTGCTCCCACCCGATCACGACGATTGCCAGGACCACGCCGATCATGTAGGGGAGTCCCAGACCGGCTCCCTTTCCGAACAGGATCAACGCGGCAATTGCCGCGCCGTGCAGCAACTTCGCCGTCATGATCGCCCACCCCTGGCCCAGCCGGACGACCAGTGACCGCAAGCCCTCCGCGCGGTCGAACGCCTCGTCCTGCAGCGCGTAGAAGATGTCGAAGCCCGCCACCCAACAGGCCACGGCGACGGCAACAAGCAAGAGCAGCCACCACGGATCGCTCCAGGCGCCCGTGACCGCGACATATCCGCCGACGGGCGCGATGGCGAGCGCGCCCCCCAGCCACAGGTGCGACCAGTCGGTGAAGCGCTTCGTGTAGCTATAGGTCACGATCCAGATCAGCGCGACCGGCGCGAGCGCGGCACACAGCGGATTCAGCGCCCACGCTGCCCACAGGAACACCACCATCGCGGCGATCACCGCCGCCCACGCCTGGCTGACGGTCAGGCGGCCGGCCGGCAGCTCGCGCTGCTGCGTGCGCGGGTTCCGCGCGTCGAACCGGCGGTCGGCGATCCGATTGAATCCCATCGCGACGAACCGCGCCGCTGTGAAGGCGACAACGACCAGGATCGCCACGCGCCACGTGACCGGCCGCTGGTACGACGCGACGATCGCGCCGAGCAGCGCGAACGGCAGCGCGAAAACGGTGTGCGGGAGCTTGACGAAGTTCATAAGCCGAACGAACAGCGACTCGCCGCCAAACGTTTGGCCCTCGCGACCGTCTGGCCGTCCCGCCGTCCGGCCGTCAGAGGTCAATGCCCAGGTCCCTCCACATCGCATCGACGCGCTGTTTCGTCTCTTCATCCATCACGATCTTGTTCGGCCACTCGCGCGTGAACCCTTCCTCTTTCCACTTGCGCGTCGCGTCGATGCCCATCTTGGAGCCATACGTGAAGCCGCGGCTCGAGTGGTCGAGCACATCGATCGGACCCATCGTGAAGCGGACGTCCCGCTCCGGATCGATGTGATTCAGAGCGACCCACCACGCCTCTTTGGGATCGCGCACGTTGACGTCCTTATCGACAACCACGATGACCTTGGCGAGGGACATCAGGCCCTGCCCCCACAGTCCATTCATGACCTTGTACGCCTGGCCCGGGTACTGCTTGTCGATGCTCACGAACACCAGGTTGTGGAAGATTCCCTCCGCCGGCATGTGCAGATCGACAATCTCGGGAATCGTGAGCCGCAGTAACGGGAGAAAGATTCGCTCCGTCGCATGGCCCAGGTAAAAGTCCTCCATCGGCGGCCGGCCTACGATCGTGTGCGGCCAGATCGGCTCGTTGCGATACGTGATGGCCGTGACGTGAACCTGGGGATAGTAGTCCGCGAGCGAATAGAACCCCGTGTGGTCGCCGAAGGGCCCCTCGAGGACGAGGTCGTCGCGTGGATCGATGTGTCCTTCGATCACGATCTCGGCTTCGGCGGGGACCTCGAGATCCGCCGTGACGGCTTTGGCGAGGCGCACCCCCTCGCCGCGCAGGAATCCCGCGAACAGAAACTCATCGATCGTCGGCGGCAGCGGCGCCGAGGCCGCATAGATGCTCGCCGGGTCACCACCGAGCGCGATCGCGACGGGCATCGTCTCACCGCGCTCCGCCATCACGCGCCAGTGCGCCGCGCCGACCTTATGGCGCTGCCAGTGCATCGCCAGCGTGTTCTTGCTCAGCACCTGCACGCGGTACATGCCGACGTTGCGTACGCCGGATACCGGGTCGCGCGTTATGACGCCACCGAGGGTGATGTAGGGGCCGCCGTCCTCGGGCCAGCAGACCGGCACGGGGAACTGCGAGAGGTCGACTTCCGAATCCCGGAGCACCGTGTTCTGGCAGGGCGGCCGGCCGACCGTCTTGGGCGGGAACTTGGCGACCTCGGCGAGACGCGGCAGCATCGCGAGCTTGCCCAGCAATCCCTCCGGTACCTTCATCGCGAGGAGCTCGGCGATCCGCGCCCCGACGTGATCGAGACACTCGACACCCAGCGCGAGCGCCATGCGCCGCTCCGACCCGAACAGATTCACCGCGACGGGAAACCGCGACTTCCCGCCGCCGCGCAGCGTGGGCTGGGTGAACAGCAGCGCCGGTCCGCCACCGGGCGACTTCATGCAGCGGTCGGCGATCTCGGTGATTTCCTTGTCCACCGACACCGCACGGGTCACCCGCGTCAGATCGTCCGATTTGTCGATGGCCTCGACGAACGCGCGGAGGCTATCGAGTGCCATGGTGCACCGCGCAGATGCCGCCCGTCAGCCGCTCGAAGGCCACGCGCGAAAACCCGGCGGCCACGAGATGCTGCGACAGCGCCTCCGGTTCGGGGAACGCGAGCACCGACTCTGGCAGGTAGGTATAGGCGTCTCTATGTTTCGACACGAGCCGGCCGATGGCGGGGAGAATCCGGCGAAAGTAGAAGAGATAGATCGCGCGCAGTGGCGCGAGTCGGGGCGTGGCGAATTCCAGGATGACCAAGCGCGCGCCCGGCTTCAGCACGCGTGCGGCTTCGCGCAAACCGCTGTCGAGGTCGGCCAGGTTGCGAACGCCAAATCCCACCAGGGCGCCGTCGAACCGCGCCGCGGGAAACGGCAGCGCCAGCGCGTCGGCAGCGACCGGCACGGTCCGGGGGGGAGGGGCCTTCTCCCTGCCACGCGCGAGCATGGGCACGACGAAATCGGCGCCGATCACGCGGCCGCGGAAGCCGTCGCGGCGCGCCAGCTCGGCGGCGAGGTCGAGGGTGCCGGCACAGAGATCCAGGTACGTACCGTCTGGTTTCGCTTCCCAGCCGAGCCGCGCGACGGCGGTGCGGCGCCAGGACCGATCCACGTTGAGGCTCAGCAGGTGGTTCAGGAAGTCGTAGCGCGGAGCGATCGCCGTGAACAAGCCACGGACGTAGGCTGGAGAACGACCCATAGGCGCGAAAGATAGGCCGGATCACCTGAGCGACGCCAGCGATCAACAGGTCGTCGCATGGGCAAAGCAGGGACATGACGCGGCGTTTCGCGAGCTGGTCCGTCGCTACGAACGGCCGGTGTTTTCGCTGCTCTACCGGATGGTGCGCGATCGCGCGCTCGCCGAGGATCTCGCGCAGGAAACGTTCCTCAAGGTTCTGAACGGCATCAAATCATACCGGCCGGAATTCAAATTCTCGTCGTGGATTTTCAAGATCGCGAACAATGCCGCGATCGATCATCTCCGCCGCAAGAGCATCGATACGTTGTCGCTCGACGGCTCGCCGTCCGCCGAGACGCCCGAACAGATGCGGGCGACGTCACTGCAGCTCGGTGACCGGGCTGAAAGCCCGCTCGACGAGGTCGAGAATCGGGAGCTGGGCACCGCCATCGAGCGGGCCATCGCGCGGCTCCGCCCGGAGTACCGGTCGTGCATTTTGCTACGCCACGTCGAGGGATATTCGTATGAAGAAATCGCGGATACGCTCGAGCTGCCCCTGGGGACGGTCAAAACCTATATCCATCGCGCTCGTAATGAATTACGAGCGTACCTGGACGATCGCCGAGACTGAAACCAGGCCACGTAGGAGGCCGTAGGACACCCAATGACTGACATCGCCATGCATCTCACTACCGATGAAATCGAGCTCTGGGCACAGGGACTGCTCCCTGCCGCACGGGCCATGCACCTCGCTGACTGCTCGCTGTGCCGCGTCGAAGCGGAGCGCGAGCGCAAAGTCCTTCTGGAGCTGGTCCAGCTTCCGAAATTTGCGCCGAGCGCCGGATTTGCCGACCGCGTGATGGCGAAAGTGAAGGTGGCGACACCGTCGGGAGACTGGACGGCGTAACCAAGGCTTACGCGCGCACCTCCGCTCCGACACCAACTCCCAGCAACCTCGCCGCACTGCCGTCTCGCACCGCGATCTCGACCGTCCCGCCTGAGCCCGTGAGGGCCACCAGCGCGCCGTGTGGCGCATCGGCAAACGTGCGCCGCAGCGGTCCGACATCGACGTCGCCGACACGAATCCGGACCCCCGGCTCAACAGCCGATGGCAGGATGTTCGAGATCAGCGTGCCGAAGCGATCGACATAGATCACTTCTCCGACCACGCCGGTTCCATCGTGATGTGCAACCGGCAACGGGCGGCGAACAGCGTGCGTGATCACGGTTCCCAGCGCATCGATCGGATCGCCCGCCGCCAGCGTGGCCGCGGCAGGGGCAAACACATCGCGGCCGTGAAACGTCGCCGACGCACCCACGGGTACGGGCAAAGACACGAGACGCGCGTCCGGTACCAGGAACGACAGCAGACCATTGTCGGGCGCCAGGAATCGATGTCCATCGCTCTCTCCGGCAATCGCACGGCGCTCCGTTCCCACAGCGGGATCGACGATCGCGATGTGGATCGTCCCTCTGGGGAAATGCATCCAGGCCCGGCTCAGGAGATACTGAGCTGCGCGAATATCGCCCGGCGGAACCTCGTGGCTGATGTCGACCAGCGTGACATCCGCCAGGCGAGAAAGCAGGACACCCTTCACCTCGGCAACGTAGCTGTCGGCGGTGCCGAAATCGGTAAGCAGCGTGATGATCGTCATACTTAGACCCTGACGGTACGCCAGCGCCCGCTTTTCCAGAAGAGCACCATGGCGATGCCGCGCGCTATCGCCGTCACACTGAGCGCCAACCAAATCCCGAGCAGGCCGAAGTGACGCGACCACCAGGCCGCGAGCGGAATGCGCATCGCCGTGAGGCTGGTGCTGACGACCTGCGGCCAAAACGTGTAGCCGGCTCCGGCGAGCGCGCCCTCCAGAATCAGCTCGAAGCTCTGGCCGATCTGGGCAAACGCGATCACGCGCAGGTATAGCACGCCGTCTGCAATCACCTGCGGATCGCTCGTGAACAACGCGACCAACCGAGCTGGAATAAGCAGAAAGGCGACGGCGGTCGTGACCGTAACGACGAGGCAGTAGCGCACCGTCAGCTTGACCGCTTCCTGTGCCCTCGCTTCCTGACGGGCGCCAAGATTCTGGCCGACGAGCGCGCTCGCGGCCAGCGCGAAACCGCTGATCGCGATGAAGCCAAGCCCTTCCATCTTATGGCCCACGCCCAGGGCAGCGAGCGCCGGGGTCCCAAACCGCGACGTGAAACGCGTCAGCCACATGTAAATGACGGAGAGCAACACGCCCGCGAGCGACAGCGGCATGCCGATCCGAATGATCGTGGGCACCGCGCGCCAGTCGGGTGCGCTGATCCGCAACAGCCCACGCCGCAGGGCGATGAAGCCGCCGATCAGGAAGCCGCCGCCACGCACCATGACCGACGCGAGCGCCGCGCCCTCGACGCCCAGCCGCGGAAAGGGTCCGATTCCCGCGATCAGAAGCGGATCGAGCACGATCGAGACGCACACCGAACCCGCCAGCATCAGGAACGGCGTGCGGGTGTCTCCCGCGGCGCGAAACGTGGCTTCCATCGCGAAAAAGCCGAACACCAGCGGCCCGCCCAGCAGCCAGGTGGTGAGATACGCATGACCGAGGGATGCCACGTCCGCAGGCACCCTCATCAGCCGAAACATCGTGTCCGCCAGGAGCACGCCCACCACACTCACGACCAGTCCGGCGAGCACGGCGTACGCGACCGCCGCCGCCGCCGCGCGCGCGGCGCGCTCCGGTCGGCCCTCGCCATGGCGGCGCGCCGCGACCGCGATCAACCCGATCTCCACCATCTCGCCCAAAGAGAGCACCACCCAGACGTAGAAGCCCGCGGTGGAGACCGCGGCCAGCGCCGCGGGCCCGATCAACCGGCCTACCCAGATGCTGTCGATCAGATTGAACGTGAAATGGCAGGCCATCATCGCCACGGCCGGCACGGCGAGACGCAACACGACGGGCCGCAGCGGCCCCACGGTCAGCGAGCCCGCTGCGGGCGTTGTCGCCGCTATTTCGGGAGAATCAGCCGCCGTAACGTGCTACCAGCGCAAGCGCATCATCGGTGCCTTTCGTATGGCGCGCGATGATGAAATCGGCGATCTCTTGCGGCGAGTTGGCGAGCACGAGCGATTCCGCGAATCCGTCTTTGATGCCGTCTGAGTACAGGATTATGGTGTCGCGCGCAGCGAGCGGCACGGCGCGCGCCGTGGCGTGCGGCGGCTCAGCGCCGATGAATCCCGCGTTGGGTACGAGCGAAACACGGGGCGGCCGCGCCCTGGTGTCGGCGTGGAGCAGCACGCCGCCGATGTTTCCCACGCCGAGCCACTGCATCGATGCCGCCTGGGGATCGAGAAAGGCGAGCCCCAGCACGACGCCGCGCATGCCGACCAGCGCCTCGTGACACCGCTTCACGAGCTCCACGAGCGGCGCGCGCGCAAAGCGGTCGATGGCAGCAACGGCGGCGTGGGCGGCGGATGCAGCTTCCTCACCGTGCCCGAGCCCGTCGGCCACGGCGAGCAGAGTTCCCCTCCCGACGCGCTTGATAAGACAGAGATCGCCCGACTCCGCCTGGCCCGGCAGCGTCAGCTCGGCGAACGCCGTGTCGATCATCACATTAACCGCCGCCATTTCTTCATCGTGACGGTCGTTCCCTGCCCCACCACCGATTTGAGGTCGAACTCGTCCATCAGGCGCTTGGCACCCGGCAGCCCCGCGCCCACGCCGTGCGACGTCGAATACCCGTATTGCATGGCGCGCTCGATATCGGCGATGCCGGGTCCCTGATCGGACGCGACGATCGACACGCCCTGGCGATCGCCGTTCTGGACGAGACTCAGCATGATCTCACCCTTCTTGGCGTACATCAGGATGTTGCGGGCAATTTCCGAGATCGCGGCGGCAATGACCGTCTGCTCACCGCTCGAAAACCCTGCGACTGCCGCTAGCGCGCGTCCTTGCTGTCGTGCTTCAACGACATCGACGTCCGCGGCAATCGTGAGGCGCAGCTCTTCACCCACGGCCACTCGGTCGTCTGGGCTTGACTTCGAGCGTGCGCTCTTTGGTGCGGCCGTCGAGGAAGGCGAGGCCTTCCTCCAGGTCCAGCACGGTCGCAACGCCTTTGAGCGTCAGGCCGAGCTGCACCATCGCGAAAGCGACGTCGGGCTGGATCCCGACGATCACCGTCTCGGCGCCGCGCAGCCGCGCCATGTGGGTGATGTCGCGCAGCGTGCGGACGGCGAACGAATCCATGACGTCGAGGGCGGTCACGTCGACGATCACGCCGCGGCAGCGCGACCGCCCGACCTGAGCGATCAGCGCTTCGCGGAGATGGGAGAGGTCGGCGTCGGTGAGGGCGGACTGAATCGACGCGATGAGGTACTGCCCCTGCCGCAGAATCGGTACTTCCACTGCGTCCTCCGGAGGGGGGGTGGGTGTTATCGGTTCGTTTCGGGCGGAAGCTCGCGCAGCTGCAGTGCGGGCGGCGCGCGATCCGCCAGCAGCCGCTCGGCCTCTTCGATGCCTCCCTGCAGGTCGCCGACGGTAGCCATTTCGCTGAGGTCGACTCCGATCGTGACGAGGGTCTGCGCGATTTCCGGCGACAGGCCGGTCACGATGACGGTGGCGCCGAGCAGGCGCGACGCCTCGACCGTTTGCACCAGGTGGTTCGCGACGCCCGAGTCCATGGCCGCCACACCGGTCACGTCGATGACGACGACCTTGGCGCGGTTGGCGCGGATCGCGCGCAGCAGCTGTTCCGTCAGCTGGCGGGCGCGCTGCGGATCGATGACGCCGATGATGGGGAGAATGAGGAGCCGCTCACGCACCTGTAGCACCGGCGTCGACAGCTCCCGGATCGCTTCCTGTTGCTGCCGGATGATGCGCTCGCGCTCTTCCACGAATCCGACGGCCACCGTGTTCGCGATGCGGTTCGCCGCGGGCTCGTACGAGTCGAGAATCCGGTTCAGCTTTTCGACGTTGTCCTGGTATTTATTGAACAGCGAGCGGGCGAGCACGTCACGCAGCAGCAGCACGATGCCGACGACTTCGTCGGTCTCGACGCCCCGCGGAATGATGCGCTCCGACAGTCGCCGCGAGTAGGCTTGCAGGGCTTCGAAGGTTCCCGTCTCGAGCGCTTCCACGTAGTTGTCGTACACCGCGGTGGCTTCGGCGAAGATTTCCTCTTCGGTCATCGCCGTCAGCAGCTCAGCGCGCGTAATGCGTCGCGCCCATTCCTCGCGCAGCTGCGTGCGGTTCTGGCGCAAGTGCGCGACCAGCTCGCGAAGCAGCCCGGCAGATGACTCGGACAGCCCACCGGGACCTTCGGCGGGACGCGTCGTCACGCTCGTGCTCTTTTTGGTGTCGGCCATGGCTCCAAACCTAGTGGCGACCGGTTAGGGAGCAAGACCCGCGGTTCGTGTCTTGCGGCGTTCCTTCGTCTCGTACAGCGCGACGTCGGCTGCGTTTAGCAGTGCCTCGACCGTCTCCCCATGCCCTGGGTACACTGCTACCCCGACACTGATGGACAGGTTCGGCTTTTCGGCGTCGGTGGCCAGCCGATCCACGACGCCGCGGGCGACGTGCCATGCCGCCGCCTCGCCGGTCTCCGGCAGGACCAGCGCGAATTCATCCCCGCCGAAGCGCGCCGCCGTGTCGGTCGCCCGGCACGAGCCCAGCAGGGCCTCGGCCACGCGGCGAATCGCCAGGCTGCCGGCGAGGTGGCCGTGCCGGTCGTTGATCTGCTTCAGGCCATCGAGGTCGAGCAGCACCACGGCCAGCGGTTGGGCCGTGCGACGGGAGCGCTTGATCTCCCCCTCCAGCGAATTCACCAGCTGGCGGTGGTTCGCGAGTCCCGTCAGCGGATCGGTGACGGCCAGCTGACGCCACGTGCCCTCGACGTCCCGCTGCGACGCGACGACTGCCGCCAGGACGAGACTCGTGACCGCGGTGATCCCGGTCCACACCTGCAGCAGCGTGAGCGATTCGCCCACCCGGTAGTGACCGAACGGGCCGTAGCCGTGGACGGTCCGCGCGATGGCGATGAGCGAGACAATGAGGATCGCGCTGGCGGCCTCGCGCGGTCCGAAGCGGAACGCCACCCAGATCAGCACCGGCCACAGCAACACGGTGAGCGAGTAATTGCGCGACGGAAAGAGCCCGCCGAAAATCGCGAACGTCACCGACGCGACGACCAGTCCGGCCGCAATCGCCTCGATCACGCGGCTGCGACTCATGCGCGACGCCGGCTTGACGCCGATGCACAGGATCAACGCGGGTGCGATGACGATGTCGCCTACCGCGTCGCCCAACCACCACGTGAGCCACACGCGCGGCGCCGCCGACCACGCAAGCAGGCCGCCCGTGACGAGCGAGCCGACGCCGATCGTCGCACTCAGCATGGTGCTGAGCAGCGCGGCGAGCGCGGTGAAGCGAAAAATGTCGCGCACCCGATCGAACACACGGCCGCCCCGCGCGAAGCGGTTGACGAGGTAGGAACCAAGCAAGCCTTCCACGGTATTGCCTACGGCGATGCCGATCGACGGCAGCACGGCGCCCGTCGTCGTCACGTTCGCGAGGAATGCGGCGCCGAAAATCGCTGGCCACACGCGGTAGCCGAATAACACGAACGCCGTGAGCGCGATGCCGGCGGGCGGCCAGACGGTCGTGACCGAACTGTTGATGAATGCGAATCGAAGTCCCAGCTTCGCGGCGAAGTAGTACACGGCCGCAAGCCCGACCAGGAGCGCCACGCGGCGTAGTGGTTGGCTCATGCGGCCTAAGCTAAAGGAGGGATTCGCCACGGTTCAACTCGAGCTCATGATTACTGCCTGCGCCATTTGGCGCTGACGAGACGCCCAGGAAGGGGGTGGAGTGTGGCTTGGACCATTCGCCATGTCGAGCGCCGGGTCTCCCCGCAACGCAGACGCGGATTGGATAACCGCATGACGGAGCCCGACGGCGCACGTAATCGTCGTCGCGGTGAGCGCCGGGTCGGATCTACAGCCGCGCCGGCCTCCCGGATTCGTACGCTCGTCGTTGAGGACAATCGACTGATGCGCGACGGTCTCCCCCGCCTGCTCGCCGCATTTCCCGATGTAGAGATCGTCGCGAGCGCGGCAAACGCGCGCAGCGCCACGGCCCAGCTGCGCAACGCCAAACCGCAAGTCGTATTGCTCGATGCCGCGCTCGCCAACGGAGACGGTCCCAGGTTCCTCTCCAACTTGAAATCGACGGCACCCGATGCCAAAGCCATCGTGATGGATTTCGTGCCCGCGCAGCAGGACGTGCAGCAGTTCATCGAACGCGGTGCCAACGGCTTCATCATGAGGGACGCGACGGCTGAAGACATCGTGAACGCGATCCGCTCGGTCGCAAGCGGCACCGACCTCCCGCCACCCAGCGGCGCCGGTATGGGGAACGCGAGCAGCACGAGTCGTACCGCGCGCGCGGGAGTGGGATCCGTTCGACTCACGAAGCGCGAACAGGAGATCCGCGAGCTGATCGCCGTTGGGCTCGGCAACAAGGAAATCGCGCAGCGGCTCAAGATCGCGACCAACACGGTGAAGAGTCACGTGCACAACATGCTCGGCAAGCTCGCCGCCTTGACGCCACCCGATCGGCGCCAGGGCAGGCGCAGCCGTCGGAGGACGAGCCGCCGGTCGTATCGCTTCTCCCACTGAGGGGGGGAGCGTACCGGCCGTTTCTTTCAAAAACCGCTGAAACACCGGATTGGCGGGGTAGCGCGCGGCGAGCGACTCCACGTAGCCGCGCGCTTCGCGCTCGAGTACCGCCCGCCCCCCGGGATCGCGCGCGGCTTCCCGCATCAACGCCGCGGCGAGCACCCACGTGCTCTCGACGCGCGCGAGGTCGCCGTCGTGGGCCGCGCGCCGCATGTAGCGTATCCCCCGCTCCGCGTTGCCGCTTCCCAGACCGATGAGGCGCGCGAAGAACCGCGACAGCGCGCCCGCGCGAGCCAGGCCGTACTCGTACACTCCCAGACCCAGATAGCAGTCGAAGCACGTCGAGTCGGACGCCAGGAGACGCTGGTAGATGTCCCGCATCGCTTTGGCGTCTTTGGCAGCGCTGAAGCCGTGGCCATGCTCCTCGCGCTGCCGGGCGCGGTAGCCGAGCGCCGTCGCAAGCCAGAAATCGGCCGTCGCGGCGGGTTGATTGCGCGCGCGCACCAGCGCCAAACCGAGCAGTGAATCGATGCGTGCCAGCTCGTAGGTGGAGGAATCGAGCGCGGAGGCCCACCAGATGTAGGCGCCGGCCTGAAAGACGAGCGGCGCTGGATCCGTCGAGTCACGCTGCGCCAGCGTCTCGAAGTATGCCGCGGCGCGGCCGAACTCTCCGCCGTACAGCGTATCGAGCCCGGCGCGCAGGTCTTGGCGGGAGGAAGCGGCCTGCTGGAGCATCAAGACGGTCGCGGCCAACATCCCCAGGCTCGCCATCCCGACCTCTGGCTCAGCGCGGTGCGGTGATGGGAAGCGCGGGGGACAAACCGGCGACCCGCGCCGCCACGGTGCGGGCGAGATCGCGCAACGCGACGCCGGCCGGCGACTCGGGTTCGCTCAACACGATGGGCTTGCCGCGATCGGCCAGGTCGGCCATGCCGGCCTGCAGCGGGACTTGCCCGAGCAGCGGCACGCCCAGCTCGGTGGCGAGGCGCGCGCCGCCGCCCGCCAGAAACACCTCGGAGCGCGCCTGGCAATGCGGGCACACGAAGTAGCTCATGTTCTCGACGATTCCCACGATCTTGATGCCCACCCGCTCGAACATCTTGGCGCCCCGTAGCGAGTCGCCGACCGCCATCTCCTGCGGCGTCGTGACGATGATCGCGCCGTGCAGTCGCACGATCTGCGTGAGCGAAAGCTGCGCATCACCGGTGCCCGGGGGCAGGTCCACCAGGAGATAGTCCAGCTGGCCCCACGCCACGTCGCGCAGGAACTGGGTGATGATTTTCATGATGATGGGACCGCGCCAGATCGCCGGCGCGTCGCGCTCCACGATGAAGCCGAGCGACATCAGCTTCACCCCGTGGGCATCGAGCGGCTGAATCTTGCCGCCCTGCACCTCCGGCTTCGTCTCCACACCGAACATCCGCGGGATATTCGGACCGTAGATGTCGGCATCCATCAGTCCGACGCGGTGTCCCTCGAGTGCCAGCGCGGCGGCGAGATTCGCCGAGACGGTGGACTTCCCGACGCCGCCCTTGCCGCTCGAGATGGCGAGCACTTTGCCCAGATTCGGCAGCTCATCCGGCGTGGGCGGGGGCGGCGGGGGCGGCGGGGCCGGCCGCTGCCCCCCCCCCGCG